>NZ_BAAGSM010000033.1:0-433349 GCF_054782435.1 Nocardia thraciensis
ACCGGACGCAACCCGGTCCCATGCTCATGGCAAACCGGTGGTCCCTTCAGGCTGGCAGCCGACAGTAGAGCTGGCCCACGTTCTGTGTGCTCCTCCACGGGGGGTCGTCGTCGTGACCAGAGCGATCGCCAAGACTTGAGGCGCTCGGCGATTGGCTGATAGTGCGTTGGGTGGGCTCGATGGGCCTTCCTCCGTCATTGCCGATGGACGGAGCACAGCCCGGTCCCCATCCGCCCGCGATCACGGGCCCAGGCAACCTAGCGAACCCAGTCCCACCCAGCGGCACAACCACTTATCAGGGCGCGGCCGAGCCAGCCAGAGGGCTGACACACTGGGTCGCACGTGACGACCGGCAACCTACGAGCTTCCCTGCAAGATCGAGCGAACTATGCGGCCATCACAGCGCGAAGTCGGCTTCGATCACTAACCTGCCGACAAGAAGATGCTGGTCGGTCCTGTTCCCATCTATATCGCGCCCCGCCGAAGGCACGGGAGGGAACTGCATTCGAGCAGTTCGAACGCAGTACTTGAAATCATGAAGGAATTGAGCTGACAAGAACCCCCAGGTTACGTGTCGCAGGTTCGAATCCTCGGGGTTGCTGACAGTCGGCACCGCGGGTGGACGAGTTGGCCGTGCCGGTCATCCAGCTCACGGACGACCCCGCGGATCCGGAAGCTAAGGGTTGGGGTCGATGTAGAGGGATTGGATCAGGTCCAGCATTTCGGCGTGGTACAACGCGTCCGGGCGGTGTGTGAGCGGGGTGAGGTGCCCGTGCACCTCCAGGGCGACCAGTCCGTGCATTCGCCCCCACATGCGCAGTGCGAGAGCCAATACCGCGGGCGGCAGGTCGGGAAACTGCGCGCGGGTGCGGTCGACGAGGACATCCTCGTAGTCGGACCACGAGGTCTCGATCGTCTGTGTTGCGGCGGCGCGCGGCCACACTGCCGCCGCTAGGCCGACGAATCCGGCGCCGACTCGGCAGGCGGCCTCGGCTGCGGGTCCATCGTGCGGTCGTCGGTAGCCCGGGACGGCGTCGGCGTAGATCAGCCGGAACCCCTCCGGGTTGGTGATGGCCCAGTCACGAAACGCCTGTGCCCACGCCATGATTCGTCCGGCGGCATCGGACTCCGGCACACCATCGCGCGCGGTCTCGAGTTGTTTGCGCAGGTCTTCGAACACCTGCGCGCTCAGCGCGGTGAGCAGGTCGTCGCGGCTGTTGTAGTAGGAGTACAGCCCGGCCGGGGTCATGCCCATCTCCCGTGCGATGGCGTGCAACGTCACCGCGCCCGGCCCGCCATCCCTGAGCAGTCGTATCGCGATCGCCTCGATCTCGTTCGTGGTCTGTGCTCGCAAACGAACTCGCCGAGTCGTCGTCTCGCTCACGGTTGACACTCTAGCCCACCGAGTCGAACAAACCACGCGACGACAGAACGGCATTTAGTTGCTAAATGGCATGTGTGGCGGCCCAATCGAGCGCTCCGAGCGCCCCGTACTGGGATTCACATCGTTACAGGTCTCAGCGACAATGGAACGCGCGCTGCCGCAGCGAATCGGACCATTCCGGAAGGGGTCCCGAATTGTTCGACGCAGGTGGCCCAACGGCGCCGATAGCCTCGCCAGGACAAATTTCGACCTGGCGCTATGGCCACAGCGTGGGAGCAGCCATCGACCATCGCGCGGACCGCCTCGCAAACTGAGGTCCATTGGCCGAACCGGAGCCATGCTCAGTGCACCCGGCCCTTCGTGTTGGTGCCGCACTCCAGCAGGACTCGGGGATCTGCCGATGAGCGCTGTCCTCGAATTCGGCGAATTTCGGCATGTCTGCGCGTTCAGGCCAATGGTCACGGATCCACTTCGGCGATGAGGGGAGTCCATCGCCCAGGGCGAGGGCGCGTCGGCGCCGATTTCCCCAGTGCCGATGGCTGTCGGCGAGCCGCGCGATCCCGAGCGTGATCGCGGAGTCTGCGGAGAGGCTATGGTACGTCAAGGTGGGCGTCCCGTTGTGCTCGCCTGTCTCGGGCCAGGCTTTGGATCTGCCCTGCATGGATATCGTTCACCCACTCCCAGCCGGATTTGGCTGAGGGACCGAGCCGTGGATCGTCGGGAATTCGGCCGTCCCGCAGGGCATGAATGTACGCGCGGTCCTGGTCGATCCGCGCGCGTACCAGATCAGGTCCGCAGACAGAACCGTGACCAGGGATAAGAACATCGACGTCGCCTGCCATGTCCTCGAGCAGCCGCAGCCCGACCAGGTAGTCCTCAATCGGGTCGTTGGTATTGCTCGAGTCGTCGAGCATCGGGATCAGGACATCCGACAGCATGTCGCCGGCGACGAGAACCCTGCGTTCCTCGATCAACAGCCCCGCATGGCCCGGGGCATGGGCTGGATGCTCGATGATCCGCACTCGAGGACCGTCCCACGGAATCTGCACCGTTGTGGCGGGCAGACCGGTAATGAGGCCGTACAGGTCCAGCGGTATGTCCTCGGCGATCTCCAGCGGTAGCCCTTCGGTGACGCGGGCCTTCCAGTTCGGGTTCGACAGCACATCTCGCATGAACACCGCGCAGCGGGCGGTGCCGTATCGGGGCGCGCGGCCAAGTTCGGCGTGCCAGAGCACGTGGTCCCAGTCGGGGTGCGTCGCGAAGCCCGCTACAACAGGCTGGCCCAAGCCGCGAAGATCGCTTGCGAGGCAGGCCATTTCGCCGCCCGTAATCCCGGGGTCGACGAGCAACACACCAGCCCGACCTTGCACGACAACGGTGTTGTTCTGGAGTAACTCGCTCTGGTGGACCAGTACGCCCTCCGCAACCTGCGTCAGCATGTGGTTCCTTCCGCCTGGGCCACCGCGGCCGTTGCCCGGACGCTCGTGCCGACCGGAGGTCGTGTCTCCCGGATCCGTGCACGCCGCCGCTGTGTTTCTACGGCCATCTCGACAGCTCTCCCCGGTCCGGCTATGGTGTGCGTCACACGCTACTACATGGCGTTAGGTTAGTTAATGCCATGCAGTAGTTCGATATTCACCGGAGTAGGTCAGCTGGACGGTAAGAGGGGCTGGTTGCCAGATCGTGTGCCGTGCAATGACTTTCGGTGACCTTCGATCGGCGGGCCCGTCTACCGGTGTAGCGGGCACTGTGTGCCGGCGTGACGAGTGGAGGTACTCCAATGACCGGGACCGAACCGCCGTCATGTCGACGAGGTCGACCTGCACATCGCGCCGATCCTGCTCGGCGACGGTATCCGGTTGTTCGACAACCCCGCGCGCTGATCTCCTTGTCCCAGACCGACAATAGGCCATCGTGCCGTCCGCTCCAGCAGACTGCCAGTCGGATCGTGGTCGGCATCGACCGATGGATGTGCGCCGGAAACTGTTCCGAACGTCGGCCTTCCCGGCCGGTCGTGCCATCGTCGTCGCAATCCGGCGCCAGCGATAGCCCGCGCGGTGAACCTCCCGCTTGCTGAATGGCATCTACTAACTGAACGCCATATAGTAAGGTGTGGGGCACGTGACAGACCGCCTTCACGAAAGCCTTGTGGCAGCGCATATTTCGCGTTTGTGTTCTCGTGCAATGCGATGGTTTGTCGCTGGGGCGGCGGGCTGCTGTCGCCGTGCTGAACCGAAGGGGATCGGACAATGTCGATGCGGTGGGGCGCCGAGGTAGCGCGAAGCGGGCGGCAGGTCCAGCCGATCGGAGCACTCGGCGTCTGGGCTATCACCCTGGTCGCGGGCGCCGTCGCCATGATGTTCGTCAGCACGGTCTCCGACTGGGTCACTCTCGCCGACTTCGAGCGGAGTTGGGAAGAACGGCAAACGACACGCCAGGAGTGGCGATCCAACAGCTGGATCACCAACGGCGGACAACTGATACAACTGGCAGCGGGAATCGTGTTCATCACCTGGCTGTGGCGCGCCCGCAGCAATGCCGAAACACTATGCCGCGCACGGCATCGACTCCCCATCGGCTGGGTGATCGGCGGCTGGATCTGCCCGGTGGTCAACCTCTGGTTCCCGCACATGATCGTGGCCGACGTGCTGCGCGCGAGCGACCCGCGAACACCGGCCGACGAGTCCACCCTCCGAGGCCGCCCCGCCGGGCCGCTGGTCACCGTATGGTGGCTGTCCTTGGTAACGGGCTCGGCACTCGCATTCCTGGCCCTGATACTGAGCGTGCCGACAATACGAGTCGAACAGACCGGTGACTACCTCATCTACGGATCCGCCCCACTGGGCGGATTCGGCCTGATCGCAGTGAAACTGTTCCAAGCGATCGCAGCCACGCTCGCCGCACTGTGCCTGGCCACCATCATCACCCGAGTCCGACGCTGGCAAGAAAACCGCACCAACCACCAATCCGCTCACCCCGGTAGCAGCCCGGCACCGGCGACACACAACCCAACCACCGCACCGGCAGCGACGACGCCGACCGCTGAGGTCACCCCACAATCTTCACCCGATCATCGAGTCCCCCAACCCGACTCGGCGCCGGTCAACGAGTCCGGTACACCCGCGGCCGAGCCGACGGCGCAGATCCTCGCGGCGCCGACAGCGGATGCGGTCGGCCGAACAGGTCCTTCGCACGGGGTCGGTCGAGAGCGAGCAGGCGAGGGGGCGCCGTCGGCCGGTGCGGAATCGCCACCATCAGTGGCTCGTGCCGTGACCGCGTTCGGCCCACTGCCCGAGGCAGCGGTCAGGGATGTGGGAGCGCGGGTCGCCGCGAGGCTGGCCGGAATTCACGCCTTGGGTCTTGTGCACGGCGATCTGCGTCCCGACACGGTGTATCTGTCCCCGGAGGGCCCGCGGCTCGGCAAGGCACGTCCCCGCGAGGAGACATCCGGGTTGCGCCCTGCCGATGACGTGGCGGCGCTGGCTACGGTGCTGGTGGTCGCCTCGACCGGACACGGGCCGTTCGAATCCGGTGGGCTGGAGGCGATCTCACCCGAGGTGCGGTTCCTGCTCGCCGCGTGTATGTCCGACGATCCCCACCTTCGGCCGACCGCTGCCGAACTGGCGCAAGCCCTGACCACTGTGGCTCCGCCAGCTGCCGCAGCGCCAACGCCGGAGCCCGGGCTGCAGCCGATGCCCGGCGCGTCGACCGCGCAACGGGTTCGTCGGCGCACCGTGTTGGCCGCCGGTGGGGTCGGGGCGGGTGTACTCGGCGCCGGTGGTCTCCTCACCGCTCTGGCAGTCCGGGAACGCACGCGGCCGTCGACTCCGCCACCCCCGCCGGGCTCCGTGCTGTGGAAGACCGATATCGGCGCGATGATGACGGAATTCGGATCCGATATCCCTGAACGCCCTGCGGTGCTGGGGAATTCGGTGTTCGCGGTGAGCGTCGACGGCACGGTGTTTGCGCTCGACGCGGCGACCGGTGCGGTGCAGTGGAAGGCTGGGATAGGCGGACGGTTCAGCCATTCACCGGTCGCCGCGGGCGGTAGAGTGTTCGTACACACCGGTTCTCGCGGTGTTATCGCACTCTATGCCGCCTCCGGTGTGGTCGCCTGGGAGGCTCCCGACTACGGTTCCCCGGTCTATACCGACGGCACGCTTGTCTTCACCGGCAGAGACGATCTCGACAAGAATGGCTTGGCCGCGCTGGATGCCGCGACCGGGACGGAGCGGTGGGCAGCGCTGGACGGACGCCGATACTCCGCGCGCACGATGGCCGTCGCCGACGGGCTGCTCGCCGTGCCCACAGATGACAGGGTGCTGTGCGTATTGAACTCCGCGACCGGCAGTCTTCGATGGCAAGTCCCGGACGTGGGCGCCGCCGACCCGACCCCCGTGGTCGGGGTCGGGCGGGTCTTCACATCCCAGGCCACCAAGGCCTACGTCTACGACGCCGCCAGCGGCGCCCCGTCGTGGGAGAGTTTCGACGCCGACTTCGAAGCCGCCACCGCCGCCGGTGACGGCCTCTATCTGCTGCGCCTCGACCGTGTCAGTGCGCATGCCGCGGCTACCGGCGGCCTTCGCTGGCAGGTTCAGGATGACGGTACCCGGCTGGAAAATATTGCGGTGGTAGGGAACTCGGTATTCGTCACCGGCGACCGGCAACTGCGCGCCCTCGACGCCGCGACCGGTGCGGAAAGGTGGCGCTACGTCAATCCATTCAAACTCTCGGCAGCGGCCATCAGCAACGGAATCGCGTATCTGATCGGGGACGACCGTCACATCCACGCCATCCGAACATGATGCCACGTACGAGTTGAGGAGAGCGTAGATGTCGGCTGGATCTGACGAGGGCGCCGATACTGTGAGACCGGTTGAGCCAGACCGTGGTTCGCCGTCGGCAGCACAGCTCATAGCTGAACGCGGCCCGCTTCCCGAAGCGACAGTCCGGTCGATCGGGACCCACCTCGCAGAGGACCTGGTGAGCATTCACGAGCTGGGTTTGGTTCACGGTGGCATCCGCCCGGAAACGGTGTACCTGAACCCGCAGGGCCCCCGGCTGGGCACCGCTCGCTCCGCCAGCGAAATCGGCGCTGCGGAAGCGGGCGACGATATCGCCGCGTTGGCAGCGGTGCTGGTGTTGGCCGCGACCGGCCACGGTCATTCCGAAACCGGCGGCCTGGACGCAGTCTCTCCCGAACTCCGGTTCTTGCTGGGCGCCTGTCTGTCCGCGGACCGCAACCTCCGGCCGACTGCCGCCGAGCTCGCACGGGCGTTGTCCGCTCGGATCCCCGACGCTCCGCTCGGACCACCGGCGCCACTGCCATCATCCGATACGGCCACACCGGCAAGAAGCGGGTTGAGTCGTCGCACGCTACTGACGGGTGCGGGCGTCGGCCTGGGTGTGCTCGGTGCTGGTGGGCTCATTGCCGGTCTCGCCGTCCGTGAACGCAGCCGCGAGTCGGCTTCGCCGCCCGGAACCGTGTTGTGGAAGACCGATATCGGCGCCGCGATGAGCGACATGAGCGATCGCGATAAACGTGAGCCGCCCGCTGTTCTGGGAGATTCGGTGTTCGCGGGAAGCGTCGACGGCTCGGTATACGCCCTCGATACGGCCACCGGTGCGGTGCGCTGGCGAACGCCGATCGGGCAGGACGCACCGATCTACGCCCCGATCGCGGCTGCCGGCAGGGTGTTCGTCTCGCATTCGCTGCGAGGTCTGTGCGCACTCGACGCTGCAACCGGGGCGATCCTGTGGGAGAAGGACGGTTACTACGGCCGCCTCGCCACCGACGGGACGCTGGTTTTCAGCCGGGGCCCGAGAAGTTATCGAGGAGTCAATGCCTGGGACGCTGCCTCGGGGGCGCTGCGGTGGGTCGCGATCCCCGACCGTGGGACCGACATGTTGGCGCCCACCACTGCCGACGGACTGCTCGCTATGACAGGTGATCACTTTCTGTACATGGTCTCCGTTTCCACGGGTACGTTGCTCTGGCAAACCGGTCCGCCAGGCTTGTACTTCAGCGGCGCCAATAGGCCGATACTCGGGGGAGGGCTGGTTTTCGCCTGGTCGAGTGGTGCTCATCAGGTCTACGACGCGCTCGGTGGCGCGCCTCGGTGGGTGGGCGTCAAAGAGCCGTTCGACGATGTCGTTGTGGTCGGGGATACCGCCTTTCTGATGGGTCGGAGCGTCGAGGCGCGTATCACCGGAACCGGAGCGGTCCGCTGGAGCCATCCAATCCCTGAGTCCAAAGCGCTTGCTGTGGCCGCAGATACGGTGTTCGTCACCCTGACCAGGCAGCTACGCGCGCTTGATGCCGCCACCGGCGAGGAAAAGTGGCGGTACAACCACCCAGTCGAACTGTCCAGAGCGGCGATCGCGCACCGCACCGCATACCTGATCGGCGACGACCACCACATCCACGCCATCCGAACCTGAGCAGCCAGCGAGCATTCGGCCGTGACCCCGGTTCATGCGGCCCGCCAGTCACCGTGACCTGTAACACGGCGTGGTGACGTCATTGTCCGAATGCCCACGTCACCATATGCGGGAACTCTTCTCGCCAGAACGAATCGCCGTGCGCTCCGGCTCGCTCGGTCATGACGACGTCTGTGCCGGCGTCGTGCAGCGCGGTCGCCCATCGCGTCGCGTTTGCGAGGAAGAACGGTTCCGACGTACCACCGACGAAGTACCCACGTGGAAGCGGATTCGGCAGCACCGCGGGAGGCTGGTAGCCAGCACCTGGCGAGGCGCAGAAGACCACACCGTAGACATCGGGATGGCGAAGCCCGAGGGCGAGCGCCAACTCTCCACCCGCCGAGACTCCGAACACTGCGGTGCGCTCGTGGGGCAGCGCTACCGCGAACCGCCACCTTGTCCACCGACGGACGTCCTCGACGAAGAACCTCTCATGTGCTGCGAACCGGTCCGGGTTGAAGCCCGGAGAGTACTCGTGGAGCCGGAGCGTCTCATCGGCCAGCCGGTGAATACCGACGACCATTGTCGACGGCACGTCGACTGCTTCGAGAAGTTCTCCCCAGCGCGAGATCATCTGACCGTCACCGGCGAACACGATCGCCTCTGGCGGTTCGGGAGGGACATACACCGTGACCTGCCGTCCGCCATCGAAATCGAACATCTCGGTAACGAAATCTCCTGAGACGTCGCCGACTATATGGTCATCCACAGTCGATATCCGACCGCCGAAAGACGGGGATGTCAATTGATGCGGGATCGGTGTTCCAGGCGACCTCCGTTCCCGAAGGTAGGCCTGGGCTGTCGGAGGGTTTCGGTGGGGTGATGTCGGCGGGGCGTTCGAGCAGCTTGCCTTGTAGCACAGGGCGCGCCGGCGCGGACGAGCCTCGGCGGCCGACTGTCGCGACCGACCACGCTCCACATCCCATGCCAACGCCCGACTCGGTCACTTACGGAACCGATGGTCGGACACGATGCCGTCTGCGAGATAGTCGAGAACTGCCGTACCGACCTCGACTGCTGTGTGACTATGCCGTCGATGTTTCACGCGGAGCTGCCGTAGAGGCCGCGTCGAGTTGCTCGCGCTCGAGGGCGGTGGCGACCGCGGTGCCGATGCGGCACAGTGCCGCCAGATCGTGCGGCTCGAGCTCGTCGATCAGGTATTGGCGAACCGCGGCGACGTGCCCCGGAGCGGCCGCCACAACCGCTTGGTAGCCGGCCTCGGTGAGCATTGCAACGGTGCGTCTGCCGGAGCCGGGAACGCGGGCCCTGGTGAGCATTTCGCGCTTCTCCAGCCGCGCAGCGACATGCGACAACCGCGACAACGACGCCGCGGTCCGCGCGGCCAGATCGCTCATCTGCAGCGTGTGATCAGGCTGTTCGGACAGGACCGACAGCACCATGTACTCGAAGAAGGTCAGCTCGGCCTCGCGTTGCATCCTCGCGTCGAGGGCAGCCGGCAAGCTGATCATGAGCGCGGAGTTGGCCAGCCACGCCGCCCGCTCATCGTCGTTCAGCCATCGCGTACCGGCATGCGGTTCAGCGGGTTCCCCTGCGCTGGAAACCTCTTCAGCCGCCGTTCCCGCGGCCGCCGGAGTGTTCCGCGGTCGCCGGCCTCGTTGCCCATTCGTGCCAGCTGCCGTACTCGCCATGGGGTCAGCTTAGCCGGACTTCTTGACAGGTCAAGTTTTAGGGTGTAGTTCTTGATTCATCAAGTTCTTCGCGCTGCCAGCTGATCACGTAACCCGTCGGCGGCGCTGTGTGTCGCCGGAGCCGTTACCCGTCTGTCGGCGGCACCGAAATCGGTTTCGTACCGGAGTGCGGAACCTGCGAGTGGATCCAGGAAGGGACAACCCGATGCAGTTCACATCGCTGGGCGGGATGGAGGTCTCGCGCATCGGCCTCGGAACCATGGGGATGTCGGCGTTCTACACCGGCGCCGGCCGGGACGAGGCCGAGTCGATTCGTACCATTCGGCGCGCCGTGGATCTCGGCGTCACACATCTGGACACCGCCGAGGTCTATGGGCCCTACCTCAACGAGGAATTGGTGGGTCGCGCCGTCAAGGGCCGCCGGGACAATGTCGTTCTCGCGACCAAGTTCGGCCTGATCTCACACACCGGCCGCCCGGGCCCGGACAGCACACCGGCCAGCCTCAACGCAGCTGTCGATGGGTCGCTGCGCAGGCTCGGAACCGACTACATCGACCTGTACTACCAGCACCGGGTCGACCCCGACACTCCCATCGAGGAGACAGTGAGAGCGTTGAGCGAGTTGGTGGCCGCGGGCAAGGTGCGCCGTATCGGGCTCTCCGAGGCAGCCGCGGCGACGATCCGCCGGGCCCATGCGGTTCATCCAGTGGCAGCCGTCCAATCCGAGTACTCGCTGTGGACCCGGGACCCCGAAACCGAAGTGCTACCCACATTGCGGGAGCTCGGGATCGGTTTGGTCCCCTACTCGCCCCTGGGGCACGGCTTCCTCACCGGTCATATCCGCTCCCTCGATGGCCTCGACGCCGCCGACTGGCGTCGCACCAACCCCCGGTTCACCGGTGAAAACCTCACGCGCAACCTGCGCATCGCCGATGAGGTACGCGAAGTCGCCGACGACATCGATGCCACGCCCGCACAGGTCGCGCTGGCCTGGTTACTCGCACAGGGCGACGGCATCGCACCTATCCCGGGGACCACGCGTGTCGACCGGCTCGAGGAAAACAGCGCCGCCGACGGTATCCGGCTCACCGCCGATCAGATCGCCCGGCTGAACAACCTGCCACCTGCGTCCGGTGAACGACATGCGGAGCCCGACATGGCAGCCATCGACCGTTGAAAGTGTGCGGCTGCGTCCCGTCGCCGCTGTCGGCGGCCTGCGCGGCTCGCTCGTGCGACCCGCGCTCAGACGGTCTCGGAGCCGACGTGGGCGCAGCTCAGCTCTGTCCGCGCGGTGATACCGAGCTTGGCGAACACGTTGCCGAGATGGTGACCCACCGTTCGGTGGCTGATCCGCAACTGGGCGGCGATTTCGCGATTCGTCAGCTGCTCGGCGGCCAATCGGGCGACCCGCTGCTCTTGGGCGGTGAGTCGGTTCACCTCCCTGACGTCCGGGCTGCCCCGGCTTCCCGGGGGGCCGGTGAGGTCGTGCTCGCGCTGGGCACGGCGGCGCAGCGGCTCGGCCCCGAGCCGATCGAACAACTCGGCGGCGCCCGCGAGCTGGATGCGCGCGTCGGTCCGCCGACGGGCGCGCCGCAACCACTCGCCGTAGAACAGTTGCGCGCGAGCGTGCAGAAGCGGGTTCGACCGGGCATCCGGCACGTCCAGCGCGGCCCGGAAGGCACCCTCGGCACCGGGACCGCCGAGGAGCGCTCGACCGGTATGCGCGGCGGACCGAGCCCACGGCGCTCCGGTGCGCCGAGCCCAGGCTTCGAGTGCCCGCACCCGTTCATCCGCGATCTCGTGTCTTCCGATGTGCACTGCTGCCTCGGCGGTGTCGAGAGCGGCCAGCAGCGCATAGGTCGAGTGCGCCGCGTCATGCCCCGGCTCGGCCAGTCGGATCAGGATTTCCAGCGCATCTTCGGGATGCTCGTGGAACAGGAGCGCCATACCGTGGTTCCAGTAGGCGGCCGCGCTCAACGCTCGAACACCCTGTGGGAGTGAAGTATTCAGAGTGCGGGCGGTGACCTCGGCGACCACACGCTCGTCACCACGGGCGGCAGCGAGCCAACCCAGGCAGTTGCGGCATTGGGAGGCGATGTGATCGGCGCCCATATCCTCCGCCAGCCGCAGCCCTTCGATGGCCGATGATTCTGCTTCTGCCCAACGACCGGCGAAGTTGTCGAGCATCGCGGTCCGCGCCAGCGCGCCGGCGAGCCGGGCATGCTCGGAAGTGCGCCGCAGATAAGGGATTCGGCGGCGCAGCGCATCGCCCATCGGCCTGCCGATACCCCAGGCCAGCCCGAGTGGTGTCGGCGGAAGCAACCGCAACATCGTGGCCCGGGCCCGCGCGACCATATCCTCGGCATCGGGCACAGCGGCCGATGCCGAGGCGACGGGTACGTCGTCACTCCACCAGGTCAGCACAGCGGGTAACGCGGCCCGATTCGCCGTGTCGAGCCCGAGCGACAGCTCGGCCGCCCGGGCCTGCAGATCGCCACGCCCGGCCGACCAACCGGCGCGCATGGCCATCGTGCCCAGTTCCAGCGCCGTGTCCGGATCCGCTACCCGAGCCATATCGGTGATCAAGTAATGGTGCGCCAGCTCGGGCATACCTCGGGCGAGTTCGATGACGCCTCGCAAGCCCTGGCTACGCCGGGCGATATGAGCGCCGGGCGCCAGCCGTTGCGCGTCATCGAGCAGGCGCTCGGCGGTGGCCACCCGCCCGGCATCCCACGAAACCCGCGCCGCCGCAGCGAGTCGTTGGGACGCGTCGAGCGGTGCGGGCGAGAGTTCGGCGGCGCAGCGCAACGCCCGTACCGCCGCAGTCGTGTCCCCGCGGAGCCGGGAGCGCTCCGCGGACCGTTCGAGCAATATCGCGACGTCCTCGTCGCGGTCATGCGCCGCGGCGGCGAGGTGCCAGGCGCGATTCTCCGCATCGTCCGGCAGCGACGCGGCCAATGTACGGTGTGCCCATCGTCGTGCCGCGGGACCACACCCTTCGTAGACAGCTGCGCCGACGATGGGATGCCGGAACCCGACTCGGTTGCCGGCGACGTGGAGCAGACTCGCGTTGGTCGCCTCCTCCCAGGCGGCCTCATCAGCCCCCGAAGCACAACCGGCTCGCTGCACCGTGAGCCGGTCGCCGTGGTCCTCGGCCGCCGCGAGCACGGTCAGCAGCTGAGCCGCGGGGCTGAGAGCCTCGATCCCCGCGCGGAAGGCCCGCTGCAGGCGGGGTCCGACAAGTCGGCATTCGCGATCCTGCCGGCACTCCGGGTTGTCGCGGGCACCCCCGAACACGGCCAGTTCCTCCAACGCCAGGGGATTGCCGCCCGCCTGTTCGACCATATGCTGAACCGTCGGCCTGTCGGTGTAGGGCGCCACGGTCGTCAGAAGCTGCCGTGCGCTCTCGTCGTCGAGGCCCGCTACCCGCAGATCGGGTATGCCTTCCCACGGCCGGGTAGCCGGGTCACTGTGATCGGCGAGCACGACAATCACGGGATCGGCCCATGCTCGCCGAGCGACAATTCCCAGGCACAGCGCGGTGTCCTGATCGAGCCACTGCCCGTCGTCCACCACGACGAGCACAGGCTGCTGTTCGGCAAGCCCGCCGAGTAATGCGAGCACAGCCGAGCCGACCAGCAGCCGGTTCACCGGCCCACTGCTCGACGCGAGCGCATCCCGCAATGCCGCGGCTCGACCCGCCACCGACGACTCGACGTGACCGGCCAGCGGCCGCAGCAGTCCGTGCAGCCCTGCAAAGGCCAGATCCGACTCGGGCCGGGTGGCTCGATAGCTCAGCCGGAGAAGATCCGCAGCCTGATCGTGAATGTATCGCAGCAGGGCGGACTTTCCGATACCAGGCTCGCCCCACAGCGCGAGCGCGCCACCGGTCCCGGCGCGGGCCCGCGAGAGAAGTTCGTCGAGAACCGCGACTTCGTCTCGCCGCCCGAACAATTGCGCCGAGCCTGCCGGTGGGGGAACTCCGCCAGTGCGCCCGCCGAGGGTATGCCCTGTCACGCCGCGCGTTCGGACCGGACGAGCTCGCGGGCTCGCGGCGCGACCTCATGGCCGAAGAGGTCCAGGTCAGCAGGGTCGTCGGAGGCCAGGATGAATCCGGAAATTCCGTACTGGAGGGCGAGGTCGGCGATGTGTTCAGCCCAGTCACCGGGAGTTCCGTCGAACATGCCGCCGCCGGCGCCGCCGGTGAACCGGCCGCTCAGGTTGAGCGTACGGGTGACCGCGGTGGGCTCGCGACCGGCGGCGGACGCTGCCTCGTCGATCTGCTCGTTCATCGCCTCCAGTGCTGCGGGGCCGGCGGGCAGGTAGCCGAGCGAGGGCAACCAGCCGTCGGCGATCCGGCCGGTCAGTCGCAGCATGCGCGGCTTATAGGCCCCGATACGTATCGGTATCGGGTGGGCGGGCGCGGGTCCTCGCTTCGCGCCCGCCACGGCATAGAACTCTCCCCGTAATTCGAGCGGGCCCGTCTCGTCGGTGGCCCACAGCCCGCGGATCACCCCGATGGCTTCCTCCAACGCCCGTACGGCGTCTCCCGGCGCAAGCCGCCGGCCACCCATCGCGACGATGCCGTCCCAGAACGCGCCGGCACCGATACCCAGCTCGATCCGTCCACCGGTGAGCCGGTCCAGGCTCGCGGCGGCGCGGGCCAGCACCGCCGGGGGGCGCAACGGAAGACTCAGCACATTGCCGCTGATCCGGATTCGTTCGGTGCGCGCCGCAACGTACGACATCAAGGTCCAGGTGTCCTGGAACGCCGCCTGGTACGGGTGGTCCTGAAAGCTGACGAGGTCGAGCCCGGCCCGCTCGGACGTCAGGGCCAGCTCGACCGGCGCCTGGGGCGGGCGAGCGACGGGGGTGATGAAGCTGCCGAACCAAAGGGCGTGGCCGTAGTCGGTCATCGGTCTCTTCCTCCTGAGGTATTCGCCGCGGGAGTGAGGGCGAAGTTGTCGCCGAACACACCCTCGGGGTCGTAAACGGTCTTGAGCTCACGCAACCGGGACAGAGTTCGTGGGGGCCATGCCTCGGCGAGACGTCCGGGCCGGAGGCTGGACTCGAAGCTGATGTAGAGACCATCGAGGAAGGGGCGCAGGCGGTCCCATGCCTCGTCGACCACCTCGTCGATACCGCCCATCACCACGAGCGAGAAGTTCGCGTCGCGGTGAGCGTAGGCGGTGGCATCCGTGGGGATATCGGCGACGGCCCCGCCGACCGAGCGGAGCTGGAACCATCCGATTGCACCGCTGCGGAGCACGCGGCCAGCCGCCGCGGCGAACTGCGGGGTGATGTGCCGGAGCAGACCGCTACGGGAGACCGGTTCACCGTGCGAAACCGGTGCGTCGTCGCTCGCGTTGTCCATCACGCCCGCATAGGACGAGATAACGACGTCCTGGGCATACAGTGGCGAGATCGCCGCCAGCGGCTCCAGCCGAGCGAGTACCGTTTCGCGATCCGCGGCGTCGACCATGGTGCGACTCAGCGCCAATGCCGGTCGGCCGGCCCGCGGAGGGGGCACGATGACGAAGCTGGTGAGGTCCCGCGGTGAGTTCTCGACCACGCGACCCCACTCGACGAGATAGCGTTCGAGGTCGCTCGCGTCCTGAGCGAGCTGGGCGAATGCGACCGGTCCGACTTCGTCGGCCTCGAACTCGAACGCGGTAACGATCCCGAAGTTCGCCCCCGCGCCCCGAACAGCCCAGAACAAATCCGAGTTCTCCGAATCGCTGGCCCTTACGGCCGAGCCGTCCGCGAGCACGATCTCCACGGCACGCAGGCGGTCGATGGTCAGCCCGTGCCCGCGCGCGAGGTACCCGATTCCCCCCGCCGTGGCGAGGCCCCCCACTCCGACGCCGCCGTAATCGCCCGAGCTCAACGCCCAGCCGTGCGGCTCCAGCGCGGCCGCCACCTCGGCCCAGCGCGCCCCCGGCCCGATGCGCACTCGCCGCGTCTTCTCGTCGAGCACCTCGATCGTGTTCATCAGCGATACATCGATGACGATTCCGCCGTCGTTGGTGGAACGTCCGGAGATTCCGTGTCCGGCACTTCGGCGAGACAGGGGTACGCCGGGGTGCCGACGGGCGAACGCTACCGCCTGTGCCACCTGCTCGTTCGTCTCGCAAGATGATCCCGGGCGCGCCGCCCCGAAGGTATCCGGACCGCAGCCGCGCATAGGCCAAGTCTCCGGGCTCGACAACCTCGGCCATTTCCGATGGAACGCCGTCGTAGTCGATCCCGGGACGACGCCTGGCAAGCGCTGCGGATCGGCGTACCCGTGCGCTCGACCACTCGGGCGGCAGGGCTGCCGCCGTGGCCGCCCGCAGGGCGGGAACGACCTCGGTCGCGAACGTGACCGCGACGCCTCGATCGGCGGTGTCGAGCACAACCGTGCCCACTCCGTGTTCGACGACGAGTGGCAGCAGATCGGTCACCCAGTCGGCGGCGGTGCCGGTGAATATGCCTGTGCGCTCCCCGAAGTCACCTCGGATCGTCACCCTCCTGCGGATCTCGCGGGGATCGCGACAGGCCTCCCGCGCCGACTCGTCGATTACCCGGTTGCCCGCTGCCAGTGCGGCGATATCCTGCCCGCTCGTCGACCATTGGTCAGCTTGCTCGCCCACGAGCCGCAACACATTTCGGTCCTGGCCATCCACGACGATCGGCACGTCGTGGGCGGGTGCCGACTTCTGCGCCCCAGCGAGCCGGTAGAAGCGGCCGGCGAATCGGCCGAGGCCGCGGTCGAGGACATTCCACAGCTCGCGGACGACGTGGATCGCCTCGCCGAGTGCCGCGTCGGTGTCCTCGGCCGGCCACCCCGCCTCGCGCCCCGGGCTCATCGTCGCGGAGTCGGCCGAGGCCGGGTCCGCCGGGAGAATCAGATCGACTCTGCCTTCGCTGAGGTGGTCCAGGCTTGCGACGGCCCGGGCGAGCATCGCCGGTTGGCGGGTCGGCATTGCTTCCACCGACAATCCGAGCGAGCTCGTGGTCGCTGCAATCCACGACGACACGGTCCACGGCTCGAGGTCGGAGCCGTCGGTGGTGCCGGCCGGAACGACGAGCAGATCCAGCCCCTGCTGTTCGGCAAGGCCCGCCCATTCGACCGGACAGCCTCCGCGACCCGCGTCGGTAGGCATCCGCAGCCCGAATTTCAGGCGGTGTCCGTAGTTCACAGCGCGTCATGTCGGGCGGGGCGTGTGTTCATGACAGAAGGGTGCACACCAACAGCCACGGACAACAAGTGGGAGGTGACCTAGTCATAAAAACTGACTCGCTCTGGTATTCTTGCCGAATGGCCAGTCCCCAACCGTCCGGCGAATCCTTCACTCCCCCCGGCCAGAATCGGCCGGACACCTACGAGCACATCGACGACGACGTGTGCCGCAGTTTCCAGCGGTCGGTCGAGCTAGTGGGCAAGAAGTGGACTGCCGCGGTGCTCTTGGCGGCGATGCGGGGGGCTCGCCGGTTCATCGATTACCGCTCACGGATCACCGGAATCTCGAATCAGCTACTGTCCCAGCGTCTCCGCGAACTCGAGGGCCACCAACTGATCGAGCGAGTCGTGGTGCCGACGACACCGGTCCAGATCCTGTACCGGCCCACCGAACGAGGCGCCGACCTGATGCGTGTTCTGCACCCCCTCGTCGAGTGGAGCGCCACGAACGAGGAATGAGAATGCGTCCCAGCTCGTGACCTCACCTGAGCGGACGAGCGTCAAAGGCCTCCCGAGGGTCTACCGCACAATCAGCTCTCGCCGCTCACGCACCCAAATGAACACGATTCGGGAGAGTGGCGGATCCGGTGACCGATTCGCGGTTGACGGATGATCTTTACCCTCGAATCGAGTCCGGCGCCCGAACTCATCGGGCTCGGCCGCCACGGACCGCGCCCGGCTCGGTGACCTGCGACCCGGACGGCGTCTTGGCCGACAGCTTCTCCCCACCCGTCCCGTGACCCGGATGTGAGCACACGATGACCGACTACGGACACGATCCGATCTTCGGCTGCTTCGTCACCCCCGCCGCGCGGCCG
Source organism: Nocardia thraciensis (assembly GCF_054782435.1). NCBI lineage: Bacteria > Bacillati > Actinomycetota > Actinomycetes > Mycobacteriales > Nocardiaceae > Nocardia > Nocardia thraciensis. The sequence continues at coordinate 17,554 of NZ_BAAGSM010000033.1, forward strand.
CCGCAGCGCCCGGTCGAGGTCTCGGTCGTCGCGGAACGAGCCGGGCTCGACCTCGTGACGCCGCGCGCACCCAGCGAATCCGGATCTGCGCCCACGTGCTCAACCTGCCGTTGCGCCCGCCCTCGGTCCTCGCCCGCGCCGCCGCGAGCCTGGACCTGCTCAGCGACGGCCGAGTCGAGATGGGCCTGGGCGCCGGCGCGTTCTGGGCATTGATCAGTGCCCCGCTCGGGCGCGAACGAGGAGACGAAAAATGTCCATGTCCGGCGGACGGCAGATTTCGAGAGGAGCGGTTATGAGTGGTGTGGTGCGGCTCTACCGGCATGGTGGCCCTGACCAGCTCGTGTACGAGACCGAAGCGGTGCGCAGCCCCGGTGTGGGAGAGGTGCTCCTGCGTCAAGAGGCCATCGGCGTCAACTTCGTGGATACCTACTTCCGCAGCGGCGCCTTCCCGCTCCGCGCTCTGCCCGCCGTGCTCGGCGGCGAAGGCGCCGGCGTCGTCGAGGCGGTCGGTCCCGAGGTGTTGCTGGTCGCAGCAGGCGACCGCGTCGGCTACTACTTCTCACCCGGTGCCTACGCGGCGAAGCGCCTGATCGCCGCGGCGGACCTGATCCCGCTTCCCGCGGATATCCCGGCGCGAGAAGCTGCCGCACTGCTCGCCAACGGGCTCACCGCATGGGGGCGGCTGCACCGGGTGTACCACGTCGAGCCCGGCAGCGTGGTCCTGGTCAGCGGAGCGACCGGCGGGGTCGGCTCGGTACTCGCGCCGTGGGCCGAGCATCTCGGTGCGACGGTCGTCGCGCTCGTCTCATCGCCCCCTCGCATTTCTGCCGCACGTGCGCTCGGCCTGCAGCACGTCGTCGTCGCCGGTACCGGCGAACTGAAGAAGACGATCGACGAGCTCGGCGCCGGCGTGGACGTGTTCTACGACACCGTCGGACGCGCTACCTTCGCCGAGGCGGTGTCCGTTCTCCGCGACGGCGCCACCCTCGATCTTCTCGGTGCGGCATCCGGGCCACCGGAGCTGGACACCGCAGACCTGAAGCGCAGGGGCATCACCCCGACGCAGTCGCCGGCCGCCAAGTACCTACCCGACCGCGCCACGGTGCTCACCGCGGCCGGCGACCTGTTCGCCGCCTGGCATGCCGGGGTTTTCCGAAACCGCCCGATCCGGACCTATCCCCTGTCCGAGACGGCCTCGGCCCACCGGGACCTGGAAGCGCGCATCTCCGAAGCCGCAATCGTCCTCCTGCCGGAGAGCAGCGCCCGATAGCCCGGGCGCGTCGCGCGGGCCGCGAAGCCATCCGGGTAGCGGCCGGCTCGCGGGCTTGAGTATGCCGCTGCGGCACAGTGTTCGATCAATACGTAATCGAGTGCAGGAACCGAGCGAACTGGAGACCGAGCATGACCGGAGACCCGACCGACCAACGGCCTGAGCTGATCGATATCGAAAGGTTCTTCGCCGACCCGCAGTTCGCGAACCCCTCGATTTCCCCCGACGGCACCCGCATCGCCTACCTCTCCCCACACCGGGGCCGACGTAACGTCTGGGTCCGCGGCGTCGACCAGACCCATGACGATGCCGTCCCGGTCACCCACGACACCCGACGCGGGATCACCACCTACTACTGGAACGACGACCCCCGCTGGCTGCTCTACCTGCAGGACACCGACGGAAACGAGGACTGGCACCTCTTCCGCGTCGACCTCGACGACCCCGGAGCGCCCGCCGTCGACCTCACTCCGCTGGACCCGGGTTCGCGGGCGCTGGACGCGGAACCGCTGCCGTCGGTACCCGGCAGTGTGCTGGTGACGATGAACCGGCGCCCGCTGTTCTTCGACACATTCCGCATCGACGTCGCCACCGGCGAAACGACCCTGCACCTCGAACAGGACGATCCGACCGCCGCCGTCCTGCTCGACCGCCGCGGTGAACCCGTATTCCACACCGTGCTCGCCGCGGACGGCACCGTCGAGATCTCCGCGATCGACCCCACCGGGGAGAAGCGGCCACTGCGCCGGCTCGGTGGCGCCGAACACCCGATGGGTGTCTACCCCCAGCAGGTCACGGCTGACGGGAAAGGACTGCTGGTCGGGTCCTTCCAGGACGGCGACGACCTGCGGTTGGTCCGCATCGACCATGAGACCGGGGCGGACACCGTCGTCGCCGCGGTCGACGGCCACGACCTGGATATCAGTGGGATGATGCTGCCTGGCGTGCTCCCGCCTCCTGTCCACAACTATCGGCGTACCGGCGAAATATTCGCCGCCCGCTTCGTGGCCGACCGATCCCATATCGAAGTCCTCGACCCCCGATTCGCCGAAATCTATGCCCAGTTGCGGAAACTGTCCGACGGCGTGCTCGGCACCTTGTCCGGCGACGACTCGGGACAGCGCTGGATCGCCACCTTCGTCCACGACCGCGACCCCGGTGTCACTTGGTTCTACGACCACACCACCGGCGAGGCCCGGTTGCTTTTCCGTGCCTACCCCGATCGCGACCCGAATACCCTGGCCCGCATGCAACCCGTCGATTTCCCGGCCCGCGATGGGTTGCACCTGCACGGCTACCTCACCCTGCCGGTCGGTGCCGAGCCGCGGAACCTTCCGCTGGTGCTGGCGGTGCACGGCGGGCCCTGGTACCACGACTCCTGGGGGTACAGCCCGGACGCGCAGTTCCTCGCCAATCGCGGCTACGCGGTACTGCAGGTGAATTTCCGCGGCTCGCTCGGCCACGGGAAACGCCACGTCACGGCCGCGATCGGTGAATTCGCCCGTGCGATGCACGACGATCTGATCGACGCCGTCGAATGGGCCGTGGACCGCGGCTACGCCGATCCCGACCGCCTCGGCATCTACGGCGGCTCCTACGGCGGGTACGCGGCCCTCGTCGGCGTCACCGTCACGCCGGACCGCTTCGCCGCCGCTGTCGACTATGTCGGCGTCTCCGATCTCGCCAATTTCCTGCGCACCCTGCCGCCGTTCACCCGGGCCCTCAGCGTCAACAATTGGTACCGCTACGTCGGCGACCCGGACATCCCGGAGCAGGAAGCCGATATGCTCACCCGGTCCCCGATCACCATGGTCGACAAGATCCGCACCCCGCTGCTGGTCGCCCAGGGCGCCAACGATGTCCGTGTTGTCCGCGCCGAATCCGACAATATCGTCGCCCGGTTGCGCGAGCGCGGTGTCCCGGTCGAATACTTGGTCGCCGACGACGAGGGACACGGCTTCGAGAACCCGGAGAACCGGATCATGCTGTATCGCGCGATCGAACAGCACTTCGCCCGCTACCTCGGCGGCCGCAGCGCCGACCGGCCCGAACCGCTCGCGGTGAGCAAAGACCTGGCCAGGTGACAGCCGCCGCGCCCGGAGTCGGCGACGGCGCGGCCGCCCTGCTGTTCGGATGTGTTCCTAGAAAGTCACATCCTTGCAGTTCAGAGCACCTTAAGGCCGAGCACCTCTCCCGGGTTTCAGAGATGGGAGTTCATTCGGTCGGGGCGGGACAGATGCTGCCGATGACCTGTTTCAGCGGCCCGTCTGATCGCTTCGAGCACCCGGTGGCGATCGAGTGCGACCGCGAAGTCCGGCGCATTGGCGGTTCCGTCGCGGAGGTCGGCGGCGAACTGGGCGTAGAGGCGGGCGACTCCCGCTGCGGGTGCGTCGAGTTGCAGGTCGGGAGCCGCATAGGCGGGAGGGACCTGTAGCACTTGGACAGGCTCGCTGCCGCGGCGCAACGTGATGGTGAAATCGGTGAAATGGATGTAGCCCGACGCCGACTCCACACGCAGACTGCCCTCGGTGCCCTGGATCTCCCATACCGTCGCCGAGCCGGCAGACTGCCCGCCGCTGTAGTGCAGCGAGGTGACGATCGCGCCTTCGAGAACGCCGGCGACGACGATCTCATCTGGCGCGTCCCTCGGCAGCGACGCGCCATCGGAGAGGCGGACGCCGTCACCGCGCTGGTTGGCCACGACGGCGGACAGACTCTCGAACGTGCCGAGCACGCGCGCGAGCGGTTCGAGCCCGTGGCCGAGCATGATACTCAGCAGCGTGGCGCCATGCTTTGCGCGAGCCATATACTCGACCGGCGGGTCATATCGGCCGACCCACATGTCGTCGGCCAAATGCGCTCGGATGCTCGTGCTGAGCGGCTTGCCAATCACGCCTTGCGCGATGAGGTCGCGAAGGAAGAGGATCGGCGGGTGCAGGCCACCCTGCAACCCGACAACCGTCCGCAGCCGCCGCTCGCGGGCAAACCCCTCCAGCGCTTCGGCTTCCGAAAGGTTTCTTGCGAGAGGCCATTCGCAATAAACCATCTTGCCCGCGGCCAGCGCGTCGGAAACAATCTGCTTGTGCTCCGGCACCTTGACCGCAACCACCACCAGGTCGACCTCCGGTCGCACGACCAGAGCCTCATGTGTGTCGAAGGCGAGATCGGCGCCCAACCGACGAGCGGTCGCGTTCGCGCTCTCCATACGAGTCGTACTGACGGCGCGGATCTGGAATGCGTCGAGCGCCTGCAGCGCCGGGACGTGAGCAATTCCGCCCCAGCCCCGATCGGCACTAGCCCCGATAAGGCCGACGCCGATCCGGGTATTTTCTGAATTCAGCATATAGGGTGCTCCTGCCTTGTGCAGCCCCGGCAAATGCTCCCCGGACTGCGTCACGATGATTCGTTTCCGGACAAAGGCGTGGACACTCGAGCTCACCATGGCGAGCGAGCAATAATTGCCGTTCGCGTAGCGACCGCGGGGTTTGAGCCCGAGTGACCCAGGCGCAGGTTTACACCTGAGCCCAGTGGGCCTCGAGTTCGCGCGCGACATCGGCCGGACGCTCTATCATCGGCCAGTGCGAGCTGCGCAGCTTGAAGACGGCACGTGCGCGTGTGGCATTACCGAGCTCGTCGGCGAAGCGGTGCGGAAGAAACGGATCGTCCAGGCCCCAGATCACTAGCGCTGGTGCGGTCACGTTGCTCAAACCTGGCTTCCACTCCGCCCCGACCTCGATCGCCGAACGGTAAAGGGCGAGAATGCTTGCTCTCATAGTGGCATCGAGATGCCGGACCGATTCGTTTGCCGCGTCGCGCGGCATCTGCGCCTCGTTGAGGCTTGCTGCGAACGCCTCGAGGTCGAGGTCCGCCATCCATTGCTCGCCCTCGCCTGGCGTTTGCCAGATCTTGGCAAGATAGTGCCACGGATACTCCGGATCGATCGGTCCGCTGATGCCTGTCCATGTCCGCACCAGATCCGGTCGGAGAGACGCGAGACGGCCCGTGAGCAGAGACCCCCAATCATGACCGACCAGGTCGACGGGTTCGCCGATTTCTTCGATCTTCTCAATAAGCCAATCGAGATACTCTTCTTTCGTCGACGTGAATCCCGCTGGTAGGGGTACGCCAAACCCGGGGAGATCGATCGTCACAATATCTTCGCGTTGAAGATAGGAACGGACAGTGTCCCAAAGCCGGTGGGTATCAGGTACACCATGAACGAGGACTGCAGGCATTTCGGATTCTCCAATTGATTGTTGTCGTGGTTGAATGGCCGGTCGGCCGAGTCAGGGAAGGAGGATGACTTTGCCGTGGGTGTGGCCCGTGGCCATACGCCGTGAGCCTCAGGAACCCTTCAGCGGGTCCGAACCTATGCCGGCCGCCCGTGCCCGCGGATCGGTCGCCGTATCCGTCACGGCAGTAATGCACGGCGCCTCAGCGCCGCAGAGCGAACTGACGCGCCAAGTTCCGCTCTTAAAACTTGACGCGTCAATAAGTGGGTCTAGGATGTCCTCAGGGCTCCGACTCGGGGAGTCCACAGCCGCAGTCGCGGGCGCTGCGCCCACCGATGCCGGGGCTGTGCACTACACGACGACGACAACCCGGGAGTCGACGATCATTTCGACCGACGCGGGAGCGATGGCCGTCGAGGACGGCATTTTCAAGATCAAGGCATCGAGCGGGGAAGTGCTGGCCGGAACGGAGCTGTCGTTCCGCGTGGACGACTTCGTGTTCCCGATCGCCACCGAGATTCGCGACCGGACCGCCACTTTGACTCCCCGGTTCGATCTCGCCCACGCCACCTATAGGCCGGTGGCCCTGCCCTATGAGGATCAGGCCCCGTTCAAAACCCCCTACGATCGCGAACTGGCCGCCTGGTCTCGCATGACCAGCACCATCAGTGCGGGAGCCACGATCGGAACTCTCGTCGGCGGGATCGCCGGTGGCGCCGTGGGCTGCGTGCTCGGTGGTATCGCGGGCGCGACCGTGGCCGCCGCCACCATCGTCGGCATGTTCGGGCCCTTCGTGCCCGCGGCGGTGGTCGGCTGCCTCGGCGGCATCGTCGCCATCGGCGCGCTGGGCACCCTGGCCGGACAGATCCTGGTCACCGCCCCCGTGGCGATCCTGGCCGCGGCGCAATACTTCACCACCATCAACCAGCCGTTCATCCCGGCGCCGGGTAAGTAACAACGCAGGGCGCAACTGCACCGAGGGGTGGCACAGTCACGCGGTGCCACCCCTCTGTTCTGAAAGTTGTTGCCTGCGTTGACAGGTGGAGTGTCCCCCAGCGGAGCAGCGGTCGGTGGGTCGACTCGGCGCTGCCGGGAAAGCCCGCCGATCGGCGGGGCGGAAACCGAAACCTGACGGATGGTCCGCCGCCCGCCGCGGCGGCGACATTGTCCGTATGACCTCGACCAAGCCGCCGCAGGAGATACCTCCGCTGCCCGCAACCCCGCCCGAAGACGCCGCGCCGGGGCCCTCGACAGCGCGGCTGGTCGGGGTGGACCTGGCCCGGGCGCTGGCGGTGTTCGGCATGTACACCGTGCACGTCGGGCCCCCGCTGTCGGCCACCGACGGTGTCGGCAGTTGGATTCGATACCTGGCCGAGGGCCACTCCTCGGTGCTGTTCGCCACCCTCGCCGGGTTCTCACTCCTGCTGATCGCCGGGAGGCGGAAACCGAAGACCGGCCTGGCGGGCCGACAGGCGAAAGCCCGGATCGCGATCCGCGCTCTGATTCTCATCGCGATGGGCACCGCCATGACGATGGCCTACGGGGACGTGGTGATCCTGGCCATCTACGGCGTGTTCTTCCTGCTCGCCCTGCCGCTGGTCCGGCTGAGCGCCAAAACACTCGCGCTCGTCGCGGCCGCGCTCGCGCTCGTCACACCGCAGCTGGCATTCGTCCTGAGACCACTACTCACCGAACCGATCCGGCAGAGCATCGACGCCTACGACCCGCTCGAGAAGCTCAGCGGCGTAGGCGTGCTCGATCTGCTGCTCACCGGCATGTACCCGACGATCACGTGGATGCCGTTCGTCATCGCCGGCATGGCGCTGGCCCGCCTCGACCTGGCCGCCACCGCGGTGCGGGTGCGGGTGGCCGCACTCGGCGCCGCCCTCGCCCTGCTGGCATATGGCATGTCCCGGCTGCTGGGCGGTCCGGACGCGCTGAAGAGTATGGCGGAATCCATGCCGGGTAGCGATGCGTTGCCGCCCGCGGCGGGCAGCGGGGCGTTCCCCTCCCAGGGAGCCTCGTCGCTGTTGCTGGCCGGACCGCACAGCGGCACGACATTCGACATCGTCGGCAGCGTGGGCGTCGCGCTCCTGGTGATTGTGGGCGCGCTGGCAGCGATGAACAGACTGGCGTGGCTGCGACGCCTGGCGACGCCGCTCATCGCCGTGGGCGCCATGTCCCTGACCGCCTACGTCGGCCACTTCGTCGCCATGTCCGCGCTGTCCATGTCCGCCGGGCCCGGCGGCGACCACCAGACCTCCTGGGTGCCACTACTCGTGCTGATCCTCGCAGTCACCGTGTTCGCCACACTCTGGTCCCGCTACTTCCGACGCGGACCCCTGGAATACCTGCTCAACACCGCCACCAAACCCGCGAAACACATCCGCTGAGCCCTCCCTGCCGGGTGACGCGCCGCATGCGTCACCCGGCCTACTCGTCGTTCAGGACGTCGAATGCCAACAGCCCGAACACAATCGAGGTCGTCCCGCAGGGCCGACCCGCCGACCTCAGCGGACCGCGGCCCGTTCCTCGATCCGCAGCGCGCGCACCAGTTCGCGGACAGCTCATCGGTTTCCACCAGCTCGGCATGCGAGCCCTGGGCGCGAATACGGCCGTCCTGCAGCACCACGATGTGGTCGGCGTCGACGACCGTCGAAAGCCGGTGCGCCACAGTGATTACGGCACCCACCTGCGCCCGCTGACGGATGCACTCGTGAATCGCTGTTTCGGTGATGCCGTCGGCATGCACGGTCGCCTCGTCGAGCAGCAGCACATCGGGTGCACCGAGCAGCGACCGCGATGCGCTGGCGTAACGGTGACACGCGCTGTGCCTGATTCACAGCGCATCTCCGATTCTGCGGGCTCGTTGTCCGCGGAGGAACCCGCCGAGTGGAGGTATCCACTCCCGCCGATGGCGGGGTCGAGTACCGTACGAATGGGCGGTGAAACATCGAATAACGTTGGCGGACCGCCGAATTGCCGGTGCATTGCGGGATCGCTGCCGATCTGCACGTGCACCGACACTGTGAATTCAGCCGCGTGGCAGCCGCAGTTCGACGCGGAAACCACCATCGCCGGTGCGACCGCAGTCCAGTTGTCCATCCAGCAGTTCCGCACGCTCGGCCAGCCCGATGAGACCGTGACCCGATCCGGGCAGCGGAATCGCGGTCCGGGTGGGCGGTGTGTTCGCGACGACTACACCGAGCCGGTCCGCCTCGGCGAACAAGCGGACTTCGGCGGTGGCGCCGGGGGCATGCTTGCGGACGTTGGTCAGCGCTTCCTGAACCGTCCGATAGATCGCGCGCTGTGCCGCGCCGGTGATGTCGGCGGGCAGGGCGCCGGTCAATTCCACTGGCAGACCGCTGGATTCGATGAGTGTGTGCAGGTCCGCCAGCGTCGGCTGGGGTGTGAGCTCGGTGCTGTTGCCGCCCGATGCCCGCAGCAGCGTCACCAGATGCCGCAGTTCCTCGAGCGTGGTGACACTCAGTTCCCGGATCGTGCGTGCCGCATCCCGAGTGCCGGAATCGGGTGCGCCGACCATCAACGCCCCGGCCCGCACGGCGATCAGACTGACCTGATGGGAGACGACATCATGCATCTCCCGGCCGATCTGCGCCCGTTCACGGGCCAGCACGGCCTGCGCGTGCAACCGTCGTTCGTGATCACGCGCCTCTTCGATTTCCACCAGCCGCTGCGCGAGTTCGTCTCGTGCGCGCACCAATTGGCCGAAGAAGACCGGTGCGACGGCCTGCCCCACCGCGTACGCGGTGTAGGCGATGGCGTCGGTGCGCAACGGCTCCGCGAACGGGCTCGGCACCGCGATCGCGACGGCGACCACGGCCGCGCAACCCAGCGGCACCACTCGATCGGCGGACTGCTTCGCCACGGTGTAGAGGGCGATCGCGGGCGCGACGACGATTTCGGTCAGCGCCGCCGCCGGCAGCGTCAACACGAACGCGAGCAACGGCCACCGTCGCCGGAAAACCAGCGCGGCACAGGCGATCACGGCCATCCCAAGATCTTCGGGCTCACGATGAGCGCTGCCCAGCCATGCGTCGACCACCGCGATCGCCACCAGTGCGGCGTCGCTCAGCCACCGTGGTGGCCACCCGCGCGGCATCATCGTTGCTCGGGTGACCCGGTGAGCAGTCCGGCGCGCTGCGCTACCAGCGCCGCCTGCACGCGGCTGCCGACCCTCAACTTGGTCAGGATCGCGCTGACATAATCCTTGACCGTTCCCACGCTCAGAAAAATCCGCTGGCCGATCTCCGCGTTGGACAACCCCCCGGCCAGTAGCACAAGCACCTCGCGTTCCCGGTCGGTCAGAGCATCGACGCGCGCGACCTCGGCGTCGGAGGCGGCCATTCGGCCCAGCGCGTTGTCCGCGTGCAGCAGCGTCGCGGCCGCCTTCGGCGACATGACCACACCACCCGCGGCCAGCGTGCGGACCAGTTGCGGCAGCTGGTCCGGCTCTGTGTCCTTCAACAGGAAACCCGCCGCACCGGAACGCAAAGCGGTGACGATGTATTCATCGGTGTCGAAGGTCGTCAGCATCGCCACCACCGGCGGCTCGCTCATCGCCCGCACCTCGCGCAGCACGGCCAGCCCGTCCACCTCCGGCATCCGGATATCCAGCAGCACCACATCCGGACGCTGTGCACCGATCAGCTCGACGGCACCGCCACCCGCGCTCGTCCCCACTATCTCGATATCCGGCGCCGTCCCGAGGATCGACTCGAACCCGGACCGCACCAACGCCTCGTCATCGACGATCACCACCCGAATCATGCAATGACCTGCTTCGCTGTCGTATCGAATGTGCCCGTGCTGAACCACGCACGACGGTACAACCCCAGGCTCATCAAAGACTCCGGTCTCGGCAACACGCCGAGTGGCGATCGAATCCAGCCGAACGACGCATCGTTCCAGCCACTCGGCGGATTGTTATCTGTACCGCTCATGCTGATTACAACCGCAGGTCTCACATTCGAGTCGTCGTGGTTGACAATTCCCGCCCAGGCGATGTCTTCGGAAAATTGGCGACGGCAGACCGCCGGGCTCCCCCAACAGGCCGAAACACAGCCCGCCGTTCCGCAGGAACATGAACCGTCCCGGGTTTGGGCGCGGTCCAATGCATAGCGCCGGGGGTGGTGGGTAGTGCGTGGTTGTGGCACGAACGCCACAGCAAGCGACACCTGATGATCGTGAAGGAGGTTCAGCAATGGCTGACCAGAACAATCCCGGTCAATTCGGTAACCGCACGGACACCGAGGAGCAGGCCAGCCGCGGCGGCCAAGCCAGCACCGGAAGCTTCGGCGAACGCAACGCCGCCGACCCGCACGAGGCGGGTCGCAAGGGGGCCGCTGCGCAGCCCACCGAGGCCAAGTCTCAGGGCGGGCAGCACAGCCACGGTGGCCACTGACGGCCGTAAGGCCGCACTACGACGGCTATAAGAGCCGAACACGATGCCGGGCGGCGTCTACCGCCCGGCATCGCCGTGCTGAATCTATTTCTGTGTCGCCGCCTAGCTCACGGAAGGCCTGCGCCAATCGTTGGACGTTGAACGCTCGATCGCCAGCTGAACTTATGTGTTTACGCACCCGCGCATGTTTAGCCCGGTGTCAGGGGGTATTGCGCGGGGGTTACTCGTTTGGGCGGTGCGCTCGCACTCGGATCCGTGTGGAGGAAATGTGTCGCAGGTGACCATCGGCGTACTGGCCGACCCGGATCTGCCGGCGCGGCTCGCGCAGCATCTCGCCGATGACCTGCCGGAGGCGTTGCACGATTGTGGAGGAGACAATGCGACATGGCAGATCGAGGTCCTGGGCGACCCGTTCGAGGCGATGCACCCCGGCGACGACTATCTCATCGACAAGGCGCGCCACCATGTCCGCGACACCTCCTGGGATCTGGCACTGTGCCTGACCGACCTGCCATTACGCGACGATGGGGGCGTGATGGTCGCCACCGTCGACAGCGAACGTCACGTGGTGCTCGTCTCCGTGCCTGCGCTGGGCGGCCTGCGGCTGCGGCACCGGCTGACCGAGCTCGCATTGGCCGTCATCGGCGCGGTCCGGCAGCGACACCGGGTATCGGACGATATCTCGGAGATCCTCGCGGCCCGGTTACCGCGGGGTATGCGCGCTCGGCCCGGTGACGCGACCGGCGAAATTTACGTGCACCGCGCTCGACTGCCGGGCGTCGCCACGTTGCTGGCGGGCATGGTGCGTGCGAATCGGCCGTGGCAGTTGATTGTCGGGTTGTCCAACGCATTGGCGGGTGCGCTGGCCGGCACGGCCTTCGGCGTGCTCTATTCCAGTATCTGGCTGTTGGCCACCGCGCTCGGTCCGGTGCGGTTGACCGCCGTCACCGTCGCCGCGCTCACGACCCTGATCGTGTGGACCATTGCGGGACACAGCCTGTGGGAGCGGCACGTCCCCGGCAGGCTCCGACCGCGCGACCCCGACCGCGCGCTCCGCAATGCCGGCACCCTCACCACCGTCGCGGTCGGCGCCGTCACGTTCTTCACCGTTCTCTATCTGCTCGCGCTCGCCGCCGTCGCGGTGGCGATCCCACCCAGCTATCTGGCAACCGTATTGGCGCGTCCAGCCGAGGCGCGGGACTACTTCACCATTGCGCTGATGGCCACGGTGCTCGGCACCATCGCAGGCGCGGTCGGGTCGGGTCTGGAGGACGACGTCACCGTCCGCAAGGCCGCCTACGGGCACCGCGAACTCGAACGCCGCCGCCGCGCCGAGCAGCTCCGCGACACCCCGGATCCGTGACGAGACGACCGTCCCCGCTCCGTTCCGCCGGATGGCAGCAGACCCCGTCGCGACTGCGGGAGTTCGCCCCGGGTGTCGATGTGCGGCTACCCGGCGGCCGATGCGTCAACCCTCGCCCGGCCGGGGCCCGGATCCCGGTCGGTGCCTTCCTCGACCTCGTCGAACTCGAAGTGCAGCGATTCGACGCAGCGGTCGAATTTGCGTCTCATTTCCGATTCGCTGTCGGCGCCGATGAAGATGTCCGCCAATTCGTAGCTGTAGCTGTCCTGCGCGGGAAGTCCGGACAGTCGTATCCCCTCGGCGGGCACCACATCGATGGTCACACCGGGAATCTCGCGTTCCAGCCGGTCGATTTCATCGCCGGTGGGGACGCGTGTGACGCGGGCGTCGGAGAACTTGCGGTAATACCATTTCGCGGCGATCTTGTAGCGGCCCTGGCCGCGCGGCAGAGCGGGGTCCAGCCCCAACCCCAGCCGGATCATGCAGTGGTGGTTGGGTATGCCGTCCACGGCTGCGAACAGTTCGGCGTGGGATTGGGAATGCCGTGCGTTGATCTCGAGCACCGATACCCGGCCGCTGTCGGGGTCGCAGAAGAATTCGATACTGAACATGGAGTTGTTCAACCCCATCTGCGTGATGATACGTTCTGAGATGTCGAACATCCGGGCCACCGTGTCGGGCGGCAATTGGGACGGATACTGGTGTCGCAGGAAGCAGGCGGTATCGGGATAGTTGACAGAGTCCAGGGCGCCGTTGAGGACGACTTTTCCTTGGTGCACATACCCTTCGGTGGCCGCCTGCACTCCGGCGAGCGTCTCCTCGGCCAGGCAGGCCTGGCCGCCGACCTCCGCGATCTCTCTGGGCAGCTGGATCTGATCGAGAATGAATTCGAACGGCCTGCCGACCCGGGCCACCCCCTCGCGAATCCGGTCGACGGCCTCATGGAATTCGCCGTCGTCGTGGACATGGAAGGCCAGCTCCGAGGAGAAGGATTTGACCGGTTTGAGCCACACCGGAAATTCCATGCCGCTCGGCAACCGGGGCTCACCCTCTAGGTCGACGATGCCGAAACGTGGCAAATCATCGAGTACCTTGCTTTGTTCGAGCCGACTCCAGTATTTGTGCTCGCACTTGACCACCGCTTCGAGTTCGGTGCTGGGCAGGCCGAGCGGTTTACACAGCATGGGGACGAGCGCGGTGACCGGGAAGTCCCAGTAGCCGACGATAGCGCCGATATCACCGTCGAATGCGTCTAGTATCCCCTGCGCCTTGTGGAGCAGGTCCTCGACCGGGATCTCGCCCTCCTGGCACTCTTCCACACTCAGCAGAGGGTGGTACCGGAGCTTTCCGGCTCCGGGAATCTGTTCCAGGGTGCGGAGATTGCTCTCGTCCAATGCGATGACGAAGATGTCGGTGTTTTCCATGGGCCTATCTCGCTTCCTGCACAAGCCTGGTCAGTTGCTGCATCGCGTGTCGTGCTTCCGGGATGTCGGAGAGGAGCCAAGCGTGGAACATGCCCTCGTATTCGAAGTAGTCGAGGTCGACGCCTTCGTCCGCGCAGCGCGCGCGAAAGCGGCGAGCGTCGGCGAGCAGCACATCGCGGGTGCCGATGAACAGGCTCAAGCGCCCCGGCGTAGCAGCGGGCGCGAACAGCGGGCTGATCGCCGGATCCGCGCGGTTCTGCCCGCCCGCGTACAGCCGTCCCGCCTCGGCCAGGCCCGCGACGCCGAGGTAGGGGTCGCGGGGGTCGATGTCCTCGGCCGCTGGATCGGACATGGTGACGTCGAGCCACGGCGAGATCATCACTACTTCCTTCGGTCCTGTCTCGCCCGCCGCGGCGATCGTGCGTGCCAGCACCAGCGCGAGCGCTCCGCCGGCCGAATCACCCATGAACACCTTGTTTTCCGGGGCGGTGGCGGCGAAAGCCCGGTCGTGCGCGGCGGTGACCATGGGGACGGTGTCGCCAGGATGGTGGTGCGGCGCGAGCGGGTAGAGGGGCACGGTGACCGTACACCCGGTCCGGTCGACCAAGCGCGACAGGAACTTCCAGTGATCGCGCTGGATCTGATGCACGTACGCGCCGCCGTGCAGGTAGAAGACGTGCCGGGAACTGCTGCCGTGCCGGGGACGGATCGTGAAGACCGGCCGTCCGTGCACCTCCCACTGCGTCACCCGATGACGTCGGCCCAGCATCACCGGCGGCCTGTCCCGCCGGGGCCGCTGGCTTCCGGCGATGCTGTGGCGCAGCGCTTCCGCGGAGGCGAAGGTCCGCTTGGCGCCGGTCAGCCGCAGCGCCGTGATCAGCATCCGGGCCCGGAGGCTGAGCGTCCCGGACTCCCGATCCGTCTGTCGCTGGATGTCAGACATGGTCACGAGGGATCCTCCGCTTCCAGTTCCGCGAGTACGTGCGCTGCTCGCCCTCGAACCCGTCGAGTTGTGCGTGCACAACGAAATCCGTTGGCGTGCAAGTGACGTGAGTGCGAGTTTCGGTTCTGGTCAGCCAGTCGCCGCGGGAGAAGGTCATCGACCACAGGGTTTCCGCTGTGGCGGAACAGAAGTCGTCGGCCTGCCAGCGGTAGTGTTCGCGCACCCGGCGGTCCACCAGCAGGTCGTGCTCGTCGAAACGCACCAGCCCGGCGTCTTTCACGATGTTGAGCGCCGAGTGGTAGTCGATCAGATCGCGAGATACGGTCCATTTCTGTTCGCCGGGGGTGATCTGGCTGGTGGGCATCGGCTCCGAGCCCTCCGGAGGACCGAACGGCTGCGGCGGGATCTCGTCGGACTCCGCGACCGGCCGGATCGGCAACCGGAGACTGCTGCCCTCGGTATGGACGGTCAACCGCGCAGGCTCCGGCGGCGGCCACGCCAGCGGCCAATACGACGACGACACCGACAACCGGATCCGGTGCCCGGCGGGAAAGGCCTGTGCCACCGCGTTGAGCTGCACGGTGACGCGGTACCGCTCGCCGGGTTCCACCGGACGCGGCTCGTCATGACCGTTCCGATGGGTCAGATTGAGCAGGCCGTAGGTGACGCGGGTCGCCCGGCCGTCGGGGTCCACGTCGGACAATCTGGCCGCGACCATGGCGACCGGTTTGTCGGCGGACACCTCGAGGATCACGACGGGCGCGCCCAGGATTTCGCAGCGCTCGGTCAGCTCGCCGGTGTCGAACACCAGTGAGCCGCCGTCCTCCTCACGCTGGTCGTACGGGAGATCCGGCGGTGCGCTGTAGGACGCCCACTTCCCGGCGAACTGACCCACCGACAACGGCGACTCCAAACCCAGATCCGATGCCGGTAGATCTTCCCCAGGACACCCGATCCGATATCTGGCCAGCGGATACTCGACGGTCCGCAGATGCGGCGAGGGCCAGCTCGGTTCGCCGACCCACCGGCCGGGCCGGTCCTCGTAGGCCGTCGACGGTGGCACGCTGTCCTGCATCCAGGTGTAGAGCATCGGCCCGTCCATCACACCGTTGTCGATATCCCGCAGCCAGTGGTCCCACCAGCGCACCACCTCCTGGAGGTAGCCGATGGCCGGGCCCGGCTCGCCCAGGTGCGGATACTTGTGCGACCAGGGACCGATCAGTCCCTTGCGTGGCACGTCCAGATGCGCGAGCAACCGGACGACCGCGTTGGAATACCCGTCGGCCCACCCACTCGAGGCCAGCACCGGGATCTGGACATCGGCGTAATCCTCACACACCGACGCTCGCCGCCAGTACTCGTCGCGACGCTGATGCTCGAGCCAGTTCGCCGCCCACAGGCTGCAGTTTTCCAACCGCTCGAACCACATCTCGCGCCAGCGATCGCCAACCAGCGCGGGATCGGGCGGCAACGTGCTGTAGGCGAACATGGTCGCCGACTCGGCGATATTGTCCGACAGCAGCGCGCCGCCCATGTAATGCATGTCGTCGGCATAGCGATCGTCGGTGAACGACGAGATGACGATGGCGCACAAGCCAGGCGGCCGCCGCGCCGCGACCTGCAGGGAGTTGAACCCGCCCCAGGAGATCCCCATCATGCCCAGCCGACCGTCGCACCACGGCTGTTCGCCCATCCACGCCAGGACATCCTCGGCATCGCGATGTTCCTGCTCGAGATATTCGTCGGCGAGCACGCCCTCCGATTCGCCGGTGCCCCGCAAATCGACTCGCACACAGGCGTACCCGTGCGCGGCCATGTACGGATGATGGATCGAATCACGCACCGCGGTGAGATCCCGTTTGCGGTAGGGAATGTACTCCAGCACCCCCGGAACCGGTTGGTCGTCCGCGGCGGTCGGCCGCCAGACCTTGGCCGCCAGCCGTGTCCCGTCCGCCATCGGGATCCACACGTGTTCGTCCACGGTGACCTGCCGAGGCAGCGACGTTACCGTCCGCATCCGCTTCCTTTCCGTGGGGGCGCGTATCCGCTCGGCTACCCGTTCGTCGGCGGGCTACACAACGCCGCCTACATCGCCGGTTTCGCGCCCGTTGCGGGCTCGCGCTCGGAAAGGTTGTCGCACAACAGTTCCGGCGACGACCGCGCGATATCATCGCTGGGTACGCATTCGTTTCGGGAGTGATACGAACCAGGTGCGCTTTCCCGCCGGTCGGCGGGCGTCGGGCGGGCGCTGCAAACTTGGATTCAGGGTGTCGGGCGGAGTACCTCGCGGCTTTGTGTGGCGGCGCGCAGGATGCTTTCGCTGAAGAAGTCGCTGAAGCGGGCCATGTCCTCGAGGCGCGTGCCGGTGGGGGTGTCGCTGCCGAAGATGTCGACGCCCTGCCGCGTGATCTCGGCGAACTGGGCCATTCGGCGGGCGCTGTCGATCGTCGACTGGTACCAGACGTTGTTGTCGACGATGTAGCGGACGCGTCGGCGTTCGTCGGATTCTCGGCGGACGAGACCCTGGCTTTCCAGGAATTTGATCGCCTTGGAGACCGAGGGCGGGCTGATCTGGAGGCGATGCACGAGTTCGGATGCGGTGAGGCTGCCCGCGTCGGATGTGAACAGGCAGGTCAGCACCCGGGCCATTGTTCTGGACATGCCCTGCTGGATGAGCAAGGTGGTGAAGGTTTCCTCGTAGTGGCGCACGGCTTCGGCGTCGCGGCCGTGGCCCGGCGCCTGCGGCCGCCGCTTGCGGGGGACGGTCCGGGCGCGCTGGTGAGCGCGGCGTTCGGTGGCGCGTTGGGCCAGGTCCGCGCGGTAGGCCGTGGGGCCGCCGTTTCGCATCACCTCACGGGTGACCGTCGAGGTCGGGCGGCCGAGGCGGCGGGCGATCGCGGCGTAGGAGAGGTTCTCGGTCAGTCCCAGTGCGATCTGCTTGCGGTCGGCCTGGGTGAGCCTGCCTCCCGACATCGCGATCTCCTCGGTGCTCATCGTGCTGGTCCTGATCGCTCACGGTAGCGACGTCCGATCGTTCATCGCAACGAGGTCAGGTGATGCGTTGCGTTAGCTCCACGGCCATCGCAACAAATTTACGGTGGTTAGCTGGGTTTATATGGTTATTTCGCCGAGCAATTCGTTGCCCATGTTTGGAAAGCTACGTAGCGTTTCGACTGTCAGGAAATCGGACCCCCCAGCGCGAGACCCCAAGAGCTACCAGGAGCAGGACAGATGACGCACGACAGCATTTCCCCGACCGATTCGGTCTGGACCGGCATGGTGCCAGTCGATGACACGGCCCTGGCCGTCACCGACACCGGCGGGCACGGGGTCGCGGTGCTCTACGTCAATGGTCACGTCGCCAGCCAGCGGAACTGGCGACGCGTGATCGCCGAGCTCGGGCCGCAGTGGCGCCACCTCACCTACGATATGCGAGCCCGCGGCAAGTCGAAGACCTCGGCGGACTACTCGTTCGCCGCCAACGTTGCCGACATCGACGCGGTTCTCGCGGCCAGAGGAGTGCACCGGGCGGTACTGGTGGGCTGGTCATACGGGGCGTTCGTCGCGGCACACTGGGCCAGCCGCAACCCTGATCGCACCGTGGGCGCGGTCTTGGTCGACGGCGCGCAACCGCACGACTGGATCGATGAGATCGATATCGAGGGCATGCGCAAGATGTGGCGGCGGTTGAGTTGGGTGCTGCCGCTGCTGCGCCCGCTCGGGATGGCTCCGCGGATGACCGCAGAACAGATGGCCGACAGCAACATCGAGGCCGGGGAGATCGCACGCGAGCGCGAACTGGGGCCGGTGCTGGACAACATCACCGCCCCGACCCGGTATGTGAACGCCTCGGGCGCATCGTTCGGCAGCAAAGGCGACGAGCAGGAACGCATCCGCGCCAGCCTGTACGAAGTCGTCGAACGCAACTCCAACATCGAGATCCACGCGAAAGTGCACAGCAACCACGGCAGCATTCTGCGCAAGGACTTCCCCACGATCGCCGAGGCAGTCCGAGTGGTGGCCAGTGCGAAGTAGTCCCCCATTCTCAGCGAAAGCTCCTGTTGGGCACGCATCCGCGCAGTCGCCAAATCCCTGGCACACGAGCTGCACTGGCTGCCGGACTGCTGGGCATTCTCGGCCTCGCGGGCGCCAGGTTCTCACACCGGAGGTGAAAACTCTTGGGCATCGCGGGTCGTGCGCTCGCGCAGCGAGGTGTGGCCGACGGTCCAGTTCTCGAGCAGGTGCCGATCGAGGCGGTCTTCGAGCAGGTTGGTCGCCTGGATGCCGAAGACGATCGATTCGGCCAGGGCGGGCTCCTGTTTCAGCAGGTCACCGAGCACATCTCGGCGCATGACCTGTTCGTGCACCGCGTCGGCCTCGACGTGCTCGCTGTAGAAGCGCACACAGGCCGGGTCGGCGCCGAGGCTGCGCAGCAGCTCGACCATCCGCCGGGCCGCCGGTGGCGAGGTGATCTCGACCGTCGCGAAATGTCCGACCAGCGCGCCCCGCCACGACCGGTGCAGGCCGAACAGCGACATCATGTTGACCAGCGCCAGCATCGGCGCCGGAACCTCATCCAGATAGTGCAGGTAGCCGGGCCGCAGACCCGCACCGGCGAGCAGGTCGGCGAACAGTTGCGCGTGCACGCGGTCGCCGCGGCCGCCGCCGAACTCGTCGAATTCGACAGCGACCAGAGCCGCCTTGGCGTGCCCGCGCAGCCGGGGAATCACCCACGCGTATGGGTCGGCCTCTTTGAGATGGTAGATCGACCGGTGCACGAAATATTCACGCACATGCCACCATTCGCCGCTGTCACGCAGGAACTTGCCCACTCCGGCGACCTCCGCGGGCGCGGTGACCAGTCGGCCCAGCTCGGTGTCGAGGTCATCTCCTCCGGCGACATCGTCGTGGAGCGCGGCCAGGAAGGGCGCCTCCAGCCGGGCTCGCGATCGCAGCACCCGCGGGTCCCATTCCAACCCGGGATCCACCGACCGGAAGCCGTGGTAGTGCAGCTCGTAGCACAGCTGCAACGCCAGCTGCAGATCTTCGCCGTACGGGTCAGTCCCGGCGACATCCACTCCGGCGCAGTCACTTTCGCCACGCAGCAGGTCCAGCACCCCGCGGGACAATGGTCCTCGCGGCGACGGCAGGAGGGGTGCGATCGGGTCGAGGTCGGCGGCCATATCGATCATGCCCAGGACCCCGTGGCGGCCGCGGAGTCGGAGACGGTGAAGTCGAGCCCGAAGTTGTTGAAGGTCAGGGGAAGCGGCTTGTCCGGAGTCGGTCGCGGTTGTGAGCGGAGCCCGAATTCGAGCCGGGACAGCAGTTGCGCCAGATATGTACTGGTGACGAAGAGGACGAGATTTCGCCCCGGACAGACGGCCGGGCCCGCGCTGAACGGCACAAGCTGTGGGTACCGCTCGGCGGTGCCGTCGAGCCAGATCTCGGGGGCGAAATCGTCCGCGAACGGCAACAGATCCGGATCGCGGTGGAAGGCGGGCGCGGTGATCAGCACCGTCGCGCCGGGCGCGGTGGCGAACCGGTCGGCGCCGTCGCGCCAGGAGGTCTCGGCCGTGAGTTCCCGCAGGATGACGGGTGTGGTCGGCCACAATCGCACCGACTCCAGGACGCACGCCCGCAGATACCGCCGCAGGCCGGGCCGGTCCGGATCGGCGGCGTCCTCCCTCGCCTCGGCACGGTGGCGCGGATGGGTCGCCAGCACCGCCAGCGCCCTCGTGACGGCGATACCCGCGGCGTCGAACGCGAACAGCCAATGCGGAATCTGACCGACCGGATCGACCGCGCCGCGACTGGGCGCGCGCGCCAGTTCGCCTGCGAGACTGTCGGGTTCGGCGTTCTCGACATAGCGGCTCAGCCGGGCGGTGAACCTGTCCCGGCGCCGGCGCCGCGGCGGCACCAGAAACGACCAGTTCGCGGCCGAACGCAGCCGCCACAGCTCGTCGGTGAGCGCATGATCGTCACTTGCCGCGGCGCCGAGTGTCAAGCGCCGGACCAGTTTCCACCACGCGGTCGTGAACCGCGCGGCGTCCACGTGCCCCTGCCGCAGCACCGAATCGGTGAACTCGCGCGCCTCCTCGGCGACGATCTCCGCGAACGGATCCGCCAACCGGTGCATCGGGGAGCCGGTATCGAGAGCTGCCTCGTTCAACGCGCGGCGTTGTTCGCGCATCGGACCGTCGGAGACCAGCACGCCGTGCGGCTGGAACTGCCGCAGCGCCGCGACCTTCTCCCGGCTGGCCGGGTGGAACGGCGTCGGCGCGCCCCGCAGCACGGTACCGACGTCCTCCGGATCGAGGACGACGATCACCCGCCGACCGGGGAGTGCCAATTCGATTGGGCCGCTGCCATATTCATGTCGCAAGCGGCGGATCCGCGTCAGTGCCCGGCGATCGGCCTGCGTTCGCTCGAGTAGTCCCATCACGGGCCGTCGGCGGGCGATCACACCGGATGCGACCGCGGCGAATCCGAGATCGGCGAGGACGGCTCCGGCACGCGGTCCGGTGATCCTGTGGGCGGCACTCATCTCTTCCTCCCGGCTCGTTCGCTTCAATGGCCCTGCTGGTCGGTCAGGGCCAGGCCCTCCTTCGCCTTGATCCGCCGATGTTCCACCGCAAGCCAAGCCACACCGGCGATCCCGCATACCGCGGTGGCCACCGCCGCGGCGATCGTCCGCCCGGTGAAGCCGTACCCGGCCGCGGTCAAGGTCGAGGCCAACGCGACGATGGCCAACGCGCACAGCACGATTCCCGGCATGTTGTAGCCGTCTTCCAGGCCTTCGCCCGCGTGACCGCGCGTCGTGCGCGCCTGGTCCGGGAAACGTACCGGTTCCTGGACGGGCCGCTGTATCACAGACAATCTCCCCGCATCCTGCGGCATCTCGCGCCTCCGTTCGCCGTCTACGACCGCGGCGGCACACCTACCCGCGCCCACGGCGTCGAGACCCCATGGCAGCGGCGCCGACCGCGACCCTTCACCACGCGCATACCCGCCATCCACGGTCCAAACCGGCGTACCGCGCGGCGGATTAACCAAGCCGATCCGGGTATCCGCCGAACATGATCGTTCTTCGCGCACCCGGCGTGTACAGACCGCAAGCCGATACCGCTCTGCTGATGCGGGCAATCACAGCCGCCGCCCTGCCGAGCGGCGGACGCGTCCTGGACGTGTGCACAGGGACCGGTGCCGTCGCATTGCACGCGCTCCGGACCGGCGCGCAACACGTCACCGCTGTCGATGTCTCACGGCTGGCCCTGCTGTCGGCGTGGCTCAACAGCCGCCTGCGCGGCGTGCGGATCGAACTGCTGCACGGCGAGTTCACGCGCGTACTCGCGCGCCGCCGCTTCGATGCGGTGCTGGCCAACCCGCCCTACGTGCCCGGTCCCAGCCCCGTGCCGTCCGATGGCCCGACCCGAGCCTGGGAGGCGGGCCCGACCGGCCGGTCGGTGCTCGATCCCCTCTGCCGTACGCTGCCGAACCTGCTGACCCGGCGCGGAACGGCACTGATCGTGCACTCCGCACTCAGTGGCCCGGACCAGACGCTGCACCGGCTGCGTGCCTGCGGCCTGAAGGCCGCGATCGTGGCCCGGGAGACGACCGGTTTCGGCCCGGTGCTCAGGGACCGCGCGTCCTGGCTGGAATCGGCCGGGCTGATCGAGCCCGGCCAACGACACGAAGAGCTGGTGGTCATCCGTGCCGACCGAACACGCTAAGTATCGCCGCGTCACCCTGACCGAGAACGGCCCGGCATTGATCGAGGGTCCCGTGGAACTGGTCACCGCCGACGGCACCACGATCCGCTGCGACCGCTTCCTGGTCGCCGTATGCACCTGCCGCCGCTCGCGGATCTACCCGCTGTGCGACACCAGCCACCGTCGACGGCGCCGGACCGACGACCGCCGATGACACCGCGAGGCCGACCGCGCCGAACCGCGCGACGGAAGGAAGGACCACGATGGCAACGCTCACCGCTTTCGCACTGGTGTGCACGTTGAAACAGTCTCCGCAGCAATCCAGCAGCGTCCTGATCGCCGACCAACTGCTCGACGAATTCCGCGCACACGGAGTGACAGCCGAATCGGCACGCGTCGTCGATTACGCCGTGCACCCCGGCATCACGGCCGACGAGGGGAACGGCGACGAGTGGCCGCAGCTCCGCCGCCGCATTCTCGAGGCCGACATACTCCTGGTCGCCACCCCGACCTGGGTCGGTCACATGTCGTCCATCGCCCAGCGCGTCCTGGAGCGGCTCGACGCCGAACTGTCCGACACCGACGATCAGGGCCGCCCTCGAACACTGGGCAAGGTCGGCGCCGCGGCGGTGGTCGGCAACGAGGACGGCGCCCACAAAGTCATCGCCGACCTCTTCCAGGGGCTCAACGACATGGGCTTCACGATCCCGGCCCAAGGCGCCACCTATTGGAACGGGGAGGCCATGAGCGGCACCGACTATCTGGATCTGAACGAAATCCCCTCCGCCGTGAAATCCACCAACAGCGCCCTGGTCCGCAACGCGGTCCACGCGGCCCGGCTGCTGCGCTCCGACCTGTACCCTCCCTACAGCTGACGAGCCGCGCCGAGGCATAGCAATTCCAGCGCCTGCAGTGCGGTTCGGTCCACCACCTCACCCGGCGTACCCGCGAATCGGCGATGCTCCGTGCGGGTACCGGCGTCCGTCGCGACGGCGAACCATACGTGGCCGGGAGGTTCGCCGTCCTGGCTCCCGGGACCGCCCACCCCGGTGACGGCCACGGCGATATCCGCCCGCATCAGCGATCGCACTCCCCGCGCCATCGTCGCGGCCGCTTCGGCGCACACCGGCGAGCATTCCGGCATGCCCAGCACCCGGCGCTTGACCTCGGTGGCATAGGCCACCACGCCGCCCCGAAACCAGTCACTCGCCCCGGACGCTGCTCCCAGCGCCGCCGCGATCCGTCCCGCGGTCAAGGATTCGGCTACCGCCACGGTCAGGCCCGACCGGCCGACGCACTCGGCCAAGTCGCTGCTTCGCGCCAGGTGTTCCATATCCAGCGCGTACCCGATCTCGTCACGACTACCGGAACCGTCGAGTCCCGAGCGCGTCGGGTCGGGCGCGACTATCTTTCGTCCGGGCCCCGATCACGGTCGTGAACGGTGAGCAGCAGATGGTCGAACCGGGTGCGCTGCTGGGCTGTCGGACCGCCCGCGACGCAATTCATATCGTGAACCAGCCAGGTCGCCAGGTCCCGCAGCTTGGTGTTGGTTTCCTGGGAACGCCAGCGCAGTACCCCGAACGCCTGCCCGGCACTGATGTCGTAGACGAACATCAGCACACCTTTGGCTTGCTCGATGACCGCACGGGCCTCGATGAGTTCCGGCAACGTCTCGTCGAGGGTCTCGCGGCGGTTGTCGTCGAAGGCCTCGGTGAGATCGATGTAGTACCCGAGCGTGCCGACGGTGGCGCCCGCGTCGTCGAGGAGCCGCCCGCCGACCACGAGCACGTCCCTGACCAGGCCGGTGGTATCGACGATGCGATGGCGGCTGCAGAACGGTTCACCGGTCTCGACCGCCGTTGTCAGTGTTGCCTCGACCCCGGCGCGGTCGTCGGGGTGTTTGTGCGACAGCAGCAACTCGGTGGTCGGTTCGACCTCCCCCGGCGCGTAGCCGTGCAGAGCCGCCACCTCGTCGGACCAGACCCAGCGCTGATCGGCGAACCAGAACCGGAATTCCCCGATCCGCTGCAGCCGACCCGCGGCCACGCGCTCGACCGAGCCGTGGGACGCGGGGGCTCCGCCAGCGTCTTCGATCACCAGCCCAGTATTGCGCCCGACCTCGCCGACCGCTACGTCGGCTCACGGCCGACCGGCGGTGTCGATCCCCAGCCCTCCTGTTCGTCGGAGTCGCGCTACCTCATATCGAGGTAGCGGCGGCTACTGCTCGTCTCCTGCCTCGTCGGCGGCGGCCGATGCCTTGTCCAGCTCCTTGCGCAGCCGGGCGGCTGCCGCGTCGTCACCCGCGTCCTCGGCGGTTGTGATGTCCTGACGGAGCTGGGCGACGATGTCCTGGAATGCCACGAATACCACCCCTTTCTATACGGCTTACGTACTGCGGATGTCCCGTCACCCAAGATCGAAACCCGCAGACGACCGCCTCGGTCAGCGGAAGTACGGGTAGTCCTGCACCCAGTGGAACCCGCGGTTGCGGAGGGTGAAGCTGTCGAGGTCCAGGCGGTCCAGGGTGATCACCACCGCGCGATCGTGCAGGGTGCCGCGCAGCGCCAGCCGGTCGGGGGCGGGGCGCTCGGCGGACAGTCGAGCAAAGGGTGGCCCATCCCCAGCTGCCCGGCGGTTCGCATCGACCGTGGTGAGCTCCAGCTGCCCGCCGGGGAGGAAGACGGCTCGCGCTCGCACGAGTTCACCGTTCATCCGCTGATAGGTCGCGTCCTCCGGATCGTCGAAAACGATTCGCTGCCAACGGTTCTCGTCGGTCGTCAGCGGCGGCACGGGCTGACCGTCGAGGGTGAAGTCACGAACGTCCCAGATACCGTACAACTCCGACTTGGGGCTCGCGGCGCCGTACTGGTCCTGCCAGATCACCCAGCGGTCGTACCCGTCGCCCAGCGCGACCGAGAGGCACAGCGCGATCTGACACCAGAGCGCGACGCGGTTCTTCCGAGCGTCGGCGAACAGCGCGGGCGGCGTCAGCGGCGCACACGCGCGTTGCCGCAAGAAGACATCGGCCAGTCGCGGCAGGTACGGGGCCAGCAGGACCAGGCTGATCAGCAGCAGATGCGCGGCGAGCAGCTTTTCCGGGATATCGAACGTCATGTTCATCAACAGGATTTGGGCGGTACCCGCCAGGCTGACCACGGCGCCCAGCACCGCGGTCCGGGGTATGAACAGCAGCAGCCCGGCCACGACTTCCACCGCGCCGAGGGCCATCTCGTAGGGATACGAGCTGCCGACCTGTAGCCACAGCACCGAGGCCGGGCTCAGCTCGCCGTACGGCTGCAGCAGCTGCGCCAGCGTCGGGCCCGGCATCTGGGTGGGAATCAGCTTGGCGAATCCGAACGACAGCATCTGCCCGCCCAGGCACAGCCGCA
Source organism: Nocardia thraciensis (assembly GCF_054782435.1). Lineage (NCBI taxonomy): Bacteria > Bacillati > Actinomycetota > Actinomycetes > Mycobacteriales > Nocardiaceae > Nocardia > Nocardia thraciensis. The sequence goes on from NZ_BAAGSM010000033.1 coordinate 43,309, forward strand.
GAAGCAGCGTGCACCATGCCAGCAGTCGAGGATGCGCGGTCCGACGGTCGAGGAACGTCCACACCGCGGTCGCCACGACCGCCACGACCAGGATCACGAGCACCAGCACCCACATCGCCGTCTGGTCTCCGGCTCCCGAATCCTCGTGCAGCACAGCGTCGGTCCCGAAGAACGTGCTGCCCACCCAACCGGTTACCGGATCGGTCAGGGTGAAGAACCACGGCCCGCTGTGCTTGCGCACCCAGCGTCCGAGCAGGCCCAGCAGCGCGAACGGGATAAAGGGAACGAGCAGACAGAACAGGCCGAAATAGATCGTGCAGAAGCGGAACGCGATTCGCGTCGACGGATGCCAGTTACGTTGTGCAACAAGGGTCTCGACTGCCGTTGCCGATCGATCGGGGCTCATGCCCACAAGTCAAGGCGGCGGCCCGTTGCCGACGTGTATGCGGTTTTCGATATGCCGCCGATATGCGCGTCATCCGCCGGTTCGCAGCGTCGCGGCGGGCAGTTGCGCGGTAACCCGCAGCCCGCCGCCGGGCCTCGGGGTGAGACCCAGCGCCCCGCCGTGCGCGCGGGTGATGCTGTTGGCGATCGCCAGGCCGAGGCCGACACCCGCGTGGTCGCCGTGAACGCGTTCGGTCCCGCGCTGAAACGGCTCGGTGAGCGTGGAAACAACAGCGGGACCGAGCTTCTCGCCAGTGTTCTCGACGGTGAGCACCACCATGTCGGACCGCGCGACGGTCGTGATCCACGCGGCTCCGTCTGCGGGCAGATTGTGGACGATCGCGTTGTGCACGAGGTTCGTCACCAGTTGCAGCAGGAGCGCGTGTGAACCCACGGCGATGGCGACCTCGCCGGAGGCCTCGAGGCGGACGCCCCGCTTCTCCGCGAGCGGAAGCAGCGTCTCGGTGGCTTCCTCCGCCAGCAGCGACACGTCGACGGGTTCCCGGCTGAAGGACCGCCCGTCGGCGCGGCTCAGCAGGAGCAGTGCCTCGGTCAGGTTGATCGCCCGGGTGTTGACGGCGGAAAGGAGGGCGAGCAGTTCCCGGGTGTCGCGGTTCGGGTCGTTGTGGGCCACATCGAGCAGCGTCTGCGTGATCGCGAGCGGAGTGCGCAGTTCGTGCGAGGCGTTGGCCGCGAATCTCCGCTGTTCGGCGCTGTGTGCTTCGAGCCGTGCGAGCATCGTGTCGAAGGCGTCGGCGAGTTCGCGCAGCTCGTCCTGGCGCCCCGGCAGCCGGATCCGGTGGGCCAGCGATCCGTCCGCGGCCGCGCGGGTGGCGGCCGTGATGCTCGCCAGCGGCGCGAGCATCCAACCGGCCAGCAACCAGCCCCCGGCGAGCCCGACCACCAGCAGCAGGATCAGCACGATGACCATGAACGGAGCGAAGCCGCGCAGCAGCGCGCGCTTATCGATCCAGAGGCTGCCGGTCGCATTGATCGCGTCGGCGGGTATGAATTGCAGGTAGAAGACGCATACGGCGACGAACAGCGCCATACCGACGATCACGATGAACGCGGCGTAGCTGAGGGTGAGTTTGAGGCGAACGCTCAAACCCGGGGCTCTGTTCACGTGTCCGCCGCCAGGTGGGGCTCGTCCCCGATGATCAATACGCGCATGCTCTCGATGCTAGAAACTCGTACATATCGCCGACGTACCGAAAATCACCTACGCCCCGGCAACACGACGGCGCCTTGACTGGCAGCGTGAACAGATATTCGACAGTACGAACCAGGAACCGCCGCCGGCTCGGCTTCGCCGCCCTCGGCCTGGCCGTCGTGACGGCGGCGATCGCGGGAATTCTCTTCCAGCACCGTGGCGCGACGGCCGAAGGCTCCCTCCCGAGCGGCGTATCGGTGTTCGACGACCGGTATCCCGGCGTCGCCAACCTCGACCCCGAGTTGCTCGGGGCCCTGCGCGAGGCGGCGGCGGATGCCGACGCCGAGGGCGTCGAGTTCTACGTCAACAGCGGCTGGCGGTCCCCGGAGTATCAGAACCAGCTGCTTCGGAAGGCTGTGTCCGAATACGGCTCGGAACGCGAAGCCGCTCGCTGGGTCGCCACCGCCGAGACCTCCGCCCATGTGGCCGGGCAGGCGGTCGACATCGGGCGCACCGACGCGGCCGCCTGGCTGGACGAATACGGCGCGCGATACGGCCTGTGCCGAATCTACCGAAACGAGCCCTGGCACTTCGAATTTCGCCCCGAGGCGATCGACTCCGGGTGCCCCCTCATGTACGACGACCCGACGCACGACCCGAGAATGCGACAGCGACCATCGCAGCGGAACGCGACCGTGCCCGAGTCGGCAGACCGTGTGCCCGGCGACGCTCCGGACCACTGGGCGGTGGCGTCGGCCCCGGTGATGTGGGAATAGTGGGATGGATGGCCAATGGCCCTACCACGCCATGCAGTTCCGCACCGACGTCTCCGAGCTGTTGGAATCCCCGACAGCAGAACATATTTGACCATCGATGCGCGGCACCGATGAATTTCGTGTGGATCCGACGTCGATACCGCTGAGTACACCGACTGCGGTGGCCTGTGCCTGGACCGTTCCAGCGGGAGCAAACACACGGAGGCAACGATGAGCGTCGACAACCCCACGCACGAGCGAACGGGCGCGCCCAGGGTGTCGGTGGCGGGGGCGAGTATCGCGGGGCCCGCGCTGGCCCACTGGCTGCACCGGCGAGGGGCCGAGGTGACCGTGGTGGAGCGGGCTCCGGAACTGCGTCCCGGTGGGCAGGCGGTGGACGCGCGCGGGCTGACCAAGGAGGTCATCCGGCGAATGGGCCTGGATCCGGCGGTGCGCGCGGCCCGCACCCGGACCATCGGCGCACACACGGTGGACGGTGACGGGAACGTGCTGGAGACATACCGCGTGGACGACGACGGCGGCGACGGGTACATCGCGGAGATCGAGATCCTGCGCGGCGACCTGTCGCGGATCCTCTACGACGACACTCGCGACGATGTCGAATACATCTTCGGCGACCGGATCGCCGAACTCGCCCAGGACCCGGACGGGGTCGACGTGGTCTTCGCGGGCGGTGCGCGGCGGCGCTTCGAGCTGGTGATCGGAGCGGACGGACTGCATTCGGCCTTGCGCGCCATGGTTTTCGGGCCGCACGAGCAGTTCGTCCATCACCTCGGGCACGTGCTCGCCTTCTACAGCGTGCCCAACGAGTTCGGCCTGGACGAGTGGCTACTCGAGTGTCAGGACCGGGAGTCCGGGCGCTCGGCGCTGTTGCGACCCATCCGGGACGCCACCCGCGCGATGTCCATGTTCTACTTCGCCTCCGCCGAGTTCGATGTCGACCACCGCGACGTCGCGGCCCAGAAACGCCTGCTCCGCGAGCGGATGGACGGCTTCGGCTGGTTGACCGAGGGGATCCTCGCCCATCTGGACGACACCCCGGACTTCTACCTCGACCAGGTCGCCCAGGTCGTGATGGATCGCTGGTCGACCGGCCGGGTGGGGCTGCTCGGCGACGCGGCGTTCAGCTCTTCTCCCATGTCGGGCCAGGGCACCGGCCTGGCCCTGGTCGGCGCCTACGTGCTGGCCGGGGAACTGGCTGTCGCCGGGTGGGATCCGACGACCGGGTTCGCCCGCTACGAGGCGCGGATGCGCTCGTTCGCCGAGGCCAACCAGGAGATCGCCCGATTGAATGCCCGCACTCGCGACATCCCCGGGCCGGACGCCGAGCCGAGCCCCGACTTCACCGGAGAGTGGTTCGCCGAGCTGATCGAGCGCGCGATCAACGGCGTGGAGCTGCCCGACTACGCGGCGGTACCGGATTCCGGAGCCCCGGCCGCACCGCTGGTCGACTCCACGACCGGGCCGTAGGCGGCGCATCGGCCGGGTCGCGCCGTTCGATGGCGGGCAGTCGCTGCTCGCGCCGGGCCAGGATGATCATAACCGAGGGAAAGAGCAGGTCGCAGACCAGAACTCCGCCGGTGTTACCGGGAGCGTGGTCGCCGTGGGCGAACCATTGGTAGACGTGGCCGATCAGCGCACCCCACAGGAATATTCCGGCGCCGAGGCCGATAGTGACGCGCTCGCGGGCGGTGGCCGAGGACGAGGCGGCGCGGAAGCCCATCACGGCGAGCCCGAGGTTGGCGAAGGCGATCTCGAACTGGAACGGGGACGGGGTGAAGCCGATCGCGGTGGCCATGGCGCCGGGGGCGGTGAGGAACGCGATCAGTATCCAGACCAGCGGAAAGGCGGATTGGGCGGCGTAGGGCATCTCGTTCACACCAATGAGTCTTTCATGGTTAATATTAACTCATCAAGACTCTCCAGGGGTTACCGGGACGGTTCGAGAAGCTTGGCCAGCAGCGCGGTGTCGCGCAGGTAGCGCTCGTACGGGAAGCCCGCTTCGACCAGGGCGTCGCGCAGTTCGTCGTGGAGCGGTTTTCCGCTGGAATGGAAGGCGGCGCGGCCCGCCTCGGTGGTGCCGACCAGTCGGCGCCGCCCGTGCGCGGGGTCGGGGTCGACCCGCACGAATCCGGCCGCCTCCAGCGGGCGCAGGGCCCGGCTGACGGCCGGATCGGATACCGACAGCGCCTGTGCCAGCTGATGCTGAGTCACCGGCTGGATATCCTCCAGCGTCCCCAACAGCCGTATCTGGCTGTAACTCAGCCCGCCGGAGTCGTCCACGCGTCGCCGCGTGGCCTCTCCGAGCAGGAATACCACGCGATGCAGCAGGTCGCCGAGTCCGTCATCCACGGCGCGAGAATACCAGTGTCTTGACCGGTTAATATTAGCCGCGCAACCCTTTCGGCCGGGCGGCCACATATCACACCGCGGCCCTATTCCTTGTCATACCAAGGGATTACATTCAACGAGAAATCGGCCGGTAGCTTCGGTCCATGACGACATCGGCCTTGGTTCCAGAGTCAGTTGCACGATCGTCGCGGCGGGGGGCCGAGGGTGATTACGCCCGACTGCTGCGCCGGATCTCCGGGGCTGGGCTGATGGAGCGGCGGCCCTTCTACTACGCGGTGCGGCTCAGCCTCGTCGGGTCGGCGTTCGTGGGTGGCTGGGTGGCGTTCTTCGTCGTCGGGGACTCGTGGTGGACGCTCCTGGTGGCGGCGGTCATGGCCGTGACGTGCGCTCAGGTCGCCCTGGTCATGCACGATGTCGCGCATCGGCAGGTCTTCCGGCTCCGGCGGCCGACCGAGATCGTGGGCCGGGTCGTCGGCAACGCCGGGATCGGGCTGGCATACGGGTGGTGGCAGGACAAGCACACCCGGCATCACGCCAATCCGAACCACGAGGAGCTCGACCCCGATGTCGCGCCGGACATTCTGGTGTGGTCGCGGCGGCAGGCGCGGGCCGGTCGTGGCCTGCCTCGGCTGATCGGGAAGGCGCAGGCGTTCCTGTTCTTCCCCATGTTGCTGCTGGAGGGCCTGAACCTGCACGTGTCGGGCGTCCGCGCGCTCACGAAGCGGTCCGTCAAACACCGCGCGCTGGAGGGCGCGCTGCTCTTCGGCCACTTCGCCGCCTATCTCGCGGCCCTGTTCGCGATCCTGCCCGCCGACAAGGCCTGTGCTTTCCTCGTCGTCCATCAGGCACTGTTCGGCCTGTACATGGGCTGCATCTTCGCGCCGAATCACAAGGGCATGCCGACCCTGACCGGCGACGACCGCCCGGACTACCTCCGCCGACAGGTGCTGACCTCTCGTAATGTGCGGGGCGGCGTGCTGATCGACATCGCCCTCGGCGGGCTCAACTATCAGATCGAGCACCATCTGTTCCCGAGCATGCCCACGCCGAATCTCCGTGCCGCCCAGGCGATCGTCCGCGACTACTGCGCCGAGATCGGCGTCCCGTACCACGAGACGGGACTGCTCGCCTCGTACCGCGAGGCGCTGCAACACCTGCACCGCGTCGGCGCACCCCTGCGCGGTGAACAGCACGTCGGGTGAGCAGACCGGCCGGCTCTCACCCCACGAAGAAGCCGACGAGGGCGTCGGCGATTCGGCCGGGGGCGTTCTCCGTCGGAATGTGGTCCGCCTCCGGGATGCGGACGAGCGTGGTGTGCGGGATCTCGCGCGCGAACTTCTCGGCGTACTCCACCCGCTCGAAGCTGTCGTCCTCGCCCCAGATCAGCAGCTTGGGCGTCATCGACCGCCGCAGCGCGGGAACCAGGTCCAGCGTGTAGCGGCTGTCGGCGGCGCTCGCCAGCGCCAGCCAGGAGCGGCGGACCCGCGCATCGGTCCACGGGTCCACGTACTCGGCGATCAGCGACTCGGTGGCGGCGCCGGCGAGCGCGGACGTCACCGCCTGCCGCCGGGCGGTGAGAATGTCGTCGGCGGCGGAGCTGTCCCGGAAACGCGCCACGTGCGGTGCGGGCCAGGAGTCGTAGGACACCGAGTTGACCAGGGCCAGCCGTGAGATCCCCAGCAGCTCATGGGCGAGCAGGTGCTGGGCGACGGCCCCGCCGATATCGTGCGCCGCCACGGCGATCGGCCCGCAGATCGGCAGCGCGGCGGCGAATCGCACCACCCACTCGGCCAGGGCGGGGACGGTGGCCGTCTCCACTGTGAGCTCCCCTCCCGATCGGCCCAGCCCGGGGAGGTCGACCGCGACGGGCCGCAACCCCGCCGCCGCCAGACGACCCAGCACCGGTTGCCACACCCGGCTCCAGTACGTCCCGTGCAGCAGCAGCACCGGCGGGCCGCCCCGTCCCGCGGTCAGGTAGCTGGCCGGGTGGCCGTCGACCTCGACCGTGGTCCTCCGCACGCCCGTCTCCGTGGTTCCAGTCATGAGACCACTGTGTCCAAGGCCCCGCCCACCGGCCAAGTGGCCGAAAGGACATGTTCCATCAATTTTCTGCCACACTCCGGCGTCGGGCTCTGTCAGCGGTCGTATCAGGTCGGCATCAGGGCCGTATCAGCCGGGCCCGCGACAGTACTGCCATGAACAGCACAGCAATTGCGGCCTCCGGGCTGCGAAAGACGTACGGGGACAAGATGGTCCTCGACGGCATCGACCTGAATATCGGCGCCGGTTCGATCTTCTCCCTCCTCGGCCCGAACGGGGCGGGCAAGACCACGACGGTCAACGTGCTGACCACGCTGCTGCGGGCCGACGGCGGCACGGCACGCGTCGCCGGGCACGATATCGCGACCGAAACCAAGGCGGTGCGCGCGGCGATCGGCGTCACCGGTCAGTTCGCGGCGGTGGACGAACTGCTGACCGGGGAAGAGAACCTCCAGCTGATGGCGGACCTGCACCGGCTGCGCGGCGGCGACAGCAAGCGCGTGGTCACCGAACTGCTGGAACGATTCGATCTGGCGGAGTCGGCGCACAAGCGGGCCGCGACCTACTCCGGCGGCATGCGCCGGAAGCTGGACCTGGCGATGACGCTGGTCACCAAGCCGGACATCGTATTCCTGGACGAACCGACCACCGGACTCGATCCGCGCAGCCGCCGCACGATGTGGGAGATCGTGCGGGACCTGACCGCGGGCGGCGTGACGATCTTCCTCACCACCCAGTACCTCGAGGAAGCCGACCAACTGGCCGATCGCATCGCGGTGCTGGACCAGGGCCGCATCGTCGCCGAGGGCACTCCCGAGGAGCTCAAGCGCCGCGTGCCGGGCAGCCACGTCCGGCTCCGATTCACCACCGGCGCGGAACTGGATGCGGCACAGCGGATGCTGCCCGGCGCCACCCGCGACGACGAGGCCCTGGCGCTGCGCGTGCCCGGCAACGGCGGCACGAAATTCCTTCGCCACCTGCTGGATCGGCTCGCCGAATGCTCGCTCGAGGCCGAGGAGGTCTCGGTCCACACCCCCGATCTCGATGACGTTTTCCTTTCCCTGACCGGACACTCGACCACGGAGGTTGTCGAAAAATGAGCACCATCACAGCGTCCCTGGCCGATTCGTCGATCATGTTGCGGCGCAACTTCAAACACACCGTCCGGACTCCGGTCACCCTCTTCAACGCCGCCCTGATGCCGGTCGTGATGATGCTGATCTTCGTGTACGTCTTCGGCAGCGCCTTCGATGTCGGCGCGGACTACATCGACTACGCGACACCGGGCATGCTGCTGCTGGCCGTCAGCTACGGGTTGTCGGGCACCGCGGTCTCGGTGAGTTCCGATATGGCGAAGGGCATCATCAACCGGTTCAAGGTCATGGACGTCTCCCGCGGAGCCGTGCTGACCGGACACGTCGCGGCCACCATCGTCACCAACGCGGTGGCCGTCGCGGCCGTCATCGGCGTGGCCTTCGCGCTGGGGTTCCGGCCGTCCGCGACCGCGCTCGACTGGCTGGGCGCGATCGGCGTCATGGCCGCGACCTCGTTCGCGGCGGCGTGGCTCACGGTCGCGGCGGGTATGGCGGCGAAGACCCCGGAGTCCGCGGGCATGGCCGTGGTGCCGCTGATCATGCTGCCCTTCCTGAGCAGCGCGGTCGTCCCGGCGGACAAGATGGGGCAGGGTGTGCGGCAGTTCGCGCAGTACCAGCCCTTCACGCCGATCATCGAGTCGCTGCGCGGGTTTCTCGGCGGCCAGCCCTCGGGCGGCTACACCGCGGCGGCGCTCGCCTGGTGCGCCGGGTTCGCCCTCGTCGGCTATCTGTGGTCCCGCGCCACGTTCAACAAGCGAGCGTAGCCGCGACCAGCTCGTGTGGATCCGCCTTCGCACCCTCCGCCATCGCCTCGGTGAAGCTCGCTTCGCCGAGGCGATGGCGTGCTGTCCGCTCGATCCGCGCCCAGTCCGGCAGGGAACGATCGGGCAGCCCGCGGACCTCGGTGGACGCCGCGAGCAGCCGCACGGCCTGCCGGTCCTGCTCGGCGCGCAGCGCCAGGTCCGCGATCCCGACGAGGACCCGGGCCGTGAGGGGTGCGAAACCCGCCTCGGTGGCCGCCCGGAAGGCCGCGGCGTGGTGCTCGCGGGCCTCGTCGAGATCGTCCGCGACGTAGCCGAGCAGACCCCGGACCTGCGCACGGACGTTCGCCAGCTCGGAATCGTCGCCCAATATTGTTGTCGCGGTATCGATTTGGCGATACACCCGCTCGGTGTCGCCGCTCCAGCGGGCCAGCTCCGCCTTCTCCAGGGCCAGCATGGCCAGGGCGCTGGGCCAGGCGGCCCGACCCGCGTAATGCTCCGCCTCGGCCAGAGCGGCGGCGCTCGACTCCGGGTCGTCCAGCAGCCGGTACAGCTGCGCCTGCCGCGATCGAATCCGAGCGACGTCCTCGAGCGTGCCGACTGCGGTGACCACCGTGATCGCCTGGTCGAAAAGCTCACAGGCGGCGGCGAATTCGCCGCGCCCGGCAAGTCGATCCGCCAGTTCGGTCAGCGCGAACGACATCCCCCAGCGCTCGCCGAGGGCACGGAATTCGGTGAGCGCCGACTCGAGATATTCGTCCGCCGCCTGTCCGTCCCGGCCGACCACGATCCGCATCCGGCCCATCTGCAGGCGGGCCAGGGCGCGCACCCAGGGGTCGTCGTCGGTGAGCTGTGGTTCGAATGCGGTCAGCATCGCGTCCGGGCCCTCCAGCAGGCGTTCCAGCGCGCCGATCAGGCCCATCGTCGGGTGCCGGGCCGCGCTGTGCCGGTCGAAGCGGGATGCCTTGCGGATCCAGCCCTGCAGCTGGTTGGCGTCGTTCGGGCCGGAGGACAGGAAGTGCACCACCAGCGCGTACACGGTGGCCCGGGTCTCGTCCTCCACCTCGCCGGGCAGTTCGGCGGCCGCGGTGATCAGCTCCAGGCCCTCCGCCTTGTGCCCGCCGAGCCACCAGTACCACCCGGCGGCGCCCGCCAGCCGCATCGCCTCGGCCGCCTCGGCCGCCGCGATCGCGCCGCGCATCGCCGCGGCGATGTTGTCGTGCTCGGCGCCGAGCGTGGCAAGCCACCGCACCTGCTCGGCGCGGCGCAGGTGCGGTTCCGCGGTCGCGGCGAGATCGGTGAAATACGAAAGATGCGCTCGGCGTGCGAGTTCCGCCTCCCCTGACTCCGCGAGCCGGTCCCTGGCGTACTGCCTGATCGTGTCGAGCATCCGATAACGCGGCGCGGTACCGTCGTCGACGGCGAGCAACAGCGATTTCTCGGTCAGCGCGGTCAGCAGCTCGAGCACCTCCCACTGCTCGACCGACGTATTGCCCTCTCCCCCAGGCTCTCCCGGCCCACTCGCGGTGTTCGGCCCACCCGTGATCGGACTGCCGCCCGCACTGGCCCCGCCCCCCGGTCCCTGGGGGCCGTTACCCGCTGCCGCGCAAACCCGTTCTGCCGCTTCCAGACTCGCGCCGCCGGAGAAAACCGCGAGCCTGCGCAGCACCATGCGTTCGGCGTCGGTGAGCAGTTCCCAGCTCCAGTCGACGACCGCCCGCAGCGTCCGGTGCTGCGGGATGGCGGTGCGGCTGCCGCCGGTCAGCAGGCGGAACCGGTCGTCGAGGCGGTCGGCGAGCTGTTCGAGGGACATGGTGCGCAGCCGGGCCGCGGCCAGTTCGATCGCCAGCGGAATCCCGTCGAGCGCCCGGCACACGCGGGCCATGGTCGCCAGTGCGCGGGGATCGGCGCCGAGATCCTTGCGCACCGCACCGGCGCGGTCCCGGAACAGCGCGACGGCCGGTGCGGCCGCGATCTCGGCGGGGTCGGCGGTCGCGGCGGGCAGCGCGAGCGGCGCGACCTGCCATAGCGCCTCGCCGGTGATGCCGAGCGGTTCGCGGCTGGTGGCGAGGATCCGCAGCCCCCGGCATTCGCCCAGCAGCCGGTGCGCGAAGGCCGCCGCGGACTCGATCACGTGCTCGCAGTTGTCCAGGATGACCAGCGTCTCGCGGTCGCGGATGGCCGCGATCAACCGGTCGATCGGTTCCGCATCGGGCGATCCGCCGAGCAGCGCGTCCCGGAGGCCGAGCGCGGCTAGCGCCGACTGGGCGAGATCTCCGTGCGCGCCGACCGCGGCCAGTTCCACCAGCCAGGCCCCGTCCGACAGGTCGTCGAGCATGGTGCGCGCGGTTTCCAGGGCCAGCCGGGTCTTCCCGGACCCGCCCGGCCCGGTCAGCGTGGTCAGCCGATGGGCGGCGATGAGTTCACGCACCACCGCGATATCGGCGCGCTTGCCGACGAAGCTGGTCAGTTCGGCGCGCAGGTTCGTGCGGCGGTCTTCCTTGCGCGCACCCACCTCGCCGCGCAGCAGTGCGACGTGCAGTTCGGACAGCTCGGGCGAGGGGTCCGCACCCAGCTCGTCGGCGAGTGCTTCGCGCGCCCGCTCGTACACGACCAGCGCCTCGTTCCCGCGGCCCGCCGCGCCGAGCGCGCGCATCAGCGCCGCGACGAGCCGTTCCCGCAACGGGTCCCGGGCCACCAGCTCGGTCAGCTCGGAAACCAGCTCCGCGCCCCGGCCGAAACGGATCTCCGATTCGTACCGATCCTCCGTCGCGGCCGCGCGCAGGCCCTCGAGGCGGGTGATCACCGCGTCGAAGGCCTCGCTGTCCTGCACGCCGACGTCCTGCATGGGCGTACCGCGCCAGAGGTCGAGCGCCTCGCGCAGCAGCGCGGCCCGGTGCGCGTCGCCCCCGCCGCGGGCCTGCTCGAGGAGCTGTTCGAACCGCACGGCGTCGACGGCGCCGGGCGCCACCGTCAGCCGGTAGCCGCCCGCCTGGCCGTCGAGCGAACCGTCGGGCAGCAGCCGCCGCAGCCGGGATACCAAGGCCTGCAGGGCATTCGCCGCATCGGACGGCGGCTTCTCACCCCAGATCCAGTCGACCAGGGTCGTTTTCGGGACCCTGCGCCCGGGTTCGAGCGCGAGCGCGACCAGCAGCGCCCGCAGCCGGACTCCCGGCACCTCGATCGCTCCCCCGTCCTCTGCTCGGATGTCGAGCGGTCCAAGCATTCCGATCTGCACCGACCCATTCTGCCGCAGCGCCGTCCGCTGGTGTCAGGTGCGTATCAGGGCGGTATCAGCGGGGTTGGCGACAGTACTCGCATGAACAGGGAGATCCGAGTGGACCGTGAGCGCTGCATCGGCTCCGGGATGTGCGTCATGACCGCACCCGAAGTATTCGATCAGAGCGACGAGGACGGCCGGGTGCTGTTGCTGGACTCCACGCCCGCGTCCGACCGGGATGCGGCAGTCCGCGAGGCCGTCCTCCTATGCCCGTCCGACGCGATCAACCTCGTCTCGAAGGCCTAGAACCCTATTCCGGCCGGTGGGCCGGACCCCTTATCCCCACTATTCGAACAGGAGAATCCGATGACTGCTCCCGTCCCCCACGGCCTGCCCGTCGAACGCACCGCGGGTCCCTTCAATCCTCCAGCCGAGATCAGCCGCCTGCGCGACGCCCGACCGGTCAGTCCCCTGATCTTCCCCGACGGCCACGAGGGCTGGCTGGTCACCGGCTACGACGAGGTCCGCAAGCTGATGGCCGATACCCGGTTCAGCTCCCGCCAGGACATCGGGATCGTCCACTCGGTGGAGGACAACCCGGACATGCCCGTGCAGACCGAGCCGTCCCCGCAGATCCCGGGCCTGTTCGTCGCCATGGACCCGCCGGACCACACCCGGTTGCGGCGCAAGCTCATCGGCGCCTTCACGGTCAAGCGCATGAAGCAGCTCGAGGAGCACATCGTCGAGATCACCGAGCGGCGGCTGGACGAGATGGCGCGGCTGGCCCCGCCGGTCGATCTGGTCACCGAGTTCGCGCTGCCGGTGCCGTCGCTGGTGATCTGCGAACTGCTGGGCGTCCCGTACGAGGACCGGGCCACCTTCCAGGTCAACTCCGCCAAGTTCCTGGTCCGGGAGCAGTCGCTGGAGGAGAAGATGGGCGCCTACGGCGCGATGACCACCTACCTGGCCGGACTGGTCGTGAGCAAGCGCGCCGAACCCGGCGAGGACATCCTGTCCGACCTGGCCCGCGACGAGGACCTGAGCGTCGAGGAGCTGACCGGCATCGCGTTCCTGCTGCTACTCGCGGGTCACGAGACCACCGCGAACATGCTGGGACTGGGCGCCTTCGCGCTCCTGGAGAACCCCGAGCAGCTCGCCGAGCTGCGCGCCGACGCGGAGCTGGTCCCCGAGGCCGTCGAGGAACTCCTGCGCTATCTCTCGGTCGCCGACATCTTCTACCGTTACGCGACGGAGGACATCGAACTCGGCGGGGAGACGATCGGCAAGGGTTCGACCGTGGTCGTCTCGCTGCTGGCCGCCAACCACGACCCGCGCCGCTTCCACGAGCCCGACGCCCTGGACATCCATCGTCGGGCGCGCGGCCTCGTCTCCTTCGGCCACGGCATCCACCAGTGCCTCGGACAGCAGTTGGCCCGCATCGAGATGCGCGCCGGATTCGCCGGTCTGGTGCGCCGGTTCCCGACGCTGCGGCTCGCTGTGCCCGCCGACGAGGTGAAGCTCCGGACAGACATGAATATCTATGGCGTCCACGAACTTCCGGTCACCTGGGCGTAACCGTTCCGGTAGCAAATCAACCCGAATCGCAAGGAGCACAAGCCATGTCCACGTTCACCACCCCGGAGCCGATCGCCCTCAGCGTCGAGGTGCTGTCCGGCACCGTCACCGTCATCGCCTCCGACCGCGGCGACACCGTCGTCGACGTCCGTCCGGCCGACGCGTCCAAGAAGGGCGACGTACGCGCCGCCGAGCAGACTCGCGTGCATTTCCGCGACGGCGCCCTGACCGTACGAACGACGAAGGACTGGCGGACCCACACCCCGTTCGGCGGCAATCCGACGATCGAGGTAACCATCGAGGTCCCCACGGGCTCCCGGCTGAAAGCCACCACCGCTGTCGGCAGACTGCTGGGCACGGGCGCACTGGGCGAGTGCGACCTGGAGGTCTCCGCCGGAGACATCATCCTCGAACGCCCACTGGACTCGGTCACCGCGAAGGTCGCCAAGGGCGACATCCGCATCGGCGAGGCCACCCGCGGCAACCTGCTCCTGGAAACAATGATGGGCGAACTCGAGGTCGGTATCGCCCCGAGCAGCGCGGCCCGGCTGGAAACCAACGCAACCTACGGCACCGTACAAAACCGAATGGGCCCCGTCGCCCGCACACAGAATAGCGGCGAGACCGTGCACGTCCACGCACGAAACGCCTACGGCAACATCATCATCCACCACACCACCACCGTCTAACACACCACGGCCCGTTCCCGGGCCGCCGCGATCCTCATGGGCCATGATCGGGCCGTTCATCCCGCCGTCGCGATCGGGGGTACGCCTCATCCGAACCTCTCGGCGGGAGACGCACACGCGTCGTTGTATTCGGTCGGAATACCAACGGCGACGAACAAACTCGGGCCATTGGAGAAGAGCAACGCTGTCGTCGGAGAAGGTCAGCTGAATCGATTGGACCGCATCCGCGAACTTCTCCGGCAGCGGTAGTTGACCTGCTCGCGGATCGAGCCCACCCTTTTCGACAGCCTTGGCGCCTACCTCTTGTGGGGTCAGTACGCGCGCCCGGAGTCCGGTCGGATGTGGCGAGCATCCACCAGGGCCTGGTAGGCGGCGCGTTTGCGTGGGCAGTCTTCCCGGCGGCAGGTCCGGTGCTGTTGCATGGCGCGGTGGGCCTGCGGCACGGTGAAGGGCCGGCCCGGCGCGGTGTGCGTGTAGGTCACGATCTCTCGTGTGTTCGTGGGCGCCTCGCCGAAATCGTCGGTCTCGTCGTCAAAGTCGTCGCGTAGCAGTACTTTGACCACCCCGCCGAAGATCACGACGACGGCGATGAGGACCAACCAGACAGTGGCGGTGTTCATGGCTGTCCGACCTGACAGGGGAACATCGTCCAACGGGCGAAACTCATTCGGGGTGTGATGGTTTCGACGTCGACGATACACATCAGCGTTCCGGTTCGGAGGGCGTGGCATGAGTGGCATGACAGTGGCATCTGGAGTGCACTCCGCCCTCCATCGAGCCCCGTGGCGGCGCTAGTGGCATTGGGGTGGCATCGTGCGCACATGAGCGCGGCGGGGGCGTGGTTGGTGGCAGGCTTGGTGGCATGTCGGTGACCACGGGAACACTGATCAGACAGTTGCGTGTTGCTAAGGGTTGGAGTCAGGGCAAGCTGGCCGGCGAGCTGTCCAAGGTGTCGGGGTGCAACATGACCCGCGAATACATCTCGCGGCATTGGGAATCGGGCAAGACCGAGCCGTCTTGGTTCTGGCCGAGTCATCTTGCGACGGTGCTGGATTGCCCGCCGGAGCTGTTGGAGGCGGATGTGAACCGTCGCGAATTCTTATCGCACCTTGCCGCTACGTCGGTAGCGCCGGTCGTGGCGTCCGATCTTCTGTCGCAAGGGTTTTCGACGCGACTGCATTCGACCGGCCCCAGCGTGGAGGCGTGGGAGGGAAAACTAGCCCAGTACGGCACGGATTACATGAGCCAAGGAGCGGCGCAGATACAGCAACGCCTCGCCGCTGATCTGGTTGTGCTGCAACAGCAGTTGGACTCGCCACGCATGTGGGCCGTAGCGGCACGGCTGATGACCCTGTTCGCCAAGACGTATCCGGGTAGCGATGGAAACAAGGCGATTTCCTGGTACCGAATGGCCGCCGAGGCGGCCGACCGATCCGACGACGCGAACGTACGGGTGTGGGTGCGGGGCCGAGCGGCTATAGCGCTCGGCTACGAAGGCGCTTCGCTACCTGTGGCGCACCGGTTCGCCGATCAAGCTCTAGCCATCAGCGACCGGCACAGCCTCGGGCGTTTGAACGCGATCTGGGGAAAGGCGCACGCGACAGCGATCCAGGATGATGTCACGACGGCGCGACAGCTGATCGACACCGGGCGACGCGAGTTCGACGTGTCCTACAGCGAGGAACAAACATCGGACTACGCAGTGCCCTGGTGGCGCGTGAACGTCTTCCTGAGCCTTCTAGCGGCGCGCATCGGTGACGAGAAGATCGCAGTACAGGCGCAGGTCGACGCCGGTCACGACCTCCCGCCTGAATTGCCTCGATTCGCGACCCATCTAGAGATGCACCGCGGCCTCATGCTGGTTCGTGCCGGAGACCGTGAACAAGGGGTGAGGCTGGCCCGCGCCGCACTCGACGCCCTACCGCCTGAGAAGCACTCGCTGACACTCCGGATGCTGATGGAGGAGATCGCGGGGCCGGAACGCAACGGCGTGACGTAGCCCGGGATACGCCCACAGCGGCCGGTGCGGATATCGAACCCGCTCAGTCGCTTCCGGGCGGTACGGCGGGATAGAACACGCAGTACATGCGTAGTTGGGTGTCGGCGATGATGGTGTGGCGTTCGTGCTTGTCCAGGAGATACATGGTGCCCGGAGCCAGGGGGTAGGTGACATCGTTGTCGCGGTCGAGCAGGGTGCCGGTGCCTTCGATCAGCCAGACGGCCTCGACGTAATCCGGGTAGTGCAGCGGGGTCTCGGTGCCGGGCGCGACCGTTGTCTCGTGGTAGGAGAATCCGACCTGGTCGTCGGAGAGGATGATTCGCTTCGAGGTCCAGGTGTCGGTGTCCACCTGGCGGTCGGTTCCGGTGATGTCAGCGGTGGTTCTGACGATCATGGTCGGCTCCCTTCTCCACGGTGTGCAGGAAGTCCAGCAGTTCGTCGACGGCCCGGCGGGCCTCGGGAATGTTCTTCATGATCCAGTTGTGCGGCATGCCGGGATATTCGCGCAGATCGACGGGCACGCCCGCGAGATCACCGAGTTCCTTGATGCGGCGGGCGTCCGGCAGCAGGATGTCGCGGTGGCCGATGAAGACGACGACCGGGGCGAGCCCGGAGAGGTCGGCGAAGGCCGGGCTGACCTCCGGATCGTCGAGCGCGCGCTCGCCCGCGTACCACCGGCCCGCCTGTTTCAGGCCCGCTACGCCGAGCTCCGGGTCGCGGTCGTCGAGGGTCAGCGAGAGCGGGTCGTCGGTGGCCAGATCGATCCACGGGGAGAACAGCGCGAGGGCCGCGGGTTGCGGCTGACCCCGCTCGCGCAGGTGGCGGGCCAGGGTGAGCGCGAGGGTGCCACCGGCCGAGTCCCCGAACACGATCCGGTTCCGAGCCGCGGCATCCGCCATGACCTCGGCGTACGCCTTCTCGATCATGGGGATGGTGGACCGGTGGTCGTACTCGGGCGCCAGCGGATACATGGGCATGGAGTAGGTGCACCCGAGCCGGTCGATCATTCTGGCCGCGAAGCGCCAGTGGTGCGCCTCGGGCGCCTCGACGAAACCGCCGCCGTGCATGTGGAAGATGTGCCACGGCGACGCGGGTCCGCCCGCGGGGGTGAGGGTGTAGACGTCGTGATCGTCGATCACCCGGCGGCTGACCTGGTACGAGTCGGTCACGCGCCGGGGCGGACGGGAGCGTTCGGGCGCTTGATGTTCCGGTAATCGCTTACGCATGACGGCGGGCTCGGCGTAGAACCGCTTGTTCCGCTGCCACCGCATCCGCGCGATCACCGCCCTCGCACGCCATGACGGCATAGCCCCTCCTTCCCTGCGGCGGCCACGATCTTCGGCTACCCGCTCGACCGCTGCGCAATCATCGCCCCGCCGATGCCCCGTCCGCCGACCATTGCCTGTGGCCGGAAGTACGGATACGCTCTCCACAGTCAGTGAACAGTCGTGCACTATTAGAGATCGACTGGAGCGTGAAGATGAGTCGACAGGGGACCGAGGTCTGGTCGGATCTGGCGCGTCGCTGCTCGCGGGCGATGACCGAGGAGGCGGGCTGGGCCTCGGAATTCGCCCGTGAGGTGAAGGCGGCCACGGCGATTCGCCTCCGGCGGGCGAACCGCTCGGCGTGCCGGGCGGCGGCGGATGTCGAAGGGGAGTTGCACGACCTGAATCGGGAGATCGTGGCGCTGGCCCTGGGCGCCCTGCGCGCACGGTCGGATCGGCGCCGCCGAGTACGGCACGGATAACGGTGCACAGCTGTGCACCATTGGTCGGTGACCCGCCGAAATCCGGCCGGTTTCCGGCGGGTCACCGATCTTCGGGGATCGAGAAGTGCTTGTATGCGTGAATCGGGTATGCCGGGTGTGGCATGCCGATATTCATGCGGTACAGCACAATCCGAGGAGATTCGATTATGCGTAGATCCCGCTTCATCCACCGTTTGGCCGTGACGGCCGCCGCCGGGCTGGTCGTGGCCGGTCTGGCGAGTGCTCCCGCCGCCGCGGATCCGGCGCTCGAGTTCACGAGCGCCGTACAGCACCTGCGGACGGCGGCCGCCGGTAACCCGGCCGCCGAGCAGGCGGTGGACCGATTGATCGCGTCGGCGCCGGGCGCCGTCGACGTGGCCCTGCCCGCGCAGCCGTTCCAGATTCCGGCGCAGTCCGATATCGGCCGCGGCGGCGGCCCCGGCGTCTACGGTTCGGGAATCGCGCTGGGCCTGGACGGATTCCGGTTCGGGTTCTTCGGCGGCCCCGGCACCATCGCGCCGAATCAGGCCGGTGCGAAGCTCGAGGTGGTGTGGATCAATCTCGCCAACTTCCGCAGCGGAACCAATCTGCTCATCGAGCACAACGACGTCCCCGTGGATACCACCATCCGCACCGCGGTCCTGGATCCCGGCCCCGGCCCGGTCGTGGCAGCGGTCTACGGCACGCTGTGGCACCGCTGGTCGGTGCCGGTGAGCGATGCGAATCCCGATGGTTTCCAATATCAACTCGGCACCATCTCGGTTCCGTCCTTCGGCGCCGTCTACAACTGATACCCCCGACAGTGGCGGCGCCCGGCCCTTCCGGTCGGGCGCCGTCACGGCATTCGAGGGCCGTCGTGCGGCTGCGCCGCGGCTACCCTTCTCGGGTGTCCCCGACGTTCATCCCCGCCCGAACACTCGCCGCGCTCTGCGTCTCAGCGCTGACCGCGGCGCTCGCAACGCTGGCGACCGCACCGGCCGCCACCGGCGAGACATCCGGCGGCCCAGGGGAATTGGTATCGATCACCGCACCCGCGCCGGAGGCCACCCCGCGGATGCCACGGCCCTCGCGCTGTATTCGGTGTCCGGCCTGCGAACTTCTTTCCCGCAGTTGGATATCGACGCCTACCTGACCGACGCGGGCCGTTACTGGGTGGACCGTTCCGAGCAGGTGTGCGATTCCGAGCTGGCCGACGAATTCGCCGCGGCCCCGATCGTTCTCGGGGACATGTTCGCACAACCGTTGGCCGCCTTGCCCGATGCGCCCAGGCTGTTGCGCGAGCACATGGGGATCCCGGTCACCGGCTACGACCGGCCGGTGTTCATCGGGCAGGGCTGGTTCGACACGCAGTCTCCCGCACCCGGAACCCTCGCCGTCGCGGCGCAGATACGGGCGAACGATCAGCCCGTCACCCTCCGCACCTACCCCGCCGACCACAGCGGCACCCTGCGGCCGTCCCTCGCCGACTCGATACCGTTCGTCCGCCGGATTCTCCCGCCGGGCCGTCCGTAGCCCGCCGTCACACAGACGAACCGACTGCGGGACCGTACCGCGCGACATACGCGTCGATCTCGGCGAGGTATCCGTCCCGCCGCGCCTGCGCAATCCACGAGGCCCGGAAGGAGTTTCGCGCCAGTTCCGCCAAGCGGTCGGTGGAGAGCCCGGCGTGCTCGGCCAGGGCCAGGTAGTTGTCGGCGGCGTAGGCGCCGAAGTAGGCGGGATCGTCGCTGTTCACGGTGACGAGCAGGCCGCGCTCCAGCAGGCCGGTGATCTCGGCGGCCTTCATCTGCGTGGTGACGAAGGAATTGGAGACCGGGCAGCAGGTGAAGGCGACGCCCCGGGACTCGGCCAGTTCGACCAGCCGATCGTCCTCGACGATATTGGTGCCGTGGTCGAGGCGGTCGACGCCGATGTCCTCCAGCGCCTGCCGGATGTGCTCGACCGAGTTCTGCTGGTCGATATCGCAGTGCATGGTCAGCAGGAAGCCCTCGCGACGGGCCCGGTCGAAGACGGCCGCGAACTTGCTCGGCGGATTCCCGCGCTCGTCGGAATCGAGGCCGACGCCGAGGATCCAGTCGCGGTAGGGCAGCGCCTCCAGCAGCGTCGCCATCGCGTACTCGGCCGAATAGTCGCGCAGGAAGCAGAGGACGAGTTCGGCGGAGATCCCGAACTCTCGCCGGGCACGCACGATCGCCGAGCGGTACCCGCCGATCACGGTGCCGAAGGGCACGCCGCGGCCGGTGTGGGCCTGCGGGTCGAAGAACATCTCCACGTGGCGCACGCCCTGGGCGTGGGCCCGGCACAGGTATTCGTAGGCCAGATCGTGAAAGTCCGGCGCCTGCCGCAGCACCCGCATGGCCGGGTAGTAGACCTGGAGGAACGAGGTGAGGTCGTGGAAGTCGTAGGTCTGTTTCACCTCCTCGACCGTGCGCTCCGGCAGCTCGATGCCGTTGCGGCGGGCCAGCCGGAACTTCAGCTCCGGTTCCAGCGTGCCCTCCAGGTGCAGGTGCAGCTCCGCCTTGGGCAGGCCGCGCACGAACTCCGCGAGATCACTCGGCATACCCTCCATGATCACCCATCGCACCGGAATTCGTCGCATATCGCGAGGTAGGACCGGAACTGTCCGATATGGTGGTCAGCATGGGTTCATGACCGAACTCTCGCTGCGTGCCTTGAACCGGACCCTGCTGCTGCGGCAATTCCTGACCGAACGGGTCTCGATGCCCGCGGTCGATCTGGTCCGGCACCTGGTGGCCGTGCAGGGGCAGGAGCCGAACTGGCCGTACGTGGGCCTGTGGGCGCGGCTGACCGGATTCCGGCACGAAGACCTCGAATCTCTGCTGCGGGACCGGAAGGTGGTGCGCTCCACCATGATTCGCCGGACCGTGCACCTGTCCACCGCCACGGACTTCCGCTGGCTGCACCCGACGATGCAGCCGTACGTCGAAGCGATGCTGCGGATGCCCTACTTCTCCGACGAGATCGCGGGGATGGATCTCGACGAACTGGCCGCCACCGGCCGGGAACTGCTGACCGGAACCACCCCGACCCGGCGCGAACTGGGCCGCTTGCTGGCCGAGCGGTTTCCGCGGCGGCGCCCGGGACGCCTCGCGCAATCCGTCGGCGTGCTGATTCCGCTTGTGCACGTGGGCGATTCGGGCGATTGGGGCAGGTGGCGCACGCGCTACGTCTCGGTCGCCCTGGCCGAGGAGTGGATCGGCGAACCGATGGCATCGCTGCCGCAGCCGGAGACGATGGTGCTGCGCTACCTGGCCGCCTTCGGCCCGGCCAGCGTCGCCGACATGCAGGCCTGGGCGGGAGCCACCCGCCTGGCCGAGGTGGTGCGGCGCCTGCGGCCGCGGCTGCGGACGGTCCGCGACGATGCGGGCCGGGAGCTGTTCGATCTCCCGGACGCACCCCTGGCCGACCCCGAGCTGCCGGTGCCGGTGCGGTTCCTGCCCGCCTTCGACAACGCGCTGCTCGGCCACAGGGATCGCCGGCGGATCATCAGCGACGAGGACCGCGCCCGGATCAACAGGGAGGCCTCGGCCGGTGTGCCGATGTACCTGGTCGACGGATTCGTCCACGGCCGTTGGGATTTGGACGGGTCGACGCTGCGCATCACGCCGTGGCACCCGCTGTCCGCCGACGACGAGGCCGCGGTGCGGGCCGAGGCCGAGCGCCTGCTGCGGTTCGTCGCGCCCGATGCCGGGACGATCGCGCTGGGGTCGGCCCCCAGGGCGTCTCGGTGACGTTCGCGACATGGCGAGCAGCCAGGCCGTTCATCTACTATTTACGTACGTAGATAGTAGATGCTCAATGGCGAGCAGAAAGAGGCGAGTCCCATGGCACGAGTTCCTCGCACGATCCTCACTCTCTCCGCGGTCGCCGCGCTGGCGACGGCGGGCCTGGGCCTCGGGGCCGGAGTCGCCGGGGCGGACGTCAGGACCTCGGGGGCCCGGCCTGCCGCGGCCTGCCTCTGGGACGGCAACGCCCACGCCACGGGATCGACCGTCGTCGCGGGTGGCAGCGACTATGTCTGCGGCACAGACGATCTCGGCGCCTACTGGTTCGGCGGTTCGCCTACCGACCGGCCCGACACCGTGACGTCGCCCGGTTCGCGCACGGATCCCGCCGGGCGATTCAGCCCGGGCGCCCGGCAGCCCGGCACCAGCTACAACGACTACTGCGTCGGCAGTCAGCTGATCCCCGGCACCGAGGACGTGTTCCAGGTCGTCCGGGCGCGCGACGGCAGGCCGTTCTGGAAGGCCGCCGCGCCGATCTCGCAGTGGCGCTTCGATTCCGGAGCCGCCCGCCCCGAGCCGACCTGGCGCACGCCCGCTTCCTGCTACGAGGACAACCTGATCTGATCGGGCACCGCCCCGGCGGGTCAGCGAGCGCGGTTCAGCTCGCCGAGCAGCCGCCAGGTCCGGCGCTGATCCTCCGGAGTGGTCAGATCGGTCTGGGAGAACACCACATCCGTCGCACCGGCGGCGAAATATTCCTTGATGCGGGCCGCGACCGATTCCTCGTCGCCGATCACCACCAGCTCGGCGGCCCGGGACACCCCGGACAGTTCGCTCATGCGGGCATAGGAGGGGATGTCGTCGTAGAACGCGGTCTCCCGGGCGGCCGCCTCGCGTGCCCGATCCACGTCGGCGGTGACGACACCGGGCACCAGGGCGACAATGCGCGGCCGGGCCCGGCCCGCCCGTTCGGCGGCCCGGACGATCGGCGTCACGACGTGCTCGCCCAGCGCCCGCGGACCTACGAGGAACGGCAGGGTGCCGTCGGCCAATTCCCCGGTGGCGCGCAGCGCCTGCGGACCCATCGCGGCGACCAGCACCGGCGGTGGCGGCTCGGCGCCCGCCACGGTCGCGGGCATCGGGGTCGCCGCCGTCACCGTTTCGCCTCGGAATTCGGTTGTGCCCGTGGTGAATACGTCGTTCAACACGGTCAGGAACTCACGCAGCCGGGCGATCGGGCGGTCGAAACCGACACCGAACACCGGCTCGGTGAACTGCGCCGCGCCCAGGCCGAGGCCGAGCGTGAACCGCCCCCGCGCCGCCGCCTGGGCGGTCTGCGCCGCGCTCGCGATCAGCAGCGGGTGCCGCGCCGAGATCGGCACCGCGGACGTCCCCACCTCGAGTCCGGGAACCTCGTGCCCCACCACCGCGGACAGCGTCACGGTGTCGTGCGAGAACAGCTGGCCGAACCACAGCGAACTCAGTCCGGCCGTGGCGATCTCCCGCCCGACCGCGACGGCCGCGTCCACGGCGTTGTCGGAGGCATCGAGCGGGGCGGGCGACAGCGCGATTCCGATACTCATTCCCCCGCCAACCATCGGGACCCGAGACGGGATTCCGGCAGGACCGATTTCCGCTGATCGAGCCGGACTATCCGGCACCTTCCCGCTGCTCCAGCCCCACGGCTTCCAGCAGCTCCCGCCGGTCCTGTACCAGCCGCGGATTATCGGCCGCGGCGGCCTCCATCAGATCGGCCAGGCCGTCCGCCAGCGCGTTGAGCTTCTGCTGCACCGCGGCGTCGGACCGACGCTGGGTGTTCTGCAGCAAGGCCACCAGCAGGAACGTGATCACGGTGGTGACGGTGTTGATGATCAGCTGCCAGGTGTCGAGATCGGTCAGCCAGATCGTCGGCGCCCACAGCACCACGATGAGGGCGCAGACCGTGAAGAACCATGCCTGCGACACCCGGCCGGCAACCACCGTGGCGAACCTGTCGAAGACCCGAGGGCCGGGGTCCGACTTCGGACGGCAGGACGGCGTCTCCGTGCCGAGAGTTGTTGTCCGACATCGTTCCTCCTGCTTGTCGCGGGATCCGCGCCCTGCTCGCACGCCGCGGCGGACGTTGCCGAGGTACCCGGGCCACGGCGCGCGAAACGCACTCCGATTGCTCCGCGTGTGCTCGAGATGCATCGCCATTGGCGCACCGCTAGTTTCGGTGGGGACGTTTTTGCCCTGAACCGGTCGCCCGGTTCGCCTAGCAGTACTGCCTGATGGAGGAAACACCGTGCGCATCCTGCTGGTCGCCAGCGCATTCAACAGCCTCACGCAGCGGGTGCACACCGAGTTGCGGGACCGCGGACACCGGGTCGGTGTCGAGTTGGCGCTGGGTGACGATCTGCTGCGCGCGCGGGTGGCCCAGTTCGGACCGGACCTGATCCTCGCCCCGATGCTCACCACCGCGATTCCGGAGGACATCTGGTCCGCGCACACCGTGCTGATCGTGCATCCCGGGCCGATGGGCGATCGCGGCCCGTCCTCGCTGGACTGGGCCCTCAGCGAGGGCGCGGCGGAGTGGGGCGTCACGGTGCTGCAGGCGGTCGCCGAGATGGACGCGGGCCCGATCTGGGCCAGCGAACCCTTCGCGGTAGGGCCGCACGGCAAGAGCCAGCTCTACCGCAACGAGGTATCCGACGCGGCGGTGCGCGCGGTGCTGCTGGCGGTCGAGCGCTTCGCCGACGGCCGGTTTACGCCCGAGCCGCTCGACTACGACCGACCCGACGTGCGCGGGCGGCTGCGCCCGTACCACCACCAGCGCCATCGCCGCATCGACTGGTCGGCCGACGACACCGCCACCGTGCTGCGCAAGCTCCGCGCCGCCGACTCCCAGCCCGGCGTGCTGGACGAGCTGTTCGGGCGGGAGTTCTTTGTCCACGGCGGGCACAACGAGGACCGGCTGCGCGGCTACCCGGGCACGATCGTCGCCACCCGCGACGGCGCGATCTGCCGGGCCACCGTCGACGGCGCGGTGTGGCTGCCGCAGTTGCGACCGCGCCGCACCCCCGGTGGCCCCGTGACGTTCAAGCGTCCCGCCACCGACGCGCTCGGGCCCGACCTGCTCGCCGGGGTGCCGGAGGTCGGGGTCACGCCGTTCGAGGCGGCCTCCCGCGACACGTGGTCGGAACTGCGCTACCGCGAGCACGGCGAGGTCGGCTACCTGGAATTCGCGTTCGCGGGCGGGGCGATGAGCACCGGCCAGTGCCGCCGCCTGCTGGCCGCCTACCGGCAGGCGTGCGAGCGTCCGGTGGACGTGCTGGTACTCGGCCCGGACCGCGACTTCTTCTCCAACGGCATCCACCTGAACGTGATCGAGGCGGCCGACGATCCGGCCGCGGAGTCCTGGCACAACATCAATGCGATGAACGACCTGGTCGAGGCCATCCTGACCACCACAGACAAGCTGGTGATCGCCGCGGTGGCCGGGAACGCCGCCGCCGGTGGCGTGATGCTCGCGCTGGCGGCCGACGAGGTCTGGTGCCGGGAGTCGGCGGTGCTGAATCCGCACTACCGACTGATGGGCCTGCACGGATCGGAGTACTGGACCTACACGCTGCCGCGCCGGGTCGGCGCCGAACAGGCGGACCGCCTGACCCGCGAGACTATGCCGGTCGGGGCCCGCGCGGCCGGTCGGCTGGGCCTGGTCGACCGGGTCGTCTCCGGCGGACCGGCCGAGTTCTGGAACCGGGTGCGCGGCGAGGCCGAGAACCTGGCCGCGGCGCCGGAGTTGGCGGACCGGCTGGTCACGAAGAAGCGGCGCCGCGCCGCGGACGAGGCCGCCAAGCCGCTGGCTGCCTACCGGGATTACGAACTGGCGCAAATGCGCCAGAACTTCTACGGCGAGCACGAGCCGTACCATCGACTGCGGCGAAACTTCGTGCACAAGGTGCGTCCCCAGGTCACCCCGACCCACCTGCTCGCTTGAGCCGATGCCCCGGCGTTGCGAAGCTTGCACAATGCAATCCCCAAGATCCACCCACTTGAACTATCGTCCGGTAACGGATTGATTACCGCTTTTGCCCCACTTGGAGAACGCAGTGCTGGAGCTCGACCATTTCAACCACGGCCTGTTGACACCCATCCTGGCCTATCTCATGTCTTTCATCGGCTCCGTGCTCGGCCTCCGCTGCGCCGTCCATGCCCGCTCGTCTCGCTGGCCCGGCGGCTGGCTGGTCGCCGCGGCGGTGGCGCTGGGTGGTTGCGGCATCTGGGTCATGCACTTCACCGCCATGCTCGGGTTCTCCATCCAGGGGATGACGCTGCGCTACGACGTGCCGCTCACGCTGCTCAGCGCGGCCATCGCGATCGTGGTGGTGTGGATCGGGCTGTCCATCGTGGTGCGGGTGCGGCGCGAGATCCTGGCCCTGCCGATCGGCGGCGCCATCACCGGCGTCGGGGTGACGGCCATGCACTACCTGGGCATGTCGGCCATGCACGTGGGGGCGCACGTCGAGTACGACATCACGCTGGTCGCGCTGTCCGTCGTGATCGCGGTGGTGGCGGCGACCGCGGCGCTGTGGTTCATGCTGCACGTGCACGGCTTCGGGGCGACGCTCGGCGCGGCGGTGATCATGGGCCTGGCGGTGTGCGGCATGCACTACACCGGCATGGCGGCCATGAGTGCCCAGCACGGCAACCACGGCGCGGTGACCAAGGGCGTCGAACCGGTGCAGCTGCTCACGCCGCTGATCATGACCGTCACGCTGATCACCATGATGTTGATCGTGCTGGTCGGCCTCGCCGAGGTCGACGCCCCGTCCCGGCGCGACTCCGACGCCGACGAGGAAGCGCTGGTCGACAGCGGCCGCAGTTGGCCGCGCCTGGACCCGTACTCCGAGGCGCCGAGGCCGGCTCCGGCCCCGCAGCAGCCGGTTCCCACGGCGGTCAGCTTGCGGGCCGCCAGCCGCGCCGCCGACCACCATCCGGGCGGCTCGCCGCGGTAGCGTGACCGAAATGCCCAGTGCCGCATAGCCCTCAGCCCCGCCCGGTGTGAGGGTGGGCGGAGGGCTGTGCTGAAATCACTGTGGACGCGTGATGGACAGCGACAACGAAGGTCACTCCCGATGGGCAAAGTGTGGCGCCGCAGGCAGCCGGACGACGACTACGGCCTGCTGGTGACCGTGGCAACGGTCTTCGACGAGGTCACCGCCGCCGACGTGCGGCAGTTGCTGCGCGAGCACGGCATTCGGTCCACCCAGGCCGGGACCGGCCGGGGCCGCCACCGCAGGCGCATCCTCGTCTTCCCCGAGGACGCGGGCCGCGCCTACGACGTGCTCTTCCTCCACACCACCTGAGCACACCCTCGTCACTCCGCGCGCACGCCCAGCTCATTATTTCCGCGCGCACGCCCCGCCCACTATTTCCGCGCGCACGCTCAGCCATTTTTTTCCACGCGCACGTCCAGCCCATTATTTCCGCGCGCACGTCCGGCCCATTCTTTCCGGCGTGCTCTTGGCCGGAATCCCCTCTCGCACAGGCGTACTCACGTCCCTCGGCGCGAATCCCGCCCGAGTTCGGCGAGCCGGTGCAGGACGGGTAACGCGGACGACAGCGCGCGGCGTTCCTCGTCCGACAGGTCGGCGAACAGCGGCCGCAGGTGTTCGACTCGGTCGGCACGGCGCGCCGCACCGATTCGCCGCCCCGCGGCGGTGATGTCCACCAGCGCGGCGCGCCGATCGGTGGGGTCCGGGCGGCGATCCACCAAGCCCTCGCGCTCCAGCCGCCCGATGAGCTGGGTCAGTCCGGGCTGGCTGATCTGCTCGGTCTTCACCAGGTCCGACAGGCGCATCGGCCCAGCGGAGGCGAGGGTATCCAGCACCGACAGCGTCGTGAACGACAGCCGTTCCGCGGTGGGCAGCCGGATATAGAAGCGGTTGAAGTTCTCGAGCGCCGTCGCGAACACGTCGACATCCAGGTCGTCGGAGGTGTCGTCCATGCTCGAAATATATCCGATACTTATATAAATTACTTATGTATACTCCGTGTCGAACCCTCGAATCACAGCGGGAGCCACGATGAGCCGACACACGAGCGCCACCCACGTCTCCGAGCCGGGATCTTTTCCGTTGCGGCCCACACCGATTCACGTTACCGACGAGGTGCTCGACGACCTGCGGCAGCGCCTGGCGCTGACCCGCTGGCCCGAGGACGCCGGCAACGAGGACTGGTACTACGGCGTGAACCGCGCCTATCTGCAGGGCCTGGTCGACTACTGGCGCACGGAGTACGACTGGCGGGCCGCCGAGGCGCGCATCAACGCCTACCCGCACTATCGGGTCGAGATCGACGGCGTGCCCATTCATTTCATGCGCCGCCCGGGCGCCGGGGCGAATCCGACACCGCTGATCCTCACGCACGGCTGGCCGTGGACGTTCTGGCACTGGTCCAAGGTGGTCGACCCGCTGGCCGATCCCGGAGCGTTCGGCGGCGATCCGGCCGACGCGTTCGACGTGATCGTCCCGTCGTTTCCCGGGTTCGGATTCTCCACTCCCCTGCCGGGCCGCCCTGACATGAACTTCTGGAAGGTGGCCGACCTGTGGCACCTGCTGATGACGCGGACGCTCGGCCACGCGAAGTACGCCGCCGCGGGGTGCGATGTCGGTGCGCTGGTCACCGGGCAGCTCGGGCACAAGTACGCCGAGGAGCTGTACGGCATCCATATCGGCTCGGGCCTGAAGCTGAGCCTGTTCAACGGCGACCGGGCGTGGGATTACAGTGGCGGGCAACCGATTCCGGAGGGTCTGGCGCCGGAGGTGCACGAGCGGATCCTCGAGTTCGACCGCCGCTTCGCCGTCCATCTCGCCGCGCACATGCTCGACTCCAGCACGCTGGCCGTCGGGCTGTCGGACTCGCCCGCCGGAATGCTCGCGTGGATCCTGCGGCGCTGGAAGTCCTGGAGCGACAACGGCGGCGACCTCGAGAGCGTCTTCGGCGCCGACGAACTACTCACGCACGCAACGATTTTCTGGGTGACGAATTCGATCGGGACCTCGATCCGCACCTACGCCAACAACAACCGCTATCCGTGGGCTCCGTCGCACGATCGGTGGCCCGTGATCGAGGCGCCCACCGGAATCACCTTCGTCGGCCACGAGAATCCGCCGGGTGTCACGACCGATCGCCGGGTCGAGCACTTCCTGGCAAGTGACCGAGCCGCCTGGTACAACCTGGTCAATCCCACGGCCCACGATCGCGGCGGCCACTTCATTCCGTGGGAGCTGCCCGGCGAGTGGGTCGACGATCTGCGCCGGACCTTCCGCGGGCGGCGGTAGCGCGGTCAGAAGCGGCGGGCGCCGCTGGCGGGCATCTCCGACAGGTCCGACATCACCACGCCGGTGCTGTCGGTGCTCGCGTGGATCACCTTGCCGTCGCCCGCGTACAGAGCGGAGTGGCCGCCACCGTAGAACGAGACCAGATCGCCGCGCTCGAGTTCGTCCAATCCGACCGGGGCGCCGGTAGAGAGCTGCCCTTGGCTGGTGCGGGGCACGTCGACACCAGCCTGGCCGTAGGACCACTGCACCAGGCCCGAGCAGTCGAAGGCGTCCGGGCCCGCCGAGCCGTATCCGTAGGCGGCGCCGAGCTTCGATTCGGCGGCCTCGACCGCGAGTTCGCCGCGGCTCTTTTCGGACCTGGCGGCCGGGGCCGCGGGCGCTCCGGGATCGTTCATTCCCGGGGCGGGGAGCATCGAACGAATATCGACTCCCGGGAGGGCCGACTGTAGGCCGTTCACCATTCCGGTAGCCACAGAATTCGGATCGGCCACATTATCGGGAATGCCCGCCGATTCACCCTCGTCGCGAGTCGAAATCATTGTTCCCGGAATTTCCGCTGGTGTCTGTACCTCGATCGATCCGATTCCCGGAACGGACACCGGCTCCGCCGGTGCCTGTCCCGTGGTCAACAGTAGGGCGCCCAGCGCACCGAGCACGACCGCCAGCACCCACCACAGCATCCGCCGCAGATAGCGGATATATCGGACTTCGTCGGTTCCAGTCATGATGCGGTCCTCCGATCCTCTCATCGAGAGCCGAGTGGCCCTCGAACAAGTTCGAAAAACTTCACCGTGCACTTACCAAGCGGATCCGAGGTGCCATGATTCGCCCGCCGCAATACGAATGCAAGGAAATAAGATGGATAAAGTGATAACAAGCCGATAAACAATCGGTAACCAACAGATCTCGAAGAAATGCCCCGCATCGGATTGTTTTCCGATGCGGGGCATTTATATTCGAACTCAGACGGTGATCTGCTCCTCGATCTCCGCCGCCACCGTGCGCAATTTCGCGGCGAATTCCCGGGCCGCGGCGGGATCACCGATGGAGCCCTCGACCACCCGGCGCGTCAGGGCGGCCAGCCGGGATTCGACGGTGCTGAACAGATCTACCGGGGATGCGGGCCGATCCTCGGACACCTCACCGCGCACCCATGCCTGCAGCCGCCGCACCGCCTGATCGGAATCGAAACGCTCGGGCAGCACGGCCACGGCCTCGCGCAGCTTGCCCGCGGTGATTTTCACCTCCGCGGCCGCGAGCGTGGCGTAGACGGTGACCGCGGCCTGTTCGCCGTGCGATGCCGCCACCGGCAACAGCTCCCGGATCTGGCCCTCGTTGATGCCCGGCGCCATCGGATGCAGCTTGGCGGCCAGCGGCCACGCCCGAATCAGCTTGTGGGCGTAGGAGCGCTGCATATCCCACCGCTGCTCGACATAGTCGTCGAAGGTGGCGTAATCGCTGCGGTACAGCCGCCCGTCGCGCACGATCTGCAGCGCGCGACCGGCCGCCCAGAACGCCAGGCGCAGCGTGCCGATCGAACTCTCACAGGCCGACAGCTGGGCCTGCTCGCCGTCGCTGAGCGGCCCGTCACCGGCGGCGGGCAGCGGCATGGTCAGCACGTTCTCCGCCGGGCCCGCACCGGCCGGGACCACGGTCAGGTTCCGTTCCGACCGCCGCCATTCGGCGTCGCGCAGCGGCGAGAGGGGCGGAGTGTGCTCGGCGGTGTCGGCCAGCGGATCGACGGCGACGGCCGCATTGCCGACGGACTTGCCGCCGATCATGGATTTCCTGCGTTGCGGAGCCATCAGGCGGGCACCTCCAGCGCGACGCGGGAGGGGCCGACCGATTCGTCGCCCACGTGCCGATATCCACCCAGATCGTGCGGTGGATTCTCCGCGCCCTCGCCGACTTCCCCATCGGCGGCCTCGCGGTACCACTTCCACGCACTCACATAGGATTCGAAGACCTCGTATCCGGCGTCCTCCCCCTGCCCGCGCTGGGCGCGATATTCGGTGGAGACGTTGACGCCCAGTGTCACCACCAAGGGCTTCGGCAGGTCCAGTGATGCGGCAGAATTCGTCACGAACGTTCCTCCTTTGGTGAGGAGAGCAGCACTGTGCACCGACCAGTCTTACACGGATGTCATTCGAAGCCGCAGATTCATGCACTGCCTCTCCCGGTGTGTGTCCAATTGGACACGCCCCTTCGGGACCGAGCCACAACGCGCACCTCTCGACGCCTACACCGACTGCTCCCGCTGTCATTCCGGACGTGCTAGAGCAGGGCGTTGAAGGTAGTCAAGGAAGTTGTCCATTGTTGCTCTAGGCGGTTGCCTCGCTACAGTGGCACCGTGCATCGAATCTTCAAGTCCACTCCGCCCCCCGCCGCCTGAGCGGGGTGGTTCACGAGCCGGGCGGTTGTCTGCCGCGCGGCCGTTCCATAGCACCGGATGGTCGGATCACCGAAGCATCGGATCACCGTAGTCGCTGATCGCAGTACCAGCGCGCGCCCGATAGCGGTACCGACAGCAACTGCCCCGCGTCGTCGTCATCCCTTCCTTCGACGCAGGAGCACCATCACCATGTCTGTGGACACCGTCGCGCCCGCGCGCGACCGATCCGCGGCGGCCTTGATCGCCGCCGGAATCCTCTGGGGCACCGGCGGTCTCGCCGGATCCCTGCTAGCCGACCAGGCGCGGCTGCATCCGCTGTCCGTGGCGGCCTACCGGCTGCTGCTGGGCGGCGGGCTGGCCGTCGCGCTGCTCGCCGTCTCCGGCGGCCTGCGCGCGCTGCCGCGCACCCGAGCCGCCACCGGCCGGGTCCTGCTGACCGGCGGGCTGCTCGGCTGCTTCCAGGGCAGTTATTTCGTTGCCGTGCACTATCTCTCGGTCAGCATCGCGACCATGGTGACCATCGGGATGCTGCCCGTGTTCGTGGCGCTCGGCGCGGCGGTGCGCGATCGGCGGCGGCCCGCCGCGATCACCCTGCTGTCCATCGGCGTCGCGGTGACCGGGCTGGTGCTGCTCACCTGGTCGCCGGGCGCCGGTGCGGGCGGCTGGCGTCTGGGGGCGGGTATCGCCTTCGCCCTGCTCGCCGCGGCCGGATTCGCGACCCTGACGCTGATCACCACCACGCCCGTGCCCGGCCTGGACCCCTTGCGCACCACGGCATTCGGCATGCTCACCGGCGGCCTGCTGCTCACTCCGGCGGCACTGGGGTTCGGCATGGCGCTGCCGATGCGCCCGAGCGTGCTGCTCACCGCGGCCTACCTCGGCAGCGCCCCGACGGCCATCGCCTACACCGCGTACTTCCGCGGGTTGCGCACCGCCGCACCGGTTTTCGCGGCGCTGGCGGCGCTGTTGGAACCGCTGACCGCGGCGCTCCTGTCGGCACTGCTGCTCGGCGATCGGCTCGGTGGCCTGGGGTGGTGCGGCGCCGGTCTGCTGATCTGTGCCCTCGCGATCAGCTACCGGCGATAGCCGAAGTCCGCACCGGCAGCAGGTCCCCCTCATTTCGGACCTGCTGCCGGTGCGGCTGCTCACCGAAGCCAACGAGTACCTCCAACTCAGGGGGTCGCCGGGGACAACGGGGCCTCCAGTTCAGGAGACCGTTGGCGAATCCGTCGGCTCGCCTCCCCGCGCCAGCAGGGAGTGGCGGCGGCTGTAGCCGAGGTAGATGACCAGGCCGAGGGCGAACCACACCGCGAAGCGGGCCCAGGTCTCCGGCTTCAGGTAGGTGATCAACCAGATCGAGAAGCCGATGCCGACCAGCGGCACGATCGGCATGAGCGGGGTGCGGAAGGTGCGGGGCAGGTCGGGCTGCCGGTAGCGCAGCACGATCACCGCCGCGCACACCACCACGAACGCCAGCAGAATGCCGATATTGGTCAGCTCGGCCGCCTCCGCGATCGGCAGAAACCCGGCGATCAGCGCGGAGATGATGCCCGCGATCCAGGTGATGCGGGTCGGCACGTGGCGGGTCGGGTGGGTCTTGGCGAACCACTGGGGCAGCAGGCCGTCCCGGCTCATCGAGAACCAGATGCGGGTGACGCCGAGCATGAAAGTGAACAGCACCGTCATGATGCCGACGATCGCACCGGCCGCGATCAGGCTGCCCAGGCCGGGCAGCCCGACCGACTCGAACGCCGACGACAGTCCGCTCTTCGGATTGATCTCCGTGTACTTCTGCATGCCGGTCAGCACCAGGCACACCAGCACGTAGAGCACCATCGAGATCGCCAGGGAGATCAGGATCGCCTTGGGCAGATGGCGTTTGGCGTCCACCGACTCCTCGGCCGCCGTCGACATGGCGTCGTAGCCGAAGACCGCGAAGAACACCGTCGACGCGCCGGTCACCGCCCCGCCGAAACCGAACGGGAAGTACGGGCTGTAGTTGCCGTTCTTGATGTAGAACGCGCCCGCCACGATCACGATCAGCACCACCACGACCTTGATGCCGACCACGACGGTCTCGAACCGCGCCGCCGCCTTGATGCCTCGGGTGAGCAGGAACGCGATCAGCAGGCACAGCAGCGCCGCGAACAGGTCCACCTTGTGCCCGGCGCCGGTGCCCGGCGCGCCGAGCATCCACACCGGCAGCGTGACGTCCAACTGCTCCAGCAGGAACGAGATGTACCCCGAGATGCCGATGGCCACGACCGCGACGATGGCGGTGTACTCGAGTAGCAGATCCCAGCCGATGAACCAGCCGACCGGTTCGCCGAGCACCGCGAAACCGTAGGTGTAGGCGGATCCGGCCTTCGGGATCAGGCCCGCGAACTCGGCATAGGACAGCGCCGCCGCGGCACTGGCGATACCGGCGATGAGGAACGAGATCAGGACGGCGGGGCCGGCCTTCTCGTTGGCGACCGCACCGGCGAGGGAGAAGATGCCCGCGCCGATGATGCCGCCGACACCGATGGCGGTCAGCTGCCACAGGCCGAGGGCCCGCTGCAGGCCGCCGGAGGGCTCGTCGTCGATCAGCTCGATGGGTTTGCGGCGGAAGATCTCCCGCATCGCTGAACTAGCTGGCATGTGGTTGCTCCTTGTACTACCGGTTCGGGGCAGTGTAAATGTGAGCGATAACACGCCTGTTGTCCAGCTCCATGAATGAACGTCGCGGATTTCATTCGGCCGAACAAAGCCGGAGGGCGGGCGGGGTATGCATCCGGCGGGCGGCTCAGGCAGGTTCGCTGCCCCCGCCGGCCATCGGACCGTCCACTGCCGGACTCACCGCGCACCTCCCGCGGGTATCGCCGCGAGGGCCACCGTGATGTTGTCGCTGCCCCCGCCGTGCAGCGCGACCTCGACCAGGTCGCGCGCGGACCGCAGCGGCGCCGACGCGGTCGCGACGGCGGCCAGCCCGGCGGGATCGGGCAGGTAGTTCCACAGTCCATCGCTGCACAGCAGCAGCGCACCCGGCCCGCGCACACGCAGCGAGTGCACGGCCGTCTCGGCGGGAACGAGCTCGGAATCGGCGCCGAGCCAGCGCATCAGGGCGTGTGCCCGGGGATCCCGCATCGCGGTCTGCTCGTCCATGCCGCCCGCGTCGACGAGCAATTGCGCGTAGGAGTCGTCGGCGGTCAGCCGTCGCGAGGCCACGCTGTCGCCGGGGCCGTCGCCGCGCAGCCAATATGCCCGGCTGTCACCGACACTCGTCACAGTGATCTCGAATTCCCCGCCGCCGCAGGCCTGTAGCACCGCCGCGACGTAGGTGCACGAGGGCGAGTGACCGTCGGCGATCGACACCCCGCGTACCGCCTCGAAAGCGGCCTCCAGACCGTCGATCACGGCCTCGGCCGCGGTGCGGTCCGCGGCGAGCGCGGCCAGGCAGGCATCGACCCCCGTGCGGGCGGCCGTGCCTGATGCCACCTGCGGGTCGTCGGAGGTCGATACGCCGTCGCACACCGCGATCACGATCGTGGGTCCGGAGGCGTCGTCGAGGACCGCCGCCGCGACCGCGTCCTCGTTGCGCGCGTGCGCGATTCCGCGATCGGTGATCAACTGCACCACGCCCAGATCGGCCTCGGCGCGGTCGGGCGGCCGGTGCCGTGCCCCGCAGCCCGCGCAGTAGCGGTCGTCGAAATCCGTTCGGCCGCACTGATCACAGGCGGCCGCCGGGTCGATCGCGAGATCGGGCAGCGCGGTCCGGTGCACGGCCAGTTCGCGGCCACACTGCTCGCAGAATCTGTCGGCCGCCCCGATGCGCTGCCCGCATCCCGGACAGTGCAGCCCGGTTACCAATTCACCCACAAGCACCCCATTCCCTGCGTGGCGAAGTCGGCGCCTTCACAGCGCCGACCTCGGACGGATCGCGTTGGCGCGGTCGAGAAGTTCGAACCGCGCCCACATGTCTCGGCGACGGTCAGCACACGCATCGGCCTCGCCTACCCCGTGTAGCGGGGAGTCGGGGCTCCCGGGGAGGGGCCGAGCGCGTCGAGGTGTTCGGCGTAGAGGCGCTGCCAGGAGCCGTCCGCGCGCAGCCGGTCGAGGACGCCGTTGACGAAGCGCACCAGATCGGGCTCGCCCTTGGGCACCCCGACCGCGTAGTTCTCGAACCCTAGGCCGTCGCCCACCACCTGCAGGTTGCGGTCCTGCTCGGCCAGCCCGATCAGGATCGACTCGTCGGTGCTGATCGCGTCCACCTGGCCCTGCTGCAGCGCCACCAGGCAGTCGGTCCAGTTGTCGACGCCCAGCACCGTCGGCCGGTTCGACAGCGTGAACAGCGGCCGGGAGGAGTTGGAGCCGAAGGTCACGCACACCCGCCTGCCGCTCAGGTCGGACAGCCCGCGAATGCCGGAGGTCCGCGGCGCCAGGATCCGTTGCGCCGCACGGTAGTACACGCTCGAGAAGTCGACGTCGCGGCGCCGCTCGCAGGTCACGGAGAAGGTGCGCACGACGAGGTCCACCTGCTTCTGCTGCAGGGCGGGCACCCGCTCCGCGGTCGACAGCGAGCGCAGCTCGATGCGATTCGCATCGCCGAACAGCTCGCGCGCGATCTCGCGGGCCAGGTCGATATCGAAGCCTTCCAGCTGCCCGGTGGCAGGATTGCGGAATCCGAACAGATAGGTGTTCTGGTCGACGCCGACGGTCACCCGTCCCTTCGCGAGGATCCGCGCGAGCGCCGAATCCGGCGGCAGCGCACCGGATCGCGGGCCCGGCCGCAGGCTGGCCTCCGCATCGCACCCGCTGTCGGGAACCATCGGGTTCGTGATCTCGCGGGCCTTCGGCGGCAGCGGGTTGACCGGGGACACGGGACCGGAGCGCGGCACGGCCGCATCCGCACCACAACCGGCCAGCAGCGCCACCGCGGCGACGGCCAGTACCGCCCACAGTGCCCGCCGGTGCGGGTTCGGCAGGGCGCTCACAGGAACTCCTTCAAACGCGGCCAGAGCCCGGCGACCACCCCGGCGGCCGCGACGACCATCAGCGCCAGTGTGCCCACGGCGGCGCCGATCCAGGCGTCTCCGGCGGAGTCGATCTGTTGGCGCAGTTGCACCCTGGACCCGTCCAGCCCGGCGCGCAGCGAGCCGTCCAACTCGGCGAAGCGCAGGGCCGAGGACTCCGGCCCGGTGCCGATGGCCTGCTCGACGGCGGCCGGGTAGTTGGCCGCGTTGTAAAACTCGAGTTGTCGCTGGTGACCGGCCGACCATTGCGAGAACTGCTGCTGCATGGGCGAATTCGGCGCGGAGACGCTCGCCAGCTCGTCACGCAGCCGCGCCGTCTTGACCTTGAATGCCTCCTCGGTCTCCTTGGTGTCGCCGCGGGTGATCAGTTCCAGGGTCTCGTCCGTGCGGGCCTGCTGCGCGAGAATCCGCGCCTGCGCCAGATTTTCGCTGCGCGCCGCGGGCCCGCCCGAGCCGGTGTCCACCGCGTTGTGCGAGACGACGGCGGCGATCAGGATCCACAGCAGCACCAGCGCGGCCGCGGCGGCGCCGGCCACCACGCCGAGGTTGTAGCGGCGATTGGTGCGCCGCAACAGGATTCGGGATACGAAGACGGCACCGACGATGGTCACCACCAGCAGGATCAGCGAGAACCACGGCAGGCCGGTGATCGCGGGCTGGTCGGCCCGCAGCGCGGCATGCCGCTGGTCGGTGAGTTTCGCGGCGCTGGGCAGCAGGGAACTCTGCATCAGGCCGGACGCCTCGCGCAGGTAGGCCGAGCCGACCGGGAAGCCCTGCCGGTTGTTGGCCCGGGCGGACTCCACCAGGCCGGTGTACGCGGGCAGGTCCGCCGCGATGCGCGCGGCCACCTCCCGGGTGTGCGCGTCGCCCGCGGTCGCCGTCGCCAGCGCATCGGCGGCATCGGCCAGCGCCTGCTGGTACTGCCCTCGGATCTGCGGCGATTCGATGCCGCCGGACAGGAATGCGGTGGCCGCCGAGGCGTCGGCCGCGGACAGCGCCACATACAGCCGCTGTGCGGCATCGGCCAGCGGTTCCGAACGCTGCAGGGCCGCGTCGCGCCGAGCGGTCTTGCCGCTCAACTCGTTTGCGCTCACCAGGCCGGTGACCAAGCACAGCAGGACAGCCGCGAGAGCGATGGCGACAATCGCACCGGGCGTCGTCGCGGCGAATCGCCGCAACCATTCCGCGCCGTTGCGGACCGTCGCCGGTAGGCGAAGTCCCAAACTCCCTCCCCCTCATCCTTGTCACGCGAGGCACCGGGCGTTCATCCGACGCGGAGAGAGGCAGCGCGAATATCTCTCGGCGTGCCCGGCGGTCGCGCCGGAGTCTCGAACGCGATCGTACGGGAGCGGAATCCGATTCGCTGCTCGATCGCGGCCGCACCGAAACCGAGACCGAATGGCAAGAAGATCGCCACCATTTCGGCCCGCAACGCGCCGGATCCGGCGTAGAGTACCGAGCTGTCTTCCGAGCCCACTGCCGTGGCTCGATCCTCTTTTACGAACTGTCAGGGTGAGAGCGATGCCCTTTCTGGACCGCCGCGAAGCCGGGCGACGGCTCGTCGAACGCCTGCGCGCATTTCGCGGTCCGGACACCGTCGTACTCGGGTTGCCGTGCGGCGGTGTGCCGGTCGCGTTCGAGGTCTCCTCTGCGTTGCGTGTGCCCTTGGATGTCGCGGTGGTGTGCAAGCTCGAGGTGCCCGGCCGACCGCGGCTGGTCTTCGGTGCCGTCGCCGAATCCGGTGCGCGCGTGGTAGACGACGATCTGGTGGTGCGCGCGTTCATCACCGCGCCGGAACGGGCGCGGGTGGAACGCCAGGCGCGAGAGACGGTGCTGCGCAACAGCGCTCGACTACGGCGCGGTCGCCGGCCGATGCCGGTGGCCGGGCGCACCGTGATCCTCGTGGACGACGGGGTGACGACCGGGAATGCCGCGCGGGCGGCGTGCGAGGGGGCGCGGGCACAGGGCGCGGCACGGGTGGTCTTCGCGGTCCCGGTGGGATCCTGCCGCCCGATCCGGGCCCTGGCGAGCTACGCGGACAACGTCGTCTGCCTGGAGACGCCGGCGCTGTTCCACACCCTCGGCCAGTGGTACCGCCACTTCGACGAGGTCCCCGAGCAGACGGTGCGCGAGCTGCTGAACCGCGCGGCCGACCAATTGCGGGACCAGCCGCCCACCGAGCCCATCAGAACCTCCTGAAACAGGTTCTAGACACTTTCGACGATTTGTCTTATCTTCGAGACATGCAAGGCAATGTGTCTCACGCGGCTCGGTTCCGGCTCCGCTCGGGTGAAACCTGGCGCGATCCCTGGACCATGTACGCCGCATTGCGCGAGCACGACCCCGTCCACCACGTGGTCCCCGAGGGCCGCGAGCACGAGGACTACTACGTGCTGTCGCGCTACGCCGACGTGTACGAGGCGGTGCGCGACCCCGAAACCTTCTCCTCCGCACAGGGTTTGACCGTCGACTACAACAACCTGACCGAGATCGGACTCGGTGCGAACCGGCCCTTCGTATTCACCGACCCACCGGATCACACGCTGTTCCGGCGGCGAGTGGCCAAGGGTTTCACGCCGCGCCAGGTGCAGGAGATCAGTCCGGCCGTCCGGGAATTCGTCGTCGAGCGCATCGAACGACTGCGCGCGAACGGCGGCGGCGATATCTCCGCCGAAGTGTTCAAGCCGCTGCCGACCATGGTCGTGGCCCACTATCTCGGTGTGCCGGAGGAGGACAGGTCGAAGTTCGACGAATGGAGCGAGGCCATCGTGGCGGCCTCGGCCATCGGCGGCGTGCTGCAGGCACAGGCCGCGGTCGGGGAGCTGACGCAGTACTTCGCCGGGCTGGTCGAACGCCGCCGCGCGGCGCCGGGTGACGACACCGTCTCCCATCTGCTGGCCTCCGGCCGGGCCGCGGACGGCGACGTGGGCGGCGTCCTGCAGATCCTCGGTTTCGCGTTCACCATGATCACCGGCGGCAACGACACGACCACCGGAAATCTCGGCGGCGCGGTGCAATTGCTGACCGAGTACCCGCGCGAGCGGCGGCGGCTGCTCGACGATCCGGACCTGATACCGGGCGCGGTCGACGAGTTCCTGCGGCTCACCTCGCCGGTGCAGGGGCTGGCGCGCACCACCACCCGCGACGTCGAGATCGAGGGCGTCACCGTCCCCGCGGGCCGCCGCGTGCTGCTGCTGTACGCCTCGGCCAACCGCGACGAGCGCGAATACGGTTCCGACGCGGGCCGACTCGATGTGACGCGGCGGCCGCGCAACATTCTCACCTTCGGCAACGGCAACCACCACTGCCTCGGCGCGGCCGCCGCGCGGATGCAGGCCACCATCGCGCTGCGGGAACTGCTCGCCCGCTGCCCCGACTTCACCGTCGATCTCGACGCGGTGCGCTACACCGACGGCAACTACGTGCGCTGGCCGGTCAGCGTCCCCTTCCGGGCGGCGGCGTGAGCGGGCGGGGAGTCGACCCGGCCGAGCGCATTCTCGACGCCGCGGCCCGCCTGTTCGCCGAGCGCGGCGTGGCCGCGTCCGGAATGGCCGACATCGCCAAGGCCGCCGGGTGTTCGCGGGCCACGCTGTACCGGTACTTCGACAGCAGGCAGGCGGTCCGGCTGGCCTTCGTACACCGCGAGGCGCGGCGAATCGGGGCGGCGGTGCTGCGGACCACCGACGCGATCGAGGACCCCGGGGAGCGCCTCGTCGCGGGGGTGCGGGAGGCCCTGCGCCTGGTGCGCGCGGATCCGCTGCTGATCGCGTGGTTCCGGCCCGGCGACGCCGGACTCACCGGCGAGATCGCGGCGACCTCGGAGGTGATCACGGCGATCGCCGGCTCGCTGTTCGCCTCGGAAGACCGTTCCGGACAGCAGGATTCGGTGCTCGCGGGCTGGCTCACCCGGATCATCGTGTCGCTGCTCGCGGTCCCGGGCCGCGACGAAAGGGAGGAGCGGGCCATGCTGGAGCGGTTCGTCGCCCCGCTGGCCGTCCGGGCGCGGGCCCGCACCGACTAGCGGCAGACCGGCAGCACGCGGGGCTTGCGCGGACGTGCACCGACCCACAAGGGTGGTGGTATGGATTCGCTGATCATGTCCGCCCGTGATATCGAGTTCCTCCTCTACGAGTGGCTGGACGTGACCGGGCTGACGACCCGAGAGCGCTACCGGGAGCATTCCCGGGAGACCTTCGACCAGCTGCTGCGGCTCAGCGGCGAACTCGCCGCGAAGTACTTCGCGCCGCACAACCGCGACGGCGACCTGCACGAACCCACCTTCGACGGCGAGAAGGTGCACCTGCTGCCCGCGGTGAAGCGGGCGCTCGACGCGTTCAACGAGGCCGGATTCGTGGGCGCCGCGATGGACGAGCGGGTGGGCGGGACGCAGCTGCCGCATACCGTGCTCACCGCCTGCATGGCATGGTTCTACGCCGCCAATGTCGCCACCACCAGTTACGCCATGCTGACCATGGGCAATGCGAATCTGCTGGCGGCGCACGCCTCCCCGGAGCAGATCGATCGTTTCGTGCGGCCGATGCTGGCCGGGCGCTACTTCGGCACCATGGCGCTGTCGGAGCCGCAGGCGGGTTCCAGCCTGGCCGACATCACCACCAAGGCGGTGCCGCAGGACGACGACAGCTACCGGTTGTTCGGCCGCAAGATGTGGATCTCCGGCGCCGAACACGAGCTGTCGGAGAACATCGTGCACCTGGTGCTGGCCCGAATCCCCGACGCACCGGCGGGCACCCGCGGCATCTCGCTGTTCATCGTCCCGAAGTACCTACCGGCCGAGGACGGTTCGGCGGGCGAGCACAACGACATCGTGCTGGCCGGTATCAACCACAAGATGGGCTGGCGCGCAACGGTCAATACCGCACCGGTTTTCGGCGACGGCGCCTTCACCCCCGGCGGGCGGCCCGGCGCCGTCGGCTATCTCGTCGGCGAACCCCATCGCGGCCTCGCCTACATGTTCCACATGATGAACGAGGCCCGGCTGGGCGTCGGCCTGTCCGCTACCGCCCTGGGCTACACCGGGTACCTGAAGTCGCTCGACTACGCCCGCGGCCGCCCGCAGGGCCGCCCGATCGCGAGCAAGGGCCAGGCCACCCCGCAGGTTCCGATCGTGCGGCACCCCGATGTCCGGCGCATGCTGCTCGCGCAGAAGGCCTATGCCGAGGGCGCGCTCGCGCTGCAGCTGTACTGCGGCACGCTGATCGACGAACAGCGCAGCGCCGCAACCGATGCCGAGCAGCAGCGCGCCACCACCCTGCTGCGGGTGCTGACCCCCGTCGCCAAGAGCTGGCCCAGCCAGTGGTGCCTGGCCGCCAACGATCTGGCCATTCAGGTGCACGGCGGCGCCGGTTACACCCGGGACTACGACGTCGAGCAGCACTACCGCGACAATCGCCTCAATCCGATTCACGAAGGCACACACGGGATTCAGAGCCTGGACCTGCTCGGGCGCGCGGTCACCGCCGACAGCGGCGCCGCGCTGACGCTGCTGCTCGAGACCATCGGCGGCACGGTGGCGGCGGCCCGCGCCACCGCCGACGGCGAACTGGGCGACTACGCCGATGCGCTGCAGCAGGCGGCCGGTCGCGTCGCCGCCACCACCGGCCTGCTCTGGAAGGATATGAACCCCGATGTGGCGCTGGCGAATTCGTCGGCGTACCTGGAGGCGTTCGGGCACGTGGTCCTGGCCTGGATCTGGCTGGAGCAGGCCGTCGCCGCGCACGGCCGCAGCGGATCGTTCTACGACGGCAAGCGCGCGGCGACCCGCTATTTCTTCCGCTGGGAACTACCCCGCACCACACCGCAGTTCGACTTGCTCGATTCGCTCGACCGCACCACCCTCGATCTCGACGACGCCTGCCTGTGAGTCGACTCGATCGGGAATCTCCAGCCCACCTGACAGATTGAGAACGCCGTCATCGGGGTAGCCATGAAGATGAAGCGCGCCTTACGGCCGGTGGAGCGGCCGGGGCGGCGCTTGCGCGACTACCCGGACCCGCACCGTCTTTGTCGCTTGCGACAACACCAAATACATTCGGTGCTAGGGTGATACGCATTCAATCCCACGGTGGCAACGACGCCTGACCGTACCCGTACTGGGCCTCCGGCCCACCCGGTATAGGCGGAACCGATGGATCTTCTCAACCCGATCGATGCAATCTTCCTGGCGACCGAATCGCGCGAGCATCCGATGCACGTGGGCGGTCTGCAACTGTTCGAACCGCCCGCCGACGCCCCCGCCGACTTCGTCCGCTCGATGTACGCCGAGGCGCGGGCGGCGACCGAGGTAGAGCCCCGCTTCCGGCGTCGCCAGCGCCGCATCCTCGGCGGCTTCTCCAGCGTGGTCTGGTCGCACGCCGACGATATCGATCTCGGCTACCACCTGCGCCGCTGCGCCCTGCCCGCGCCCGGCGGCAGCACCGAACTGCTCGATCTGACCGGCCGACTGCACTCGTCGCTGCTCGACCGGCATCGGCCGCTGTGGGAGGGGCGGTTGATCGAGGGCGTGTCCGGGGGAAGATTCGCGCTCTACGTCAAGGTCCATCACGCGCTGATGGACGGGGTGTCGGCGCTGCGGCTGATGCAGCACACCCTCACCGACGACCCCTACGACGCGCGGCTGCGCGCGCCGTGGACGATCGGCCGATCGGAGCGCGACGCCGATCCGGAGGCGGTCGAGGGGCTGTGGGATCAGTTGCGAAAGACGTTGCCGCGCATCGCGACCGGGATCGGCGCCACGGCGTCGGCGGTGCGCGCCGTGACCGAGGGACGGCTCGAGCTGCCGCTGTCGGCGCCGCCGACGATGTTCAATGTGCCGATCGGTGGCGCGCGCAGCGTCGCCGTGGGTTCCTGGCCGCTGGAGCGGGTGCACGCCGTGCGCCGCGCGACCGGCACGACGGTCAACGATGTCGTGCTCGCGATGTCGGCAGCCGCGCTGCGCGCCTATCTCCTGGATCACGATGCGCTGCCGGACAAGTCGCTGACCGCGATGGTGCCGGTGAACGTGCGGCACACGGCCGAGCCGCAGTCCGACGGGAACATGGTCGCGGCGCTGCTGTGCAATCTCGGTACCGATATCGCCGATCCGGCGCGACGGCTGCACGCGATCAGCACCTCGATGCGACATTCCAAGCAGGTGTTCCAGCAACTGCCGCAGTTGGAGGCGATCGCGCTGTCGGCGCTGCTGATGTCCCCGCTCGGCATGACCCTGGTGCCGGGGTTCCAGGCCCTGCCGCGGGTCCCGTTCAACCTGGTGATCTCCAACGTGCCGGGCCCGCGCAAGCCGGTGTATCTGCAGGGCGCCCGGCTCGACAGCAACTACCCGCTGTCCATCCCGTTCGACGGCCAGGCCGTGAACATCACCGTCACCAATACCGCCGACACCCTGGACTTCGGCCTCGTCGGATGCCGCCGCTCGGTGCCGCACCTGTCCCGGATGATCGATCACCTGGACACCGCGCTGCAGGAGCTGGAGATCGCTACCGCATAGGCCCGCGGAGGTGCTCGTCCCCGGGAAACCGCGTGCGCGGCTGCTCGATGACCACGGTCGGCTCGGCCGGGCGCCCGGGCCACGGGCGCTCGGCCAGGACCGGGAACTGCCCGGCGTGTCCGTGCCGAATCTCGGCTATGCGCATCACCTTTCGGCGCGTGAGGAACCAGCCGACGATCAGGACCGGGACCACGATCAGGACGAAGGCGGCGACGGCGGCGCGCTGCACCCGGCTGCCGGTGCCCGCCATCAGAACGACCACGCTCGCGAGGAAGACCAGGGCCGCCACGCTCGTGTACGGTGTTCCGGGCAGGCGGAACTTCGGGCGGAACGCGATCCCCTGGCGCCATCGGTACCACAGCCGCAGCTGGCACAGCAGCACCACGGTCCACGACACGATGGTGCCGAGTGCCGCCACGTTCAGGACGATTTCGAACGCCTGATCCGGCACCATCGCGTTGAGTGCGACCCCGATCAGCGCGATCGCCCCGGTGGCGAGGATGCCGACGTAGGGCACCCCGCCCGCCGACATCCGCGCGGCCACGCCGGGGGCGCTGCCGTTCATCGACATCGATCGCAGAATTCGCCC
The DNA here is from genome assembly GCF_054782435.1 of Nocardia thraciensis. Lineage (NCBI taxonomy): Bacteria > Bacillati > Actinomycetota > Actinomycetes > Mycobacteriales > Nocardiaceae > Nocardia > Nocardia thraciensis. Next base: position 87,727 of record NZ_BAAGSM010000033.1, read on the forward strand.
GGTCGAGTACAGCCCAGCGTTCAGACTGGAGAACGCGGCCGTCAGCACGATCACATTCATGACCGATCCGGCCGCCGGAACCCCCAGACCCGCAAAGAATGTCACGAAGGGGCTCTCGCCCGGCCGGAAGGCCGTGTAGGGCAGCAGCAGCCCGAGCAGGATCAGGGAGCCGACGTAGAACAGCGCGATCCGGGAGATGACGGAGTTGATCGCCCGCGGCATGACCTTCTCCGGCTCCTTCGTCTCACCGGCGGCGATGCCGATCAATTCCACTGCGGCATAAGCGAATACGACACCCGTCGTCGCGGTCACCAGCGGCAGCGCCCCGGTCGGGAACAGCCCGCCGTGCTCGGCGATCACCCCGACGCCGGTGTCGTCGCCGCGAATCGTGAAGCGGCCCGCGAGGAATACGGTGCCGATGATCAAAAACCCGCTGAGCGCAATGACTTTGATCAAGGCGACCCAGAACTCCAGTTCGCCGAACCACCGCACCGACACCAGATTCGTGCACACCACCACGATCAGCGCGACCAGTGCGAGCACCCAGTGCGGGACGACAGCGATCGGCTGCCAGTACCGGAAGTACGTCGCGATGGCGGTGATGTCGACGATGCCAGTCATGCACCAGTGGAAGAAGTACGTCCACCCGACCGCGAAAGCCAGCTTCTCCCCGTAGAACTCACGCGCGTAGGAGACGAACGACCCGGCGGACGGCCGGTGCAGCACGAGTTCCCCGAGCGCCCGCAGGATGAAGAAGATGAACACCCCGCACACGCCGTACACCAGGAACAGGCCGGGCCCAGCGCCCGCCAGGCGCCCACCCGCCCCGAGAAACAACCCGGTGCCGATCACGCCGCCGATCGCGATCATCTGCAGCTGTCGCGTCCGCAGCGACCTGCGATATCCGGCATCCTCCGCATGCAGCGCGTCCGCCAGCGCCGACAGCTCCACAGGTCGCCGCGCTGAGCTCATGACCAGGCCTAACTGTGAGACAAATCATGTCGCAAAGTAATGTACCGTCATGTAGCGGTTCATTCAACAGCGGGAGCCTCACCCCTACTCAGCGGCCGCGCGCTACTTGGTGGGCGGCGTCACCCCGAACGCGGCGGCCACGTCATCGAGCATCCGATCGGCGGCCTGCACCCCGATGCCCGACATCCAGGTCTCATCCGGCACCTCGAACACCTTGCCGCCCTTGACCGCTCGCAGATCACGCCAGAGCGGCCCACTGGTGAACCCGGCCTTCTCGGTCTTGCCCGGATCATCGATGGTGGCCACGAAGAGGGCGTCGGCGTCGGCCTGGTCGACCTGCTCCGGGCTGATCTCCCGCATGACCTTCTTGGGGTCGGTGGACTGCTGCGCCACCGGTCGCGGCAGTCCGATGTCCTGCAGCACGACCCCGCTGAACGAGTTGCTCATGTACAGCCGCGTCGGCCCGGCCAGGAAGCGCACCACCGAGACGGTCGGCAGGACGCCGCCGTTCCCCGCTCCGATCGCCGCGCCGACGGCTGCCGCGCGGTCCTCGTACCGCCGCAGCGCGTCGGCGGCCTGGCGATCGAGCCCTAGCGCCTTCGCGTGCACCGCCAGATTGGCTTTCCAAGGGCCACCGGTGTTTTGGGTGAATACGGTCGGCGCGATGCCGGACAACTTGTCGTAGATCCGCTCGTGCCGAACCTTCGACGACAGGATCAGATCGGGACGCAGCGAGGCGATCCGCTCCAGGTTCGGCTCTGGCATCGGGCCGACATCCACCACGCCGTCGACCTTTCCGGCCAGGTAGTCCGGAAAACCGCCACGAGGCTTGGCGTGCGACACCACGGCTCCGACCGGAGTGACACCCAGCAGGGTGGCCGAGTCGAGTTCGCCGGTGTCGAGGACCACCACCCTGGCGGGCGGCCGCGGGATCGTCACCTGCCCCATCGGGGTGTCCAGGGTGCGGGGAAAGCTCGCCGGATCCGCGGCGGATACCACCGAACCCGCTGTGACAGTGTCGTTTCCGCACGCCGCCAGCCCGGAGACACCGAGTGCGGCCGCGGCCAGCGCGGCGACGAGCCGGTGGCATCCGCGCGTGCGTGAGCGCCTGGTGGACATCGGTGGTCCTCACTTCCGGATAGTCGTGCTCGGCCGCGCGGCCCGGCTGCGCGGAATCACCAGGGGCGTACCGGTTTCGGGGTCGGGAATCACCCGGCAGTCGACGCCGAAGACGGTGCGGACCAACTCGGCGTCGAGCACCTCCCCCGGCGCACCGGCCGCCGCCACCGCACCGGAGTCCAGGACCACCAGGTGGTCGGCGTAGCGGGCGGCCTGCCCGAGGTCGTGCAGCACCATGACGACCGTCCGGCCCGCGGTGGCGTGCAGATCGGCGATCAGGTCGAGCACCTCGAGTTGATGGCGCAGATCCAGGAAGGTGGTCGGCTCGTCCAGCAACAGCAGGTCGGTGTCCTGCGCGAGCGCCAGCGCGATCCAGACCCGCTGGCGCTGACCGCCGGAGAGCCGGTCGACCTGCTGGCCCCGCAGCTCCGAGGTCCCGGTGCGGCGCAAGGCGTCGAGCACGGCCCGCTGATCGTCGGCCGACCAGGGGCGCAACATCCGCTGGTGCGGGTACCTGCCCAGTCGCACCAGCGCCTCGACCGTGATCGACTCGGGCGTGAGCGGCTGCTGCGGCAGCAGGCCGAGCCGACGGGCGAGCGTGCGCGCCGACATCCGGTGGATATCCGCGCCGTCCAAGGTGACGGTGCCGCCGGTGGGGCGCAGCAACCGCGAAAACCCGCGCAGCAGTGTGGATTTGCCGCAGGCATTGGGACCGACGATGGCGGTCACCGCGCCGCCGGGCAGCTGGAGATCCATGCCTCCGATCACGGATCGCTCGCCGTAGTTCAGCACCAGCCCCTGCGCCGCCAGGATATCGGCGCCCGCTTGTCCGGCGTCGAGCCCGTCGCGTTTCCGAATACTCATGCGCTCCTCCGATGGGCCGGGCCGCTCTCCCGCAGCATCAACACGAGCAGCCAGGGCGAGCCGATCGTGGCGGTCATGACGCCGACCGGCACGCTCGTCGGCAGCGCGTGCGCCGCGACGAGGTCGCATCCGAGCAGCAGGGCCGCACCGGCCAGTCCGGTGACGATCAATCCGAGGGCGGTCGGCGGGCCGGTCAGCAGTCGCACCAGGTGCGGTACCGCGAGGGCGACGAACGCGATCGGCCCGGCGAGCGAGGCCGCGAGCGCCGCCAGCGCAACCGCGCTCAGCAGCAGCCGAATTCGCGCCGACGATGCCGAAATGCCCAGCGCCCCGGCCGATTCGTCGCCCAGATCCAGCGCGGCCAGCGTGCGGTACTGCGCGAACACCAGCGCCAGCACGACCACGCCGCCCACCGCGGCGATCTGCACCTCCGGCCAGGTCCGGCCGTAGAGCGAGCCGGTGGTCCACTGCATCGCCGAGGAGGCCAGTTCGCGGGGAAACCGAACCACGAGCAGGTTCACGGTGGCGGCCAGCCCGGCTTGCACCGCCAGGCCCACGAGCACCAGCCGGGTGACGGGAAGCCCCGCACGGCGGCCCAGCACCGCCAGCAGCACCCCGGCGAACAACCCGCCGCCGAGTGCGGCGAACGGGATCAGCCGCTGCCCCGCGCCGAGGGCGAGCACCAGCACCGCTCCGAGGGACGCACCGCCGGTGACGCCCATGACATCCGGTGAGGCCAGGGGGTTTCGGAACAGCCGCTGCAGCACGGCCCCCGCGACCGCTAGGCCCGCCCCCGCGATCACCCCGGCCACCATGCGCGGCGCCCGGAACTGCTGGACGACGTACACGGTTCCGGGGTCGCCGAACCCGAACGTGGCCCGCAGGGCGGCGCCGGCCGGCACCGCCATCTCGCCGACCGACAGCGCGACCGCCGCGAGCGCCGCCGTCACGACCACCGATCCCGCCCCGAGCAGCATGGCGCTCCGGCGGCGCCGGTCGTCGACGCTCGGCGTAATTTCCTTGCCGGACAATATCTTTCGTGACCCGCGGGCGGGGCGCAGCACCGTATTCATCGACCCGCTCCGCGGCGAGCCAGCACGACCAGCAGGGGCGCGCCGAGGAAGGCGGTGATGATGCCGACCTCGACCTCCGAGGGCCGCGCCACCAGCCGCCCCGCGATATCGGCCGCCAGCAGCAACACCGGGCCCGCGATCAGGCACCCGGGAACCAGCAGCCGATGGTCGCCGCCGACCAGCAGGCGGACCAGATGCGGCGCCGCCAATCCGATGAACGAGATCGGCCCCGCCACGGCCACCGCCGACCCGGCCAGTAGCACCACCGCCACCATTCCGGCGAGGCGGATGCGCGCGACGGGCATGCCGAGCGCGGTCGCGGCCTCGTCACCGAGGGCCAGCGCATTCAACGCCGGTGTGATCGCGAGGCCGATGGCCGCGCCGAGTACCAGCGTCGGCAGCATCGGCGCCAGCGCGTCGAGGCCGCGCCCGGCGATCGATCCGGCCAGCCAGAACCGCGCCTCGTCCAAGGTTCTTTCGCTGAACAGCAGTACCGCCGACGTCCACGAGACCAGTAACAGCTGCAGCACCGTGCCGCCGAGGACCAGACGGACCGGGTCGAGGTCGCCCGTCCGCCGCCCCAGCGCGAGGGTGAACGCCGCCGCACCGGCCGCACCGGCGAAGGCGAAGCCCACGTACTGCGCCGGGTGGGTCAGCCGTAGCGCGAAGATCGCGACCACCACCGCGAGCCCGGCGCCGGCGTTGATGCCCAGGGTCGTCGGCGCGGCCAGCGGATTGCGGGTGGTTCCCTGAACCACCGCACCGGCCAGGCCGAGCGCCGCGCCGATCACCAGGCCGACCAGCGTCCGGGGCCAGCGCAGACCCGTGACCACCAGCGCGTCCCGGCCATCACCCAGCCCCAGCAGGGCCTCGACCACCGTCGGGACCGGTACCGACCGGGCGCCGACCGCCAGGCTGAGCACCACGCACAGCAGTAGCGCGGCAAATCCGATGGCCAGCACCGGTATGCGGAGCCACGACCGCACGGCGCCGGTCGAGCCTGTCGAGGTCACCGGGCGCCACTATTTCGCGGGCTTGAACGGCTGGTTGATCGTGGTGAAGTACTGCGCGAGGGCGGCGATGGCGACCGGCGCCGTGACGAAGAGCTGACCGGCCACGGTGCCCAGCGCGCCGATCGCGATGATGCCGCCGAGGCAGCCGACCACGGCGGCCGGAATGAACGGGCCGAACATTCCGACGATGGTGGCGGCCGCGACCGTCGCACCGGCGATGCCGCCGAGCACGCAGCCGACGGCGGCGCCGCCGAGACCACCCACCACGGTGCCAATGGTGGCGCCGGTGGCGACCGTGTCCTTCAGGCGGGTGAACGCGTCGACCTCCCGGTCGTAGGGCGTCTTCCACGGCGCCTGGTCCTCGAAGGGCAGGGCGACGGGACGGTAGGCCGCGTGCTCCAGATCGAACTTCGGGGTCAGCCGCGCGGTGTTATCGGTGATCTCCGCGGCGATCGGGAAGACGAAATCGTCTACGCGGAAGCCGAGTTCGGTACCCGCGACGGTGGTGCCGTCGTCCGCCTTGATCTTGAAGATGCCACCTTCGTCGACCATCGAACCGGAGTCGGTCCGGATGACGGTCGAGGCGCCGTCCACCGCCGCGGTGTAGTTCACCACGCCGCTGTTCGCCGCGGACTCGTTCACCGCGGGCGCGGCGTGGACGGCGCCGGCGGTGATACCCAGCGCAGCGGTCAACAGCGCCGACGTGGCGGCGAACTTCCTCAACATTCTTACTTCCTCACCTTCGGCTGGACATCGAGTGGCACACCCGGCCGAGGCGCAGTCGGTCCGCGGTGACCTTGATATGTGACGCAATATGTGACGCCATTTGACGGTACATACTTTAACGGCACTCTGTCTAATGTTCAGAAGGCGTTCATCACCGTAGCGGCACCGACCCGGAACCGCACGGATGCCGGGTCGTACTGTCTGGGAAGTATTCGCCGGACGAAAGGGATCGATGTGCAGGCCGACTGGCCCGAGCTCCGCAACCGATGCCTGCTCACCGAGGACGAGGCGATCCTCGCGCTGAACAAGCCCGCCGGGATCTCGGTGACCGGCGAGCGGCACGACACCGACATCGTGGAGCTCGCGGCCGAGCACGACGAGCGGTTGTATCCGGTGCACCGCATCGACAAGGTGACCTCGGGCCTGGTGCTGCTGGCCAAGGAGTTGGCCGCACACGGGCAACTCACCCGGCAGTTCAACAAGCGGACCGTCGGCAAGACCTATCTGGCGATCACCGCGTCCACCGGACTGCCCGAGCACGGCGTCATCGAGTTGCCGCTCGGCGTCGGCCGCAAGAATCGGGTGCGCATCGCCGCTCCGCGCGACCGCATCGTCCGCGACGGCGACCTGTGGCGCGTCGACGAACGAGATCTGTTGGCGGGCAAGAACTATCCTTCGCGCACCGAGTTCACCACCGTGCTGCGCACCGAGGCCTGCACGGTGCTGGCGGTGCGCCCGATCACCGGGCGGCGCCACCAGATCCGCGTACACCTGGCATGGATCGGCCACGCCATCGCGGGCGATCCGCTGTTCGACAAGTCCGGCTCCTGCTCGCGCACGCACCTGCACTCGTGGCGCCTACGCCTCGAGGCCTCCTGGCGGACGCCATCCGAGCTGACCCTGGAAGCCCCTCCGGGACAAGACTTCTGGACGGTCGGCACCACATCGCTCACCGACGGCCCCGCCGCCCTGCTGAGCGGCCAGTAGCACGCCGCTCACCGCGGTGGATTCCGGCCGAAAGCGTGCCGGAACGACGATGGCACTCAGGCGGACAGGTCGAAGCTGATCACGACCCGCCGTGGTGTGATTCGCGCGCCACACGGTGAGATCTATGCACTCTCGCTATATTCGGTGGCGCGTCTCATGCAGACGTGACAACACCGGGCGATTTACCCTGGAACAGTGCCAGACCAGGCACGCTCGGGCGCAACGGCGCGATTCCCACGAGAAAGCGAACGCCGATGATTGTGTTGGCACAGCTCAGCGACACCCACTTCGACCTGCACGCACACAACACCGAACGGGCCGAACGGGTGATGGCGTACCTCGCCGACCTGCCGCACCGTCCCGACGCGATCCTGGTCACCGGGGATATCACCGATTCCGGCAAGGTCGAGGAGTACCAACAGGCCCGGGCCGCACTGCTGGCGGACGTCCCGGTGTCGGTACTGCCCGGCAATCACGACGATCGCGCCAATCTGCTGGAGGTGCTGTTGCGCCGCCCGGCCTCCTACGAGCCGATCAACCAGGCGCTGCGGCTGGACGGGCTGACGGTGGCGCTGCTGGATTCCACCATCCCGGGCGAGGGCGGCGGCGAACTGACCGACGGCACCTACGCCTGGCTGACCGATCTGCTGCTGGAGACGCCGGACGAGACCGCGGTGCTGGTGGCCATGCATCATCCGCCGATGCCCATGTACAGCACGGTGGTCGACCCGATCCGGCTGGCGAACCCGCAGCGGCTGGAGCGGATCGTCGCCGACGACGACCGCATCCTCGGCGTGATCACCGGGCACATGCACTCGATGGGCGCCACCCTGTTCGGCGGGCGGCAGCTGGTGGTCGCGCCGAGTGTGGCCTCGCAGATCGGCGGCGAATGGGAGGTCGGTGCGCCGGGCCAGGTGCCGATCGACTACGCGCCCGATCCGTCGCTGGTGCTGCACGTGGTCGACGGGCGCCGCCTCACCTCCATCGTGCGCACCGTGCCGATGGGCGGCAGGATCGCAGTGCAGCCGAACTGAATTGGACGCCACATGATTCGCAGCGCCGCCGGGCACGGTCAGCTGCTGCGGACCGCCCCGGCCCGGCCGTTGGACGCCGCCCGCTCCCGGCGGTAGGCGGACGGCGTCGTCCCCGTCCATCGCTTGAAGGCGTAGATGAATGTCGACGCCTCCGCGTACCCGAGCCGAATCGCCACATCGCTCACCGAAAGCGGTGTGGCGGTGAGCATTTCCTCCGCCAGGGCGCGGCGCACCTCGTCCAGGAGCGCCCGGTAGCTGGTGCCCGCGGCATCCAGGTGGCGGCGCAGCGTCCGGGTGCTCACGTTGAGATCGCGTGCCACGGCGTCGATTCCGGGCGGCGCCGCGAAGCCGTCCACCCCACCCCGGGGCATCAGCCGCTCGCGCACCTCGGCCGCGATGCCCGTGCGGGCGCGGCGCCGGTGCACCAGATCCCGGCACTGCGCCAGGCACATGGTCCAGGTGTGCTCATTGGCTTGCGGCAGTGGCTGTTCCAACATCGCGGGAGCGAGCGAGAACAGATTGCGCGGGCGTCCGAAGCGCGGCCGCACCCCGATGATCTCCGCGAGCTGATCGGCGTACGGCGGTTCCGGATAGTCGAATTCGGCGCGCAACAGCCGCAACGGACGGCCCAGCAGGTCGATCATCACCTGATGCATGGCCAGCACGTCGCGCTCGACCAGGAATCGCCGGACGTCCGCGGGCACCAGCTCGTCGTGCACCTCGGCGACGAATTCGTCCGGCTCCCAGCGGGTTACCGGGATGCAGAAGGTGAAGCTCAGTTCCAGGAAACGCAGCGCGAACGAAATCGCCTCGCCGAGTGTGGGACTGGATACGCAGGCGAAGCCGAAGATGCCGAAGGTGGTGATGCGGTAGCGGCGGCCCACCTCCACGCCGAGGGACGGGCGATCGGGCAGGGCCCGCACCAGGTTGCGGATCACCGCGAGTTCGGTGTGCGCATCGATCTGGGCGTCCGGGTCCGCGAGGTCGGCCTCGGACAAGCCGGTGCCGCGCAGCATGCGGGCGGGCGGCACATCGTGCTCGCGGGCGTAGCCGACCATGAGCGCCACGCTCGCCACGCCCCGCGGGAAATCCCAGTTCCGAATGCCGGGGTGTTGCACGGTTGCCATGAGCCGATTATGGCCGAATATGTCGATCAGGGTGTGTGCCTCTCCCTAAAGTAGAGGGAACTCGAACGATGTGAGGAGCACCATAATGCCCGCGACAACGCCGTCGGTCATCGTCATCGGCGCCGGATTCGGCGGCCTCGGTATGGCGATGGAATTGCAGCGCCACGGCTTCGGCGACTTCACGATTCTGGAGCGGGCCGCCGACCTGGGCGGGGTGTGGCGGGAGAACACCTACCCGGGCGCCGCCTGCGATGTGCCGTCGCCGCTGTACTCGTTCTCCTACGAGCCCCGGGCGGACTGGCCGCACCGCTACTCCGGGCGCGCCGACATCCACGCCTACCTGCACGCGATCGCGGACGAGCATCGACTGCTGGAGCGGATCAGGTTCGGCTCCGAGGTCACCGAGGCGGTCTTCGGCGGCGGCCGGTGGACGGTGCGCACCGCGGGCGGCGCGGAGTTCACCGCCGACGTGCTCGTCTCCGCGGTCGGCCAGTTGTCGCGGCCGCGGCTGCCCGAGATCCCTGGGCGAGAGTCGTTCCGCGGCCCCTCATTCCACTCCGCGCAGTGGGACCACACCGTGGACCTGGCGGGCAAGCGCGTCGCGGTGATCGGAACCGGCGCCAGCGCGATCCAATTCGTACCGGCGATCCAGCCCGAGGTGGCGCGGCTGACGCTGTTCCAGCGCACGGCCGCCTGGGTGGTGCGGCGCACCGACCGGGAGTACCGGCCCATCCACCACGCCCTGTTCCGGCACGTGCCGGGTCTACGTCTGGCACAACGACTCTGGGTGTGGTGCTTCCTGGAATTCTTCGCCCTCGGCCTGGTCGCGGCGCCGCCGATCCGCACGATCGCCACCTGGCTCGGCCGCTGGGCCCTGCGCCACGATGTGCCCGATCCGGTGCTGCGGGCCAAGCTGACCCCGGACTATCCGGTGCTGTGCAAGCGCGTGCTGTTCTCCAACGAGTACTACCCGGCGCTCACGCGGCCGAATGTCGACGTGCAGACCACCGCGATCGCCGAGATCGTGCCCGAGGGCGTGCGCACTGCCGAGGGCACGGTGCACCCGGCCGACGTCATCGTGTACGGAACGGGCTTCAAGGGCACCGAATTCCTTTGGCCCATGCGGATTCTCGGTCGCGACGGCATCGCGCTGGACGAGGTCTGGGCCGGTGGCGCCCGCGCCTATCTGGGGATGGCGGTGCCCGGTTTCCCGAATCTGTTCCTGATGTACGGGCCGAACACCAACCTCGGGGTCGGCTCGATCGTGTACATGATCGAGTGCCAGGCCCGCTACATCCGACAGGCCCTCGCCCTCCTGGCCGATCGCCCCGGCCGCTGCCTGGAGGTCCGCCCCGGCCGCGCCGCGGAATTCGACGAACACACCCAACGCCGCCTGGAACGCACCCCATGGACCCGCTGCACCAGTTGGTACCGCACCGCCGCAGGCCGCATAACCAACAACTGGCCCGGCACAGTCACCCCCTACCGCCTCCGCACCCGCAAACTGAACCCCACCGACTACACCCTCACCCCCACCTCGCCCTGATCACCAAGAGAGTTCACCGCACTGGCGGGCGGTGTCGGTGCGCTCCACTTGGAGGGTGGCGTGTTCTATGTGGAAGTTGTCGGCGAGGACGCGTTGGGCGGAGCGCAGGATTTCGTCGCTGTCGTGGGCGGCGGTGGTCGTCAGGTGGGCCGAGGCGACCTCCATGCCGGAGGTGAGTGTCCACACGTGCAGGTCGTGGACGTCGGCGACGCCGGGGAGGGACTGCAGGGCGGCGGCGATCCGTTCGACGTCGACGCCCTCGGGACTGTGCTGGAACAGGATGCGCAGCGAGCGCCGCGCCAGCACCCAGGTGCGCGGCAACACCCACAGCCCGATCAGCACGCCGACGATCATGTCGGCGTAGGGCCAGTGCGTGAGCAGGGTGATCGCCGCGGACAACAGCACGCCCACCGAACCGATCAGATCCGCCAGCACCTCCAGATACGCGCCGCGCAGATTCAGGCTCTCCTCGGCTCCCGAGCGCAGGAGCAGCAGCGAGGCGATATTCGCCACCAGACCGAGCGCGCCGACGATCAGCACCGGCAGTCCGGGTACCTTCGGCGGCTCCCCCAGCCGCACGATGGCCTCGTACAGCACGTAGGCCGCGACCGCGAACAGCAGCACCGCATTGGCCAGCGCCGCCAGCACCTCCGCGCGGTAGTAGCCGAACGTGCGCGAGAAGGTCGGGCGGCTGCGCCTGGCCAGCAGGATCGCGGCCAGCGCCATCACCAGGCCGAATACGTCGGTCACCATGTGCGCGGCGTCCGACAGCAGTGCCAGCGATCGAGTCAGGACGGCCGTCACGACCTCGGCGACCAGGAAGGCCACACCGATCCCCAGCGCGAACACCAGCCGATGCAGATATCTGCCCGAGGCGCTCTCCGGCGCGGCACCGTGCGCGTGATCATGCCCCACAACCATCCAACCTATGCCGGACAGCCACGTATGCAAACGAGACACGATCCGCGCACGGTCGACGACCGGGCAGTCACGCGCGAGGTAGACCACTCGCGCCGATCAGGCCGCCGCCCCCGGATGCACGAGTCGTTCCCGCACCCCTTGCGCATTCCCGCACGCCTCGCACAGCCTTGCAACCGGTGCGTGAACCAACCAGGGGTGCGAGTAGCGCTGACCCGAACCACGCCGGGGCCGAACTGGCAGACTTGACCCGTGACCGCTCCACCCCCGCCCGGCGACGGGCCGCCCTTCGGACCCCGCGGCGAGCCGCGGCCCGGTGCGAGCGGCCGACCGTCCGCCGAGCACGGTGGCGCGTCGTCCACCGAGCACAGGAGTCGATCGCCCATCGAGCACAACGCCCCGCCCGCAGATCACCGGCCCGAGCGGCCCGCCGGACGGAGCGGCCGGTCGACCGGGCACGGGGCGGCGACCGGCCCGCTGCGCCCCGTCGAACTCGCCACCGCGGCGGTGCTCGGCGGCGTCACCGTCGGCCTGGTGACCATCGGGTCGGTGATTCCGTTCGCCGCGGCCCTGAACCTGGTCGCCGCGGTGCCGATGGGACTGCTCGCGCACCGCTACCGACTGCGCGCTACCTTCACCGCCGCCGTCGCCACCACGCTGGTGACGTTCGTCGCGGCCGGACTGGTGCCCGCGGTCGCCGTGGTGAGCGTGGCGACGATCGGCGGTATCGTCGGCACCGTCAAGCGCCGCCGCGGCGGACCGGCGGCGGTGCTCGGGCTGTCGATCCTCGCGGGCCTTGCCTGGTCGGCGGTGTCGGTGGGGTGGCTGTTGATCTTCAGCACCGCGCGCAACCTGCTGTTCGACAACGTCCGCAACGCCTCGCGCGGCGTACAGAAGCTGGCCGCCCGGGCGAACCTGGACTCGTTCGGGAACGCCGTCGCCGACTTCGCCGATCTGGTGCTGCGCTGGTGGTGGGCGTTCGCCGCGGGCGGGGTGCTGATCGGAATCGTCGCGACAGCGCTGTTCTCGTGGTTCGCGCTGGGGTCGGTCCTCGACCGGCTCACCTGGCTGCCCGGCGCGGATCGGCTGGACGCGCCGCTCGACGATCGCCCGGTCGCGCCGCTGCCCGTGACGCTGCGCCGGGTCTCGTTCCGCTATCCGGACGCGCGGACCGACGCGCTGTCCGGGATCGATCTCACCGTCCGGGTCGGCGAATTCGTGGCCGTGGTGGGCCACAACGGATCCGGGAAGTCCACGCTGACCCGCCTGCTGGCCGGTCGCCCGCCGACCGGCGGCACGGTCGAGCGGCCCGGCTCGGCGGGGCTCGGCCTGCTCGGCGGCACCGCGCTGGTCCTGCAGCGGCCGGAGAGCCAGACGCTGGGTGTGCTGGTCGCCGACGACGTGGTGTGGGGCCTGTCACCCGAACTCGCCGCCCAGGTCGATATCGAGGCGCTGCTGACCGAGGTCGGCCTCGGCGGCCTCGGCGGCGCCGAAACCGCCACCCTGTCCGGCGGCCAGCAGCAGCGTCTCGCCGTCGCCGCGGCCCTGGCGCGCAGACCGGCGCTGCTCATCGCCGACGAGGCCACCTCGATGATCGATCCCGACGGCCGCCGCGAGCTGGTCGCGCTGCTGTCAGGGCTGCCCGAACGCCATCCGATGGCGGTCGTGCTGGTCACTCACCACGAGGCCGATGCGGCGGCCGCCGACCGCGTGGTGCACCTGTCGGGCGGCTATCAGGTGGACCGGCTGCCGACCTGGCCCCGACCCGTACGCGACCCGCGGCGGCGGCCGATGGGCGAACCGCTGCTGGAACTGCGCGATGTGCGCCATACCTACAACCGCGGAACACCGTGGGCCGCACCGGCGCTGCACGGCGTCGACCTCACGGTGCGGCGCGGGGAGACACTGCTGGTGGTCGGCGGGAACGGCTCCGGCAAGTCCACTCTGGCCTGGATCATGGCCGGGCTGACCGTGCCCACCTCCGGCCGCTGCGAACTGCGCGAGGGGCGCGGCGTCCGCCCGGTGCATCGGCGAATCGGCGCGGTGGAGCTGGCCTTTCAGCATTCCCGGCTGCAGTTGCAGCGGCAGACCGTGGGCGCCGAGATCGAGGACTGGGGCGGCAGCGGGACGGGCTCCGGCGCGGTCGGCCGGGCACTGGATGCCGTGGGCCTGGACCGGGCGCTGGCGCCGCGGTCGATCGAATCGCTCTCCGGCGGCCAGGCCAAGCGGGTGGTGCTGGCCGCGATCGTGGCCGCCCGACCCCAGGTGGTGGTGCTCGACGAGCCGCTCGCCGGGCTCGACCCGCAGGGCCGCGCCGAGGTGGTGGAACTGCTGGCCCGGCTGCGCGATTCGGGGCTGACCCTGATCGTCATCTCGCACGACGTGGTCGATATGGCCGCCGTGTGCGACCGGACCGTGCATCTGAGTTCGGGCCGCATCCTGGAGACGGCCCCGCAGTCGGCTTCCGCCGTCGAGCCGCAGGCCCCCGCGCCCGTGGCCGAACAGACCGCCGCGTCCTGGGCGCGGCTGCACCGCCCCGACGCCACGGGAGACCCGTCATGAGCGAGCGACCAGACAACGCGGCCACCCGGGGGTCGTGCCCGCGCGCCGGGGAGGCGGGGACATGAGCACGGTGCTGTTGCGCGAGGTCCCGGTCGACAGCCCGATCCACCGGCTGTGGGCGGGCACCAAGATGATCGGGGCGTTCCTGATCAGCCTGCTGCTGATGCTGTTGCCGTCCTGGCCGGTGCTCGGGGTGACGGTGCTGTTCCTGGTGGCCGTCGTGCTGACGGCCCGGCTGCCGCTGGGCGCGTTGCCGCGGCTGCCCTGGTGGTTCTGGGGATTGCTGGCGGCGGGGGCGCTACTCAATGTGCCGGTCGGCGAGGCCGCGGTGTTGCGATACGCGCAGGTCACATCGTTCGGTCTGATCCTTGTCACCAGTTCGTTCCTGATCGCCTGGACCACGCCGATGGGTGAGATCGCCCCCGCGCTGGCCACTTTGGGTGCGCCGCTGCGCAAACTGCGGGTGCCCGTGGACGAATGGGCGGTGGTGGTCGCGCTCACGATGCGCGGCCTGCCGCTGCTGCTGGACGAGATGCGCCTGCTGCGCGCCGCGCGCAGGCTGCGGCCCAAGGACTCCGCGCTGCAGCGGGCGGCGGTCAATCCGCTGCTCGATATCCTCACCGCCGCAATGGCGGTCGCCACCCGCCGGGCCGGCGAACTCGGCGAAGCCATCACCGCGCGCGGCGGCACCGGGCAGCTCACCGCGCGCCCCGGCGGGCCGGGCCTTCGGGACGCCGTGGCGCTGATCATCGTCGTGGTGGTGTGCGCGGGCGCCGTCCTGATCGATCTCGTGATGTAGGGCAAACCCACCGGTCGGACGAAATATCTTCTCCCGAGGGAATTTTCGGGGGGTAGACGCGACTGGTAAAGGTATGGTTACAGAGTCGGTCAGCCGGGTCGACGGCTCCGCGCGCAGCAGGGGTGAGACAGGGGTGTCGATCGAAGCGCGCGTCCGGGGAGCTTCCGACGTTTTTATCCTGATGACGATGGGAACAACCGAAAATGATTCTGCGCAAGTTCACCGCTGCGGCGATACCGGTGATCATGGGGGCAGCCGTTGGGGGCGGCGCCGCCCACGCAGCACCCGCCACACTCGAGGTGCGGTACGAAACCGCCTTGGCGGGCAATACCGTTCACACCACACTGCACGGCGGATTCTTCCAAGTGGCGGGCGATGAGCGCACGGTGGACATCAAGTCCGCCGCGGGTGAGACGCTGGTCACGCTCCCGCTGTCGTTCCGGCAGGACGGCCTGGAATACCCCCTGCCGCACCAGGTGCGCGCGGACGGACGGGTACTGGAACTGACGGCGGTCAAGGAGGTGGCCGCGGCCCGCCCGATGCAGGTCACGCCGGTGGCATCGCTGGAGGAGAACCAGCGCGCTATGGAAGCGTTCGGGTCCCAATTCGGACTCGCCACCGCGATCGGCGGATTCATCGGCACCGCCCTCGGCGCGCTGGTCGGGCTCACCGGCATAGTCGCCGGGCCGGGGGTCGTTGCCAGCGTCATCGCAGGGGCCGCGATCGGCGGCATCATCGGCACCCTGGTCGTCGGCGGCCCGGCCTTGATCATCGCCGGGATCGACCTGACCAACACACTGTCCGCCCCGCCCGGCACGACCAAGTGGATGGACACCACCGGCCGCTGAGCCCCTCCGCGGCCGCATCCCGAGCTATCCGGTTTCCGGGTCGGAACGGGGTGCGGCTGCTCAGCGCACCACACATCCCGAAACCGGCGGCACCCCCGCGAATCGGTCGGAAAGGAAATTCATCCCGCCGAACGCCTCACCGATGGCCGCGCCGTTGTGCGACGGGAACGGTGAATGAACGGCGGTGAGCGTGGCGCCCCGGGCGCAGTAGCTCGCGACCAGTGCACTGAAACCGGCGACGGGGATCACGTCGTCGGTGACGCCGTGGTAGAGGTACAGCGGCGCGTCGGGTACCGAGCCGCCGAGTTCGTGCGGATCGGCCGTGGCCCGAAATGCCGGATGCGCCAGCAGGTTCGGGACCGTGGAGAGGTCGTCCACGCGCGCGCCCGCGTACTTCGGGACAAGGTCGGATCCGCAGGCCGCGGCATTGTCCGCCAGGAGTGCCCGCCCGCGGTCGTTCAGCAGTTCGAGCAGCCCGGAGTCGGGGTTGTTGCGGGCCAACGCGATCAGGATCAGGACGGCCAGCCCCGCCTGCACGCCGCCGTCGACGCGCTGCGCTATCGCCGGGATGTCCGCCGGGACGCCACCGGCGCTGATCCCCGAGAACCACACGTCCGGGGCGTATTTCGCGCGCAACTGTGCGGCCCACAGCGTGGCGAACGCGCCACCCGAATATCCCCATGCCCCGACGGGACCGCCGCCCGCACCGGCGGGTGGGAACGATCGCGCGGCCCGAATCCCGTCCAGCACGGCGCGCCCGGCGGTCACGCCGTCGAAGAATCGCGACTGCGGCCCTTCGTAATCGGAGACCACCACCGCCCAGCCGCGCCGCAGCGCCTCCATCAGGAACGGCACGTCCAGCATGGTGTTCACGACGCCGAAATCCCGTGCGCCGCGCAAGGCGAACGACGGCGCGCACCGGGTACCCAGACTGTCCTCGGGCACCTGATACGACAGCAGTGGCCGCGGGCCCGCCCAAGGCACGGGCGGCACGAGCACCGTGGCAACGTCGAGCAGCGGGCCGTCGGTGGAATCGGTGGTGCGATACCGCAACTGCCACGCCGACACCGGAACCGGCAGATCGAACAGCGGGATGGCGCGGGCGCCGAGTACCGCCCCGTTGGGTTGCGCCGCGAGATCGGCGGGCGCCGCGTAGAACGGATCGTTGTCGGGGATCGGAATATCCGCCCGCGCAACGGGTGCCGACAACAAGGCCGACAGTGCGGTCACAGCGACAGCGAGCACCGCCGTCCAGCCACGACGAGCGGAGCGTTGCCGCGACGCCGCGCCGACAGTCGGTGAACTTCTCGATATCCGCCACGGCACACCGAAACCTACCGCGCGGCAAACTATTTCCTGAAACGTCATCGACGTGCGCCCGGTTCTCATCGTGCCTCCGCGTCACCCAACCGACGCGCGGGGACACCGGCGACGGATCCGCGCCGACCGCTCCACATCATCGGGCCCACTACCGTAACCCCGGCAAACATGCAGGTCAACGACCATTGCCGCACTGTGTCCCAAGTGGGACACCGACACCCGTTCCGTAACCGCACCCACCCCCGGACGCAGATCGCCCACGGCCGCCCGCGCACCCGTGTCGCCGACGCACCGGCCGCGGGTGTGCTGGTTACGCTCGGCGGGTGAAGATATCGGCGCGGGAACTGCTCGGCGAACTGCTGGACGGCGGGTCGTTCGTCGGCTGGGATCGGCCGCCGGTCGAGGTCGACGCGAGCCCGCGGTACCGGGCGGACCTGCGGGCGGCGGCCGAGCGTGCCGGTACCGACGAGTCCGTGCTGACCGGGGAGGGGAGGCTGCGGGGGCGGCGGGTGGCCGTGATCGCCTGCGAATTCGGCTTTCTCGCGGGGTCGGTCGGGGTTGCCGCGGCCGAACGCATCGTGACGGCGGTCGAGCGGGCCACCGCGCTCGGGCTGCCGCTGCTGGCCTCGCCGACCTCGGGCGGCACGCGGATGCAGGAGGGCACCGTCGCCTTCGTGCAGATGGTCAAGATCGCGGGGGCGGTCGCGGCACACAAGTCGGCCGGGCACCCGTACCTGGTGTATCTGCGCGACCCGACGATGGGCGGCGTCTTCGCGTCGTGGGGTTCGCTGGGCCACATGACATTCGCCGAACCGGGTGCCCTGATCGGCTTCCTCGGTCCGCGGGTCTACGAGGCCCTGTACGGACAACCTTTTCCGGAAGGCGTGCAGACCGCGGAGAACCTATACCGAAACGGAGTAATCGACGGCGTGGTCCCCGTTCGGGTGTTCCGCCGCATCGCCCACCGCGTACTCAACGTCACCACCGGCGGGCTCGGCACGGGGTTCGATGACGGTACGAATCGAATCCGTGGCGATCGACCCGAACAGCCCGGCGCGGAGCCGGGTGGTGCACGTGGCTTCGAATCGCCTTCCGGTGCGGAACAGAGTGCCCCACAACGTGACTCGGGCATCGAGGCGACGTGGCAGGCGGTCACGATCTCGCGCCGTCCCGAGCGCCCGGGCATCCGGCAGTTGCTGCGGCACGCCACCGATCGGGTGCCGCTCAGCGGGACGGGGCAGGGCGAATCGGACCGGACCGTCGTACACGCGCTGGCAAGGCTGCGTGGGCAACCCTGCGTGATCTTCGGCCACGACCGGGCCGGGCAGACCGGCGAGAACACCATGGGACCGGCCGCCCTGCGGGAGGCGCGGCGCAGCATGCATCTCGCGGCGGAGCTGCGACTGCCGCTGGTCCTGGTCATCGACACCGCAGGCGCCGCCCTGTCGCGCGAGGCCGAGGAACGCGGCCTGGCCCCCGAAATAGCCCGCTGCATAGCCGATCTCGTCACCCTTGAGACGCCCACCATCTCGGTGCTGCTAGGCCAGGGCAGCGGCGGCGGCGCCCTGGCGCTGCTCCCGGCCGACCGCGTATTGGCCGCCCGGCACTCCTGGCTGGCGCCGTTGCCCCCGGAGGGCGCCAGCGCGATCGTCCACCGCGACACCGCCCACGCCCCGGAACTGGCTGCGGAACAGCGCATCAGCGCCACCGACCTACTGGCGGACGGCATCGCCGACCGAATAGTCCCCGAACACCCCGACGCCGCAGCCGAACCCGTCGACTTCGCCCGCCGCATGATAACCACCCTGGCCGACGAACTGGCCACCCTACGATCCCTCCCCCGACACGAATTACGAATCACCCGCCAAACCCGCTATCGACGCCTCGGCCTACCGAAAGACGCCGCGCCCCAATAACACCGCAACAAAAGCCCGCTTCACAGCATCCACTCCGGCACACTCCACACCTACCCCCGGCCCGATCCACCACATCCACCCCAGCGCGATTGACCACGTCTAATCCCGGCGCGATCCACTACGTCTATCCCGGCGTGCTTTTGGCCGGGATCCACTCCCGGACGTCATGGATTCCGGCCAAGAGCGCGCCGGAATGACGAGATGTAGCGCACCGGAACGACGAGAAGTAGCGCACCGGAACGACGAGAAGTAGCGCACCGGAACGGCAAGAAGTAGCGCACCGGAACGGGGGTGGGCGGCGCGACGGAATGGGATGGGTGCGGGGCGGATGTCAGGGCTCCGGGTCAGGGTCGGGCTGGGTCCAGCCGAGGATCAGGCCCGGGGCGCAGCCACCGGCCAGCAGGGCGGCGAGCGCCATGGCGCCGCCGGCGTAGGCCGTGCGGAACGCCTCGGCCTCCGGAAACACCGCACCCGCGGCGATCAGGTACAGCAGCGGCACGAGGGTGAGCGACTGCGTCAGGGTGAGCCCGATCGAGCGGGCCGTATTGCGCTGGGCGATCTCGAATTCGTCCAGCGTCGGCGTCGGCGCGCTGTCCTGCCGCTGCGAGACGATCCGCAGCATGGTCCATGCCGGAAGGAAGACCACCGCGGCGGGCAACCAGATCAGCGGCGCCCACCGCAGGTCGAACGCGCACAGCACCCCGACCACGAACAGCACCGCGACGGACGCGGCCACCGCGACCACCAGCGCCCGCCGCCGCGCGCGGCTGCGCCAGCCCGGCAGCATTCCGGAGGTCCGCTCGTCGTAGACCAGCCAGCGGCGGACCCGGTAGTCCTGATAGCGGTCGAGCAGGGTATTCGCCGGAGACGTCATGGCTGTCCTTTCGCGCGTTGGTAGACCTCGGCCGAGAGCGGGGTGAACTCGCTGCGCGAGAACACCGCCTCGACGGGGAGCCCGAACACCTCGCAGATCCGCAGCGCCAGGTCGAGGCTCGGATAGTGGTCGCCGCGCTCGAGCGCGCCGATCGTCTGAACATTGACGTTCACCGCCTCGGCCAGCGCGGCCCGGCTCATCCGATGCTCGGCCCGCAACACCGCGATCCGGTTGTAGATCGGGAGGGTTTCACCCCTTCTCACTGGACTCACACAACAGAGTGTTGTAAAAACCCAACACATTGTCAAGCGCTCTCGAACACGCTCGGAGGGTTCGTTGACGGGTCGGCAAACCGCTTCTACGGTCGGAACGGTGACCTTTCGCAGCGAGACCAGCGCAGTACCGTCGATCGTGCTGAACGACGGGAACGTGATCCCGAAGCTCGGTTTCGGTGTGTTCCAGGTGGCCGAGACGGAGGCATTCGACGCGGTGACGACGGCCCTGGAAGTCGGGTACCGCAGCATCGACACCGCCATGGTCTACGGCAACGAGGTCGAGGTGGGCCGAGCCATCCGGGAGTCCGGGCTGCCGCGTGACGAGGTCTTCCTCACCACCAAGCTGTGGAATTCCGACCAGGGCTACGACTCGACGCTGCGCGCGTTCGACGCCAGCATGGAGCGCCTGGGCCTGGACTATCTGGACCTCTATCTGATCCACTGGCCGGTCGCGGGGGCCGACCGATTCGTCGACACCTTCCGGGCGTTCCAGGCGCTGAAGTCCCAGGGCCGGGTCGGCTCCATCGGGGTGTCCAACTTCCACCGCGATCACCTGCAGCGGGTGATCGCCGAGACCGGCGAGACCCCGGCGGTCAACCAGATCGAGCTACATCCCAGCCTGGCCCAGCCGGAGCTGCGCGCCTTCCACGCCGAACACGGCATCGCCACCGAGGCGTGGAGCCCGCTCGGCCAGGGCGCCGAACTGAAGGATCCGACGATTGCCCAGGTCGCCTCCGAGGTCGGCCGCTCCCCCGCCCAGGTGATCATCCGCTGGCACCTGCAGCTGGGCAATGTGGTCATCCCGAAGTCGGTCACACCGGCCCGCATCCAGGAGAACTTCGAAGTCTTCTCCTTCGAGCTGACCACCGAGCAGATGCAGGTCATCACGGCCCTCGACACCGCCACCCGCGTCGGCCCCGACCCGG
This sequence comes from Nocardia thraciensis, assembly GCF_054782435.1. Lineage (NCBI taxonomy): Bacteria > Bacillati > Actinomycetota > Actinomycetes > Mycobacteriales > Nocardiaceae > Nocardia > Nocardia thraciensis. The sequence continues at coordinate 108,626 of NZ_BAAGSM010000033.1, forward strand.
ACGTCTTCGCCGCCGGGTTGGAGGACTGAGCAGGCCGTACGGGTTGGAGCACCGAGCAGGCCGCCAGGTTGGAGGACTAAGCCGGCCGTCAGGTTGCAGGACTAAGCCGCCCGCCAGGTTGCAGGGACTGAGCAGGCCGTCAGGTTGCAGAACTAAGCCGGCCGCCAAGTTGCAGGACTAAGCCCCGCCGGCCTGGCTTACTCTCCCGCACCCCGCACTGATCGCCGCACCCGCTGCAAGCGATGCGCGGGGTGCGTGCGCATGTGCGGGGTGCGTCATCGAGGGCTGGTGGTGAGGTCCAGGTGGGTGGTGAGTTCGGTGGCGGCGGCGCGGCCCGCGCGGTTGGCGCCGATGGTGCTGGCTGAGGGGCCGTAGCCGAGCAGGTGGATGCGGGGGTCGGCGGCCACCTGGGTGGCGAGGCGGCCGGTCATGGTGATGCCGCCGCCGGGGCCGCGCAGGCGCAGGGGCGCGAGGTGGTCGAGGGCGCTGCGAAAACCGGTGGCCCACAGGATGATCTGGGCGGCCTGGAAGCGGCCGTCGACCCAGCGGACGCCCTCGGGCTCGATCCGCTGGAACATCGGATGCCAGTCCAGGGCGCCTCTGGCACGCGCGGCCCGAACCCGATCGTCGACGGGCAGCCCGGTCACCGACACCACCGACCGCGGCGGCAACCCGCGCCGCACCCGGTCCTCCACCGTCGCCACGGCCAGTCGGCCCGCCTCCGGCGTGAACGGCCCCTCCCGCCACCGCGGCTCGGTCCGCGACACCCAGGTCGTGGTCGTCACCCGCGAGATCTCATCGAGCAGCTGCACCGCCGAAACCCCGGCCCCGACCACGACGACGTGTTTGCCCGCGAACTCGTCAGCGGTGCGATAGTCGTGCGCATGCAGTTGCCGTCCCGCGAATGTCTCCGCACCGCGGTAGTACGGGATGAACGGCTTCTCCCAGGTCCCCGTGGCGTTGATGATCCCACGTGCCCGCACGATCGAACTCGGCGAACCACCCGGCCCCGAGTCGGCGCCCGACCCCGCCACTCCCCCGGGGCCGATCCGTGCACCCGAGCCCGAACCCCCTGCCGCACCGGACAATTCACCCCCGGCACCAGGCAGCCCGTCGACTCGTGCCGTCTCGGTCTCGGCGTGCAACAGCCCGTCCACCGCCTGGTCGGGGCAGGTGGAGGCGGTGGCGCGGTCGCACACCACCCGGACCGACATCGGCCGATGGACCCGCAGGTCGAAGCGCTTCTCGTACAGGTCGAAATAGTGCGGGACCGCGGTGGCGGCCTGCGCGTTCTCCGAACCCTCCGGCAACGTCTCGGCAAACGACAACCCGGGCAGATCGTGCACCCGGTTCACCGTACTCAGCGTCAGCGACAACCAGCGGAACTGCCAGGCCCCGCCCGGCCCCGGTGCGTGATCGAGAATGAGGAAGTCCTGCTCGGGCCGCAATCCGAGCCGCCGCAGGTGGTAACCCGCCGATAATCCGGCCTGTCCGGCGCCGATCACCAGGATCTCGAAATCGGGTGCGGTCACCGCCGCCACGGTACGCGGGGTGCGTCGAGTGCGGGCACTCAACCTCGAGCCGCATACAGTGAAGGTATCCAGGGACCGTACGGACGGGGAGGTCAGATGCTCGGAGTCAGTCGCGATGGCGACGTGGTCACCATCGAACTGCAGCGCCCGGAGCGCCGCAACGCCCTCAACGACGAGTTGGTAGGGCAGCTGCGCGAGGCCGTGACGACCGCTGCGGCCGACGCCCGGGTCATCGTCCTCACCGGCCAGGGCTCGATCTTCAGCGCGGGCGCGGATCTGTCCGGCGTGTACTCGCGGACCTTCCTGGACGCGCTGATGGAGATGCTGCGCATCCTCGAGACCGTGCCGGTGCCGGTGATCGCCGCGATCGAGGGCGGCGCCCTCGGCGCGGGCGTGCAGCTCGCGCTGGCCTCGGATCTGCGGGTCATGAGCCCCGACTCCTACGTCGCGATCCCGGCCGCGAAACTCGGCATCTCCGTGGACCGCTGGACGATTCGGCGGCTGGTGTCGCTGATCGGCGGCGGTCCCGCACGCACCATGCTGCTGGGCGCCGAGCCCGTAACCGCTTCGGACGCATACACGTTCGGCTTCGCCAACCGGATCGGCACGCTCGCCGACGCGCAGGCGTGGGCGAAGTCGATCGCCGAACTGGCCCCGCTGTCGCTGCGGCACATGAAACTGGTGTTCAACGACGACGGCACCCGCGACGAGGACACTCCCGAACAGCGAGAGGCCTTGGAGACGGCGTGGCATAGCGACGACGCCAAGGAGGCGCGACTGGCCCGGGAACAGAAGCGCGCGGCGAAGTTCGTGGGGCACTGATGGATACGAACCTCCTCCGCACCGCCGCACGCCGGGCCGCCCTGGGCGCCGCCGGAGCCGTTGGCCTGACCTGGGCACTGCGCGCGGCCCGCGGACTGCCGGAGGCGATGGGCGCGTCGGTGACCGCGATCGCACCGCTGGCGGCCAGGTCGGCGAGCTACCGCAACCGGCAGTTCCACAACACCGAGCCGAGTACCCAGTTCGCACCGGGATCCGGTCTGTCGCTGTTGTTCTCGGCCCTTACCCGCAACGGAGTGGGACGCCCCGTGGGCGAGATCCCGCTCGCCACACCGGATATTCCGCCGCAGGCGGGCGAGCTGGCGGTCACCTGGCTCGGGCACGCCTCGGCACTGCTGGAGATCGACGGGTACCGGGTGCTCACCGATCCGGTATGGAGCGAACGGGTTTCGCCGTCGCCGACCATCGGTCCCGTCCGCCTGCACCCGACGCCGATTCCGCTGGACGAGTTGCCCCCGGTCGATGCGATCGTCATCTCGCACGACCACTACGACCATCTGGACCGAGATACGGTGCGCGCCTTGACCGCCGCGCAGGAGGCGCCGTTCGTCGTGCCGATCGGCATCGGGGCGCATCTGCGCAAGTGGCGGGTGCCCGAGCGCCGGATCATCGAATTGGATTGGGGCACTTCGGTTTCCCTACCTGACCAGGGTGACGAACGTGGCGGTGACCTGGTGATCACCTGCGCCGAGGCCCGGCACTTCTCCGGCCGGGGGCTGGTCCGCAACACGACCCTGTGGGCCTCGTGGGTGATCGCGGGACCGGCGCGTCGCGTTTACTTCGGCGGCGATACCGGGTACACCAAGGCGTTCGCGGAGATCGGCGCGACGCTGGGCCCGTTCGATCTGACCCTGCTGCCGATCGGCGCGTACGACGTGCACTGGCCGGATGTTCACATGAATCCGGAGGAGGCGGTGCGTGCCCATGCCGACGTGTGTGTCGGCAACCCGCGGCACGGGCTGCTGATCCCGATCCATTGGGCGACGTTCAACCTGGCCTTCCACGGCTGGTCGGAGCCGGTTCAGCGGCTGGTGGCGGCGGCCCGGGCCGCGGGAACACCGGTGGCCGTCCCGCTGCCCGGCCAGCGGATCGATGCGAATGCGGTATCGCCGCAGGTCTCGTGGTGGGAGGATGTGCGTTAGGGCGGCGGCGTGCGCGACCCGTCGCCGGTGATCCAGCCGAAGACCGATGAGTTAGGAGTAGGACCGATGAGTCTGATGGACACGCTCAAGGGCTTGGTCGGCAAGGGTAGAGAGGCGGCCGCCGAGAACGCCGAGAAGATTCACGGCGCGGTGGACAAGGCCGGATCCTTCATCGACGAGAAGACCGGAGGCAAGTACTCCGACAAGATCGAGAAGGGCACCGAGAAGGTCAAGGGCGCCATTCCCGAGCAGGACCAGGCGCCCGGTGGCCAGGGCGAGGCGACGCCGCCGCCCGCGCCCCCGGCGCCGGAACCCGCCCCGGCACCGGAACCGCCGATCGATCCGGACAAGCCCAAGGGCTGACCGATCGCTGCGACGGGCCGTTCGGCGTCTCGATGCCGGGACGCGAGCGGCCCGTCGCCGTCTCCGCGGCGGCTATCTGTCGGTATGGGCCTCTAGACTTCGAATATGGTGTCCCGCCGCCGGTTCGGGAGTATCGAGGTTGAGCTGAGCAACCTCGACAAGGTGCTGTACCCGGCCACCGGCACCACCAAGGGCGAGGTCATCGACTATTTCACCGCCATCGCCCCCGCCCTGCTCCCGCATATCGCGGGCCGTCCGGTCACCCGTAAGCGCTGGCCCAACGGCGTCGACGAGTCGTCGTTCTTCGAGAAGAATCTGGCCACGCACGCACCCAGGTGGATCCAGCGGCACACGGTCGAGCATTCCGACCGCCGCGTGACCTACCCGGTCATCGACTCGGTGGCAGGGATGGCTTGGCTGGGGCAGCAGGCGTCGCTGGAAATCCATGTGCCGCAATGGCGTTTCGTCGACGGCGAGCGCGGCCCGGTCACCCGGCTGGTCTTCGATCTGGATCCCGGCCCCGGCGTGGAGCTGGCGGATTGCGCCCAGGTGGCGCTGTGGATCCGCGATACCGTGCGCGATGCCGGTCTGGACGCCTACCCGGTGACCAGCGGCAGCAAGGGCGTACACGTCTACGTCCCGCTGGATCGGGAGCTGAGCCCCGGCGGCGCGTCCACGGTGGCCAAGCAGGTGGCCACCGGCCTGGAGAAGCTGCACCCGGAGCTGGTCACGGCCACCATGGCCAAGGCGGCCCGAACGGGCAAGATCTTCCTGGACTGGAGCCAGAACAACCCGTCCAAGACGACCATCGCACCGTATTCGCTGCGCGGCCGCACCTATCCGACGGTCGCGGCACCGCGCACCTGGGAGGAGATCGAGGACCGGAAACGCCTGCGGCACTTGACCTTCGACGAGGTGCTGGCCCGCTGGCGCGAACACGGCGACGTGCTGTCCGGGCTCGACCCCCCGCTCGGCGAACAAACGCCCGACCCGCTGACAACCTACCGCTCGATGCGTGACGCGGCCCGCACCCCCGAACCGGTCCCCGCCGGGCCCCCGGCCGAGAGCACGGGCGACCGCTTCGTGATCCAGGAGCACCACGCCCGGCGGCTGCACTGGGACGTCCGGCTCGAACGCGGCGGGGTGCTGGTGTCGTGGGCGGTACCGAAGGGGCCGCCCACCTCCCCGAGCGAGAATCGCTTGGCCGTGCACACCGAGGACCATCCGCTCGAGTACTTGGAGTTCCACGGCTCCATCCCGAAGGGCGAATACGGCGCCGGTGAGATGACGATCTGGGATTCGGGCACCTACGAGACCGAGAAGTGGCGCGAGGACGAGGTGATCGTGCGCCTGCACGGCGCGCGGGTCGAGGGCCGCTTCGCCTTCATCCAGACCAACGGCAATCAGTGGCTGATGCACCTGATGAAGTCGGAAGCCCCTGCGGAGCAACCGATTTCGAGCCGCAAGTCCGCACGACCCGCGGAGTTCCCGCACGGCCTGACCCCGATGCTCGCCACCACCGGAGATGTCTCCACGCTCGACGGCGAGGAGTGGGTATTCGAGACCAAGTGGGACGGTTTCCGCCTGATCGCGGAGATCGAGGGCGGCACGGTCACACTGCGCAGCCGCGCCGGAAATACGGTCACCGGCCGCTACCCGCGCCTGGCCGCCCTGGGCCGTGAGCTGGCGGGCCACGATGTGGTGCTCGACGGCGAGGCGGTGGTCTTCGACGATCACGGCGTCGCGAATCTGGGCCTGCTGCAGGCCGACGCGGCGCGCGCGGTGTTCGTCGCATTCGACGTGTTGTATCTGGATGGCACGTCGCTGGTGCGCAAGCGCTTCTCCGACCGCCGCCGCGTACTCGAGGCGCTGGCCGGGCGGGCGCCGTCGCTGGTGGTGCCGCCGCAGCTCGACGGCCCGGGAGCTCAGGCGCTGCACTACAGCCAGGAGCACGACATGGAGGGCGTCGTCGCCAAGCGCAAGGATTCGGTGTATCTGCCGGGACGGCGTGGGCAGGCGTGGGTCAAGACCCGCAACTGGCGCACCCAGCAGGTGGTCATCGGCGGCTATCGGCGCAGCGACGCACGACAGTTCGCGTCGCTGCTGGTCGGCGTCCATCACGAGGGGCGGCTGTTCTACGTGGGCCGGGTCGGCACCGGTTTCAGCGAACAGGAGATGGCCGAGCTGTCCACGCAGCTACGCCGCCTGGAGCGCAAGACCAGCCCGTTCGAGAACGACCTCACCCCGGAGGAGCGCAAGGACGCGGTCTGGACCTCGCCGAAGGTCGTCGGCACCGTCCGCTACATGAACTGGACCGAATCCGGCCGCATGTGGCACCCGGCCTGGATCCCGGCCACCGACTGAGACGCCGGACCGACGGGCCTACTCGCCGCGCTCCAGCAGCGGCACGATCGTGTCGATATCCGTCACGACCGCGTTGCCCTGGAAGGCGAAGTCGTCGAGCGCGCGGGCCATGGCCTCGTTGTCCTTGCCGCCGCAGGCGTCCTGGATGACCACCGGTACGAAGCCGAGGTCGGTGGAGTGGGTGACGGTGGGCGCCACGCCGATCTCCAGCGCCACACCCACGATCGCGTAGGACACGATGCCGAGGTCGCGCAGCACCGCGGCCAGCGGCGTGCCCTCGAACGCCGACATCGAGGTCTTGTCGAATACGGTCTCCCCCGGCCCGGGCTGCAACTGTGGCACCAGCTGGAAGCCCGCGGTATCGCGCTGCAGGATCGGTTTCAGATCCTCCACCGAATCCACGCCCTGCCAGGCCATCGCCAGCCGCAGGGCGTACACCCCGCTCAGTCGGGGCGGTAGGAACATGTGCCGCAGGAAGATCACGGGATAGCCGCCGCGACGGGCCGCCTGGACCACGCGTTCCACCCGGGCGATGATCTCCTCGCCGTCGTCGAGTTGCGACAGCACACCGACCTGCATGTCGTAGACGATGACCGCCATCCGCCGGGGCGAGCAGAGTTCGCCGAGGTTCTCCGGAATATCCAAGCCGTTCCCCAGCCGCACCGCGCTTCTCCTTCTGCCACAACCCTTTCGGAGCAACCCTACCGGGAATCCGATACGGCGCAGCGACTTACGGCGTAACCATGGTTCGCCAAGCCCTCACATGGGCATGACGACATGGCGATGTGTCGTCGCACCGGAAGCGATCGCCGCCCGGTTGTTCCGTGCCCGCTGCGGCCGAAAATCCGCAGCGAACACTGAACAACGGGCGGCGAGGCGACCACATCGACCGAGGTAATCCACCGCAGTGCCGGAACCCGCTGCGGTGCACTACAACTCAGGCCCGCTGCGCGGGCTAGTACCCCTGCACGACCTTGCGTAGCGCGTACTCGGTGACCGAGACCAGAGCCTGCTTCACCGGCTCGCGCCTGCGGGCGTCGATCGACATGATCGGCACGTCCGCGGGCACCGCCAGCGCCTGCCGGATGTCTTCCAGGGGGTACCGCGGCGCGTCGTCGAACTCGTTGATGGCCACCAGGAATGGCAGGCTGCGCGCCTCGAAGTAGTCCACCGCGGCGAAGCTGTCCTCCAGTCGGCGGGTGTCGACCAGCACCACGGCGCCGATGGCGCCGCGGATCAGGTCATCCCACATGAACCAGAAGCGGTACTGGCCCGGCGTGCCGAACAGGTACAGCACGAGGTCGTCGGCGAGGCTGATCCTGCCGAAGTCCATCGCCACCGTGGTGGTGTTCTTCGTCGGCACGGCGGCCAGGCTGTCGACGCCGACACTGGCATTGGTCACCAATGCCTCGGTGCGTAGCGGAACGATCTCCGATACGGCACCGACCAAGGTCGTCTTTCCCACACCGAAGCCACCCGCGACCACGATCTTCGCCGAGGTGGGCTTACTGGTTCGCGTATCGACCTGGGCCGTCGAATCAAATACGCCGGAGTCCACTGAGAACCCTTTCGATCAGCTCGCGACGTTCATCGTCGCTCGAATCGTCTTTCAAAGTCGCCGAAACCCGCACATGACCGGCCTCGATGAGGTCGGCCACGAGCACTCGGGCCACCCCGATCGGAATACCCAGTCGGGCGGCCAATTCTGCGACAGACGGCGATTCTCTGCACAACTCCACGATTGACGTCTCGATGTTGGTGAGCTCGAACTGCCGCTCTAGGGCGACCGGATGCGATGCGACGAGCGCCTCCAACGCCAACTCGACCGTCGGCCGCGTACGACCGGCGGTCAGTGAGTACGGGCGAACGAGGCTGGGCTCGGCACTCCCCATGCGCTGGTTGTCTATGTCCATCCCACCATCAGGAACCCATCGTGACGCGAGGTGTGGCCTGAACTGTCTGGCCCACGCGCTCGACCAGCAAGGCCATCTCGTATCCCACTTGTCCGATATCGCAGGACGTATTCGTGAGGACCGCCAGATAGGAGCCGTCGCCGACCGCCATCAGCAATAGGTAGCCGTGCTCCATCTCGACTACCGACTGCAGTACCGTGCCGCCTTCGAACAGGTTCGACACACCGACCGAGAGGCTGGCGAGCCCCGCGGTCACTGCAGACAGCTGTTCGGCACGGTCTACGGGCAACTGAGCGCTCGCGGCCATCAACAGACCGTCCGCCGAAACCAGCACGGCATGAGCGACGCCCGGAACCTCGTTGGCGAAGTTCGAAACCAGCCAATCCAGCTGACGGTTCGTACCACCTAGATCGGGGTTCATCGGTCTCCTTTATCTCCGGTTAGGTTCATTGCTCTCATTGCGCGGCCATCCCGAACGCCTTGCTGGTGACGACTCAGACTTGACCTGATGGATTCTGCGTCACGACTCGGTGTGCGATCGGCCTTTCCGATGACACCGCCGGGAACCAGCCGATTACCCGGATCGCGTTGCGGCAATCCCGCTGCCGTCCGCTTTTCCGGCTCGGCCTCCACGGCCCGGCGGGCGGCTTGCCAGCCTTCGTCACCCGGTGATTCGAAGGAGGCGGCCACCTGGGACCGGTCCGAATTCGGATCCGACAGCCACGCCGACATCATCTCGGCGAAAATCGGCGTGCCGCCCATCACCGAATCGGTGTCGTCCGCGGGCTGCAGCCGGGTCTGGAAGAACGAGGCGGTCTTCTCCGGATTCGACTTGAAGCTGTGGCGGCCCGGCTCGCGCACCTCGCCGGAGCCCGAGTCCGCGGACTTGTCGCCCTCGGCATGCGACGGTTCCCGTTGCGGCAGGCTCAGTCCCGGAGTCGGGGCCGGACGCGGCGGCAGGCCCGCACCAGGTTGGCGCTGCGGCAGGTTGAGCCCGCTCGACGCCGCCGCCGACCCCGGCGAGCGCTGCGGCAGACCATTGCGCCCGGACTCACGCTGGGGCAGACCACCACTCGACTCACGGTGAGGCAAACCACCAGCCGAATCACGCTGCGGCAAACCACCACTCGACTCACGGTGAGGCAAACCACCAGCGGAATCACGCTGCGGCAAACCACTCGACTCACGCTGGGTGGACTCGCGCTGGGGCAAGCCACCACTCGACTCACGCTGGGGCAGACCACCACTCGACTCGCGCTGGGGAAGACCACCACTGGACTCGCGCTGGGGCAGACCACCGCTGGACTCGCGCTGGGGAAGATCACTGCCGCCCGCATTCCGCTGCGGCAGGCCGTTGCCGCCGGGCTGCCGCGACGGCAGGCCGGGGCGACCCGAATCCCGTTGCGGCAGGCCGTTCGCGGCCGATTCGCGCTGCGGCACTCCGGGGGCACCGGGTTCGCGCGGCGGCACCCCGGCCGCGCCGGACTCGCGTCGCGGCAGGTTCGGTGCGGACCGCTCGGGCGGGGCGCCTTCGGGAGGCGGCGACGCGGGTGAGCGCTGCGGGAGACCGGTCGCACCCGAACCCCGCTGCGGCAGACCACCACCGCGCTGCGGCAGGTCGCCCCCGCGCTGCGGCAGACCGCCACCCGGCTCGCGCGGCGGCGGGCCGCCACCCTCGCGCGGCGGCGCGCCCTCACGCGGCGGCAGCCCGCCACCGGCCTGGCGCTGCGGCAGCCCCGTCAGCCCGGAGGGCCGGGCGGGCTGCTGCCCACCGGGGCCGGGCGCCCGCTTGAGCATGTTCGCGGCCAGTCCGGCCTGCGGCTGCGCGGAGCCACCGCGCTGCGGCAGGTTCGCACCGGGCTGCGCCGCCGGTGCCTGCGGGCCCTTCGCGCCCGGTTCCCGCTGCGGGAGACCGGTCTTCGCGGCGTCGGCGGGGCGGCCGTCGGGCCCGGCCACGTTCTGGCGGACGGTAGGGCCGTTCGCGCCGGGCTGACGCTTGGGCAACCCGGGCGCCGAGGTGCCGGGGCTGCGCTGCGGCAGCGCGCCGTTCGGCGCGGCGGTGCCGTTCACCGGGGCGCCGTTGGCGGCCGCCGGACGTTCCCGATCGGCCCCGGGACGGTCGGCCCCGCGGTCGGCGCCGGCCGGAATCGGCCCGCTCCCACCGGGATCCACGGTGACCATCATGTTGCCGCTCGGCGTGCGGGTGACCCCGCGCATCTGCATCGACGACGGCGCCTGCCGCTGCGGCGCGGGAGCCTGCGGCGTGGGCTGCTGCGCCGGGATCTGCACCCCGACGCCGCCGGGCGTCACGATGAGCGGCTTGGGCACGTGCACCGTGACCGTCACGCCCGGATCCCGGGCGGTGTCGAAGGTGGGCCGCAGCCGCACGGTGAGCCCGTGCCGCTCGGCCAGGCGACCGACCACGAACAGGCCCATGTGGCGCGCGGTGTCGGGACCGACCTCGGCGACGTTCTCCAGGCGGCGGTTGATCTCCGCCATCTCCGCGGGCGGCATGCCGATACCACGGTCGGCGACCTCGATCAGCAGGCCCTGATCATGCGCCTGCGCGAAGGTGAACTTGACGTCGGTCTCCGGCGGCGAGGCACGCAGCGCGTTGTCGAGCAGCTCGGCGAACAGGTGTGCCAGGTCGGAGGCGGCCGGTTCGGTGATGGCGCCGCGCGGGGTGGCGCCGAGCTTCACCCGCTCGTAGTCCTCGACCTCGGAGATGGCCGCACGCAGCACGTCGGCGATCTCGACGGGCGCCGTCTTGCCGCGGCGCTGTTTCGGCGTACCGGCCAGAATCAGCAGGTTGTCGCCGTTTCGGCGCATGCGGGCGGCGAGATGGTCCAGCCGGAACAGGTTCTCCAGCAGCCGCGGGTCCTTCTCGTCGTACTCCATCGCCTCGATGAGCGAGAGCTGATGGTCGACCAGAGATTTCGACCGCCGCGCCAGGGTCTCGAACATGTCGTTGACCTGGGTACGCATCGCGGCCTGATCGGCGGCCAGGCGCAACGCCTGCCCGTGAATGTCGTCCACGGCACGGGCGAGCTGGCCGACCTCCTCCTCGGTGTGCACCGGCATCGGCTCCAGCGGCACGTCCTCCGGGCTGGCGCCGTCGCGCAGCCGCGACACCTCGTGTCCGAGGTCGTGCTCGGCGACGCGCAGCGCGGCCAGGCGCAGCTTGCGCAGCGGGACGATCATCGAGCGCGCGATGAGCACCGCGAGCACGAGGGCCGCGAGGATGGTGGCGATCACGATCACCGCGTACCGGATGGCGCCGGTGCGGGCGTCGTCGGCCAGCCCCTTCACCTGCGCGTCGATCTCGGTGGTCGATTGGCCCACGATCTTCGTGTAGTCGGACAGACTGTCCAGTACCGATTGCCGCAGGTCCTGGATCGGGATCTGGCCCGCCGCCGCCTGTGGCCCGGTGACCAGCTGCAGACGAGTGTTGACCAACTGGCTCAGGTTGGCGATGGTCGGGTCACCGTCCGGGAAGCGATTGGTGAGAATGCTCAGCATCTGCCGCTCGGTATTGGCGGCGATCTGCATGTCGCGCAACCCGTCCTTGGGGTTGCCGCGCAGCGCGACGGCCATACCGGCGGCCTCGGAGACCATCACCGCACGGGTGTTCAGCGAGTCGACCAGGCGCAGCTTCGCCGCCTCGACCCCGGGATCGGAGATCGTCTGCACGATCGCCTCCACCGTGCGGACGCTGTTCAGGCGGATCGTCTCTTCCTGGTTCAGGGCTTCCTCGACCGTGGGGGTCGGCGCCTTGCCGCCCTGGCGAACCGCCTTCGCCCCGTTGATCATTCCGTCGATGGCGGCCCGCCCGCCGGGCACCCCGTCCAGTCGCGGCGCCGCCTTCTCGGCGGATGCGATGGCGTTGTCGAGCTGTGTCAGGTCGGCGTCCTGCACCAGCGACTGGCCGGGGCCGATCATGACCATCTGCTCACCGGAGACGACGGCCGCCGCGGCGCTCAGGCCGGTGACCGCCGGGATGGTCTGCACGTGCTTGACCGCGGTGTCCAGTTCACTGGAGTCGCTGAACTGGGCCGCGATCCTGGAAGCACCGAGCACCACCGCGACGAGGAGGGGGACGGCGAGGACCGCCGTGACCTTCCAACGCAGGTCCCAGTTACCAAGCGCCCAACGCTTCCTACCGGACCTAGCGGCGTCACGCATCTCCACTCACTTTCCAAACTGGCCCCGGCCATGCGCCACCAGCGAGCCTCCCACGATCTCGCGCTGGGCTCGACAGACGGAGCTGGCCGAGAGCTGCGGCTGGCCGAGAAATTGCGTCCATGACGGCCGACATATGTGGCATGCGATTCTAACGGATCAATAACTTCTTGTGTGACCTGTTGGCAACGTCCAGCCGTTGACCTGCCTATTCCAGACAAAATCAAAGGTCGCGGCGCCCGCCCGGACGTCGCGTGAAGTCTGCCACAATCGGGCTGATCTATCGAGGCGGGCATCGATGCGAAGCAGGGAGTCACACGGTTGAACGCGAAGCAGGAGTACCGGCCCACCTACCAGACCAGCCTGGTCGATCCCGCCGACTTCTGGCGTACCGCCGCAGAGGCCATCAGCTGGGATGTTGCACCCACACAGATCCTCGACAGCACCGCCCGCCCGACGGCTCGCTGGTTTCCCGATGCTCGCCTCAACACCTCCTACAACGCACTGGACCGGCATGTGCGCGAACTCACACCGGAAGCGGGCTCGACGGGCTCCGAATCGACGGATTCCGAACTCCCGCCGCCCGGCGGTCGCGCGCACCAACCCGCCCTAATATACGACTCCGCTATGACGGGCGCCACAGTCGTCTACACCTACGCCGAGTTGCTGGACGAGGTCGCCCACTTCGCCGGCGCGATGCTGCGGCTGGGGGTGCGCACCGGCGATCGCGTCGTCATCTATATGCCGATGATCCCGGAATCCGTGATCGCCATGCTGGCCTGCGCCCGGATCGGCGCGGTGCACTCGGTCGTGTTCGGCGGGTTCGCCGCACACGAGCTGGCCGCCCGTATCGACGATGCCGAGCCGGTGCTGATCATCACCGCCTCGGGTGGCCTGGAGCCCGGTAAGCGCATCGAGTATCCGCCGATCGTGCTGCAGGCACTGGACCAGGTCGAGCGCGCCTCCCCCCGGAACGTCGTGGTCAAGCAGCGCAACGGCTTTCCGACCATCCGGTTCGCCGCGCCGCAGCCCGCCACCGAGCACCTGCCCGGCTCCTCGGAGACGGTTGCCGCGCAATGGCTGGACTGGGAGGACATGGTGCGCGACGCCGAACCGGCCGAGCCGGTCTCGGTCGCGGCGACCGATCCGCTGTACATCCTCTACACCTCCGGGACCACCGGAAAGCCGAAGGGCGTGGTGCGCGACAACGGCGGCCATGCCGTCGCGCTGTCGTGGTCGATGCGCAATATCTACGACGTCCGGCCCGGCCAGGTGATGCTGACGACCTCCGATATCGGCTGGGTGGTCGGGCATTCCTACATCGTCTACGCGCCGCTGCTGGTCGGCGCCACCACGGTGCTGTACGAGGGCAAACCGGTCGGTACGCCCGACGCTGGAACCTACTGGCGCCTGGTCGACCGCTACGACGTCGACGTCATGTTCACGGCGCCGACCGCGCTGCGGGCGATCCGGCGCGCCGATCCCGAGGCCGCGATCGCCAAGCGCAACGACCTGTCGACGCTGCGGGCGCTGTTCTGCGCCGGTGAGCGGCTGGACCCCGCCACCTTCGAGTGGACCCGCGACACGCTGCTCGCCGACCAGCCCGGGTGCCCCGTGGTGGACCACTGGTGGCAGACCGAGACAGGCTGGCCCATCTGCGCGGATCCATTGGGGCTGCAGGAACTTCCCGTCAAGCCCGGTTCCGCCTCCGTGCCGGTGCCGGGCTACCGGATCCGGGTGCTCGACTACGAGGGCGACGCGGTCGCGGCGGGCACCGAGGGCAACATCGTGATCGGGCTGCCGCTGCCACCGGGCACGCTGACCGCCCTCTGGGGCGACGACGACAGATTCGTCCGCTCCTACCTGTCCGCCTTCCCGGGCCACTACCTGACCGGCGACTCCGGATTCTTCGACGAGGACGGTTACCTGTTCGTCCTCGGCCGCAGCGACGACGTGATCAATATGGCCGGGCACCGGCTGTCGGCGGGCGGCATCGAGGCCGCGGTCGCCGGGCATCCCGCGGTGGCCGAATGCGCGGTGATCGGCGTCCCCGACGAGCTGAAGGGCCAGCGGCCGATCGCCTACGTGGTGCTGAAGGCGGGCCGGGGCGGCGGGCCGGGCGAGGACAGGTCGGCGATCGACCTGGCTCGGCTGCGCGCCGAGGTGATCGAGCGGGTGCGCGAGCAGATCGGCGCCATCGCCACCCTGCACGACGTGACCGTGGTCGCGGCGCTGCCGAAGACCCGGTCCGGAAAGATCCTGCGGCGCAGCATCCGCCAGATCGCGTCGGGCGAGAGCCCGGAGATGCCCGCCACCATCGAGGATCCGTCGGTATTGGTCGCGCTCGAGGATCAGATCCTCGCCAGCCGGGCCGCCGAGCAGCGGGGTGGCGAGACCGTCCCCGAGCCGGACGCCAACGATTCGACCGACACCCCGGCCGACGGTCACACCGCCGTTCGGTGACGGCCCTCACAGATTTCTCAGTGTCGGCTTATCCGACGATCAGAACCCGGCCCTAGCGTCGAAGCGTCCGTCGCACTCGGCGGTCGAGTTCCGACCCGAAAGGCCTCACCATGACCTCGTTACGTGCCCGCCTCACCGGCGCCGTCCTGACCGTCGGCGGCCTCGCTACGGGCGCCGCCCTGCTCGTCCCCGGCACCGCCTCCGCGGACCCGACCCAGATGCTCGCCCCCCTGCTGAACTCGGACTGCACCTTCGCGCAGGTCGACGCCGCACTGCACGACAAGAACCCGCAGCTGGCCCAGCAGCTCGATGCCAACCCGCAGCAGAAGGCGGTGCTGCAGCAGACCTTCGACAAGCCGGTCGAACAGCGCCGCGCCGAGGTGCAGCAGTACTTGAACGAGCACCCGGAGGCGGCCCAGCAGGCGGAGACCGATCCGCGCGCCGCCGGTGCCAGCCAGACCATCCAGGCCGTGGCCGATTCTTGCCACAACTACTGACCGCCCCGCCGTCCCCGGCACGCTCCGCCACTGTCATCCCGGAATGACGGTGGGGGAACATGGCCCGCCCTGCGCGTTGCGCGGGCGGGCCGGACCCTCTTGTCCAGGCAGAATGGATTGTTGTGACGAGCGAGCGTGAGACCCCCAAGGTGCTGCTGGTCGACGACGACGAGGATCTGCTGGCGTCGGTCGAGCGGGGGTTGCGGCTGTCCGGGTTCGCGGTGCTGATCGCTCGCGACGGCGCGGAGGCGCTGCGCTGCGTGAGCGACGACGCGCCGGATGCGATCGTGCTCGATATGAACATGCCGGTGCTCGACGGGGCCGGGGTGGTCACGGCGCTGCGGGCGATGGGCAACGAGGTGCCGATCTGTGTGCTGTCGGCGCGCAACTCGGTCGGCGACCGGATCGCCGGACTCGAGTCCGGGGCCGACGACTATCTGGTCAAGCCGTTCGTGCTGGCCGAGCTGGTTGCCCGGATCCGGGCGCTGCTGCGCCGCCGCACCGATACCGCCGCCGCCCCCGCCACGCCCGGCGCGATCACCGTGGGTCCGTTGGAGATCGACGTCGCGGGCTATCGCGCGCTGCTGCACGGCCGCGAGATCGAGCTCACCAAGCGGGAATTCGAGCTGCTGTCGACCCTGGCCCGCAACGCGGGCGTGGTGCTGAGCCGGGAGCGGCTGCTGGAGCTGGTGTGGGGCTACGACTTCGCCGCCGACACCAATGTGGTCGACGTCTTCGTCGGCTACCTGCGCCGCAAGCTGGAGACCGACGGCGCCCCGCGCCTGCTGCACACCATCCGCGGCGTCGGCTTCGTGCTGCGGGCGCCGAAATGACCGGCGGCGTGGCCGAATCCACTCGCACTCGCCGACGCCGGTCGTACTCGCTGCGCACCCGCGTGGCCGGTGCGGCGGCGCTGGGCGCGATCATCATCACCGCCGTCCTGAGCTGGGTGTCGCTGCGCGCGCTGGAACGCAACAACCTGGCCCAGGCCGATCAGGAGCTGACCATCGCCTCGCGCATCGTGCTGATGCAGCCGGTGATCGCGGTCGGCGTGCTGTCGCTGGTCGGGCCGAACGACGACATCGCGGTCACGGTCCGGGAGCACGGCGATGTGGTGTCCTCCACCAGCGTCCGGCTCCCGGATTCGGAGCCGGGCTCGCAGACGCTGACCATCGACGACACTCCTTTCCGGGTGCTGACCACCACCGAGAACCAGCCGCCGGGCCGCACGGTGTCGATGGCGATCCCGCTGACCGACGCCTACCACGCCACCGCCGAGCAAAGGCGCTGGGTGCTGGTCGCCGCCGGGCTCGCGGTGGCGGCCGCGGCCGGGCTGGGCTGGGTTTTCGGCGGGCGTGCGGTGCGTCCGATCGTGGACCTCACCCGGCAGGTGGGCGCGCGCAGCGGCACCGGGGAGCCCGAGGCCGCGGTCGGCAGCTCCGGCGTCCGCGAGGCCGAACAGCTTGCCGAGGCGGTGAATTCGCTGCTGGAGCGGGTGCACCGGGCGCAGGCCGAGACCGCGGCCGCGCTCGATACCGCGCGCGACTTCGCGGCGGTCTCCGCACACGAACTGCGCACCCCGCTCACCGCGATGCGCACCGACCTGGAGGTGCTGCGCACCCTCGACCTGGACGAGGCGCAGCGCGCGGAGATCCTCACCGACCTGCAGCGCAGCGAGGGCCGGGTGGAGGCGACGCTGGCCGCGCTGGAGCGGCTGGCCGCCGGTGAACTCACCAACGACGAGGACCACGTCGAGACCGATGTGGGCGATCTGATCGACCAGTCCGCGCACGACGCCATGCGGCACTTCCCCCGGCTGACCGTGCGTATCGACACCGACCCGGAGCTGGTCACCCGCGGCCTGCCCACCGGCCTGCGGCTGGCGGTGGACAACGCGCTGACCAACTCGGCCCGGCACGGCGCCGCCACCGAGGCGCTGGTGTCGGCGCACCGCACGCCCGACGGATTCATCGTGATCTCCGTCGACGACAACGGGCACGGCATCCCGCCCGACGAGCGCGCCGCGGTGTTCAAGCGATTCTTCCGCGGCAGCCGGGCCAGCAAGGGCGGCTCCGGCCTGGGCCTGGCGCTGGTCGCGCAGCAGGCCCAATTGCACGGTGGACGAGCGTTTTTCGACGACGGGACGCTCGGCGGTGTCCGCCTGGTGCTGATGTTGCCGGACCGCGGCGCGGGGTTCGACACCGAGACATCTTGAACGCCATGATCTTTCGCTGATCCGCGACCCTTACCGAATCCACAGGGAAGCGCCAGTACCGCACCATCTCGAACCTCTACGGTCTGGGTGTGGTCGGAAAACGAAATCGCTGGATCCTGGTCGTCGCGGTGCTGCTCATCGCCGGTGCGGCGACCGGTGGCGCACTCTGGCTACGCCAGTCCACCCATGCCCCCGCCGGTATCGCCATCGTGAACGCCGACACCGGCACGACCGGCGCCAAGATCGTGAAGGGGCTGCAGGACGGCGGCATCCACGACTGGACCGTCGCCGCGCCCCACCAACTGAGCACCGACGACTACGCGGCGGTGGTCACGCTGCCCGCGGACCTGTCCTCCTCCCTGGCCACGCTGGCCTCCGCCAAGCCGCAGCGCGCGCAGGTCACCGTCGACACCAACGCGCACGCCGACGCGAACCTGGTCAACGACGCCGTGAACGAGGTGACCCGCCGGATCTCCGCGGCGGGCGTGGACCAGGCGCTCGCGGCCGTCACCACGGCGCGCGGCTCGGTGCAGCAGGTGGCCTTCACCACGCAACTGCTCGGCGCCGGGGTGCAGTTGGCGGCCGACGCCTCCGGGCAGTTCACCGGCGGCGCCGACGAGATGCTCGGCTTCCTGAACACCGCCAAGGACGGCGCCGGTCAGCTGACCTCCGGAATCGACCAGCTCAACAGCGCCCTCGGGGCCGCGACCACGCAGGCGAACAGCCTCGCGGGCGCGCTGGACGCGACCGGCGTGACGATCGGTCAGGTCTCCGGCACCGCCACCGCGCTCAGCACCGGCCTGCACCAGGTACTGCCGCTGATCCGCGCGCTGCCGTTCGCGGACGACCCGGGACTGGCCGACATCACCGGCAAACTCGAAGCGCTGCAGGGCATCTCCAGCCAGGCGAGTACCCAGCTCGCGGGCTTCGCCCAGCTCACTGGATCGAGCACCGACCCGAACACCCCGGTGAGCGCGCTGCTGCGCGACGCCGCGACCCGGCTGTCGGAGGCCGGGGCGCAGCTGAACCAGGGCGCCCAGCTGGCCCGGCAGGTACCGCAGCTGGCCGATCAGGGCGCCGCCCAGCTGACCGGCGCGATCCAGGCGCTGACCGGCGGCGTGCAGCAACTGCAGCAGATCGTGTCGAATCTGAACACGCAAACGGGCAACGCGCTCAATGCGTTGCCCGTGCGCAGCAGCAATCAACAGTCGGCGATCGCGACGAACCTCAGCGATCCCGTGGAGATCGTGCGGGACTAGCTCGACGGGGAGAATCAGCCGGCGTTCAACAGGTCGATGATGAAGACCAGCGTCTTGCCCGACAGCTGGTGGCCCGCGCCCTCGGGGCCGTAGGCGAGCTCCGGCGGGATGGTGAGCTGGCGGCGGCCGCCGACCTTCATCCCCGGAATGCCGTCCTGCCAGCCCTGGATCAGGCCGCGCAGCGGGAAGGTGAGCGATTCGCCGCGATTCCACGAGGAGTCGAATTCCTCGCCCGTGTCGTACTCGACGCCCACGTAGTGCACCTCGACCGTGCCGCCGGGCACCGCCTCGGGACCCTCGCCCTCGACGATGTCCTTCACCACCAGCTCAGTGGGCGCGGGGCCCTCCTGGAACTCGACTTCGGGCTTGGTCATGCGTCCTCTTCCGTTCGATGGATTTGCCGACACACAGTTTTCACCATAGCGGCCCCGGCGAAACCACCCGGCCGCACGAAGCGCTGGTGCGCGGCGGTCCGCACCGCTGTGCGCAGCGGGAACCGCGGTCGGCGGGCGGTCCCGGAGTCGGCGCGTCGCGAGCAGGGCATGATGGATGCCCGTGGCCGCAGTGATCGACATCGACGACCCCGCGGATCCCCGGGTCGCCGATTTCCGGGATCTCAACTCCGCGGATCGGCGGCCGGATCTGCCGGGCCGCAAGGGCCTGGTGATCGCGGAGGGCGTGGTGGTGGTGCAGCGCATGCTGGCCTCCCGGTTCACGCCGTTCGCGCTGCTCGGGGTGGGCCGCCGGT
The DNA here is from genome assembly GCF_054782435.1 of Nocardia thraciensis. NCBI lineage: Bacteria > Bacillati > Actinomycetota > Actinomycetes > Mycobacteriales > Nocardiaceae > Nocardia > Nocardia thraciensis. The sequence goes on from NZ_BAAGSM010000033.1 coordinate 128,141, forward strand.
ACGAGTCGCTGGCGGCGGATCTCGCGGGGGTGGACGTGCCCTACTACCGGGCCACCGCGGAGGTGATGGCCGAGGTGGTCGGCTTCCACCTCAATCGCGGGGTGTTGGCCGCCGCCCGGCGGCCGCCGGAACTGTCGGTGGACGAGGCGCTGGCCGATGCCCGCACGGTGGCCGTGCTGGAGGGCGTCAACGACCACGAGAACATCGGCTCGATCTTCCGGAACGCGGCGGGGCTGGGCGTCGGCGCGGTACTGTTCGGCGATCGCTGTGCCGATCCGCTGTATCGGCGGGCGGTGCGGGTGTCGATGGGGCATGTGCTGCGGGTGCCCTTCGCGCACCTGCCATGCTGGCCCGAGGGGCTGGAATCGTTGCGTGCCAAGGGTTTCCAGATCATCGCGCTGACGCCGGACCCGGCCGCGGCGAACCTGGCCGCCGCGACGACCGGCGCGCGGGCGGCGCTGCTGCTCGGCGCCGAGGGCCCGGGCCTGACCGAGGAGGCGATGCGCGCCACCGACGTGCGGGCGCGCATTCCGATGACCTCCGGCACCGACTCACTGAACGTGGCCACCGCTGCGGCGCTGGCCTTTTACGAAAGGGTCCGCATCTCGTGAATCACCCGCACGGACCCGAGCCGACGCCGTGGGCGGCCGGGCTGGCCGTCGCGAGCCTCGTCGCGGTGCTCACCGCCGCCGGGGTGTTCTCGTTCGGCAGCGCGCTGGCCCACGTGCACTGGGTACTCGCCGTCGTGGTGAATGTGGTTGCGGTAGGCGGCGCGACACCCACCCTCTGGCGCTGGCGCCACACCCCGGTGACGCGATGGGTACTGGGCGGAATCGGCGCTGGGGTACTACTCGGCTGGACCACCTTGCTGATCTCCGCAGTCTCCTCCTGACCAGCTGCCCCCCACGTCATTCCGGCATGCTTTTGGCCGGAATCCCCCTCACGACACCCGGTCCCGCCCGCGCAACCAGCCGAACCAGCGTTTTCCGTTGTGTTCCGGGACCTTCGGCTCCTCCGGGACGATCGGCGGCGGCGCCTCGCCCTTCGGATAGAGGCTGAAACCGCAGACGGCGACGTCGGTCGGTTTGAGCGCATCCTCGCAAGTCGCTCCGCGATAACGGAATCCGAGCCATTCGAGGTTCGCCTCGTCGGCGAAGGCGGGCGGGTCGAACGGCAGGATCTGCGGATCGGGTAGCTCGCCGGGCTGCAGTTGCACCGGATGCTCACCGGCCCAGTAGGGCCGCTCCCACACCAGCGGCAGGCCCTCGTCCTCGAGAATGGAGACCCGGGTGGCGCTGAACGCACGGCGGAATTCGCCACGCTCCCAATGCGCGAACGCGCCCCAGCCGTGCGGAATGTCGTAGGAGACGAGATAGGTGTGCTCGGAGGCCAGCGGCCGCACCAGCAGGTCGGGCAGCTGCGTCGGGTGGCCGAGCGCGGCCTGCGTGGTGCACACGACCGTCACGCCGGGATAGCAGCCGATGTAGATCGATCCGGGATCCGGCCCGGCCCACACCTTCAGCGTGCCCGAGGCCGCCGGGACCACGTCGCGCTCGGGATTGAGCTGCTTGGCCAGTGCCAACGCCGCCTCGGGATCCGGATCGGGGTGTTCGCGGAGCACCGCCACCGGATCGGGGTCGTCGACGTACCAGAGGGACGAAGCTGTAGACGGCACTTCCGACACCTCCCGATCCTCGTACGAGTAAGCATAGCTACTCACGAGCAAACATCAGGACCCCGACACCGGCCCCAACTCCCCGACCTGCCCGATGCCCGCCCGGAACGCACTGGGGGCATACGAAAAATCTACTCCCCCAACACCCGAAAACACCGCGCTTCGCACCCCGGCCGCGCGTGTCAAGGCCCCTTCCCCTCATTCATCCATCATTACCCGGCGCGCTTTTGGCCGGGATCAGTGACCGGAGCTGCGGACTCCTAATAGCACGTCTTCCCAGGACGGCATGGGGGCCTTGCCGTTGCGCTTGGAGCGGGGCTTCTGACCGGCCGGTTTCGCGTTCGCTGGCTTACCGGACTGCGCGGATTGCGTCGAGCGCTCCGGCGGGGCGCTCGCGGCCGGGGCGGCGGGCGCGGCGGGCTCGGCGGGTTCGGTCGGCGCCGAATGCGGCGGTGCGGTAGGGGAATTCGCGGCCGGTGCCGCCGTGGCGGTGCCGGGCCCGGCGGGGGGCGGCGTGGCCGGGGCGGGCTCGGACGGCGCCGCGGCGGCGGTGCTCGTGCGGGCGGCGGTGCCCGCGGCGGCGACCGGGATCGCGCCGCCACCGACCGCGGCGCGCCGCTCGAAGTATTCGGGCTCGCTCGCCTCGGCGGCGATCGGCGCGGATTCGTGCGCGGCGGGCGCCGGATCCTCGGGGGCGAACTGGGCGGGCTCGGGGGCGCTGGACGCGGCCACGACCGTATCGACCGGCGCCGATTCGTCGGCGGACTCCGGCAGGATGGTGGCCAGCCCGCGCAGCGCCCGGCCGAAATCTGGGTCGATCAGATCGGTGGCGGGATCGTCCAGCGGGGTGACCGAGCCGCCGTGGGCGTCGGGCTGGAAGCGCCAGTGCGCGGCGATCACCGATCGGCCCGCCTGCCACTGCAATTGGGCCACCCAGTGGCCCTTCTCGTCCTTCCAGGCGTCCCATTCGGCGATATCGCTGTTGTGCCCGCGCTCGGCGAACGCGGCGGTGACGACATCGAGGAGCGTCTCCACGGCCGGGCCGTCGCTGCGGACCGGATGCGCGCGCTGGGCCAGTTCGGCCGCGCGGGCCCGCTCCAGCAGCACCGGGTAGGCGAAGCGCTCCACCCGGGAGGTCGGCATGCCCGACTCCTCGGTGACCTGTTCGACGGAGGCACCCGCACGGATACGGGCCTGGATATCGCGAGGACGCATCGTAGCTTCCATTTCGATCTCTATCTGGCCGAATCGGGCAAGGTCGCCGCGGGCGGCGGCACGCAATTTCTCGTCGGCGGCAAGCCGATACTTCACGCCGGTCTCGGTGTCGACACACACGATGTGCGCGGAATCGGGCGTCAATCCGATCACTCGAAGTTCACGCACCGTTACCTCCTTATCGCTGCGTCGATCACAGCCAGGCTCGCCACACCGCCCACGTTCTGGAACAGTAGTGCACTTCTGAGATTCATGTGGCAAGACACGCGCGCGGAAATCTGTGTACAGGGTCCCGCGCGCGCTAGTCTGCTCTATTCACTTCTTAGCGTGTTCTCACCCGATTCGCTCGACAACCCAGTCGATGCAGCGGGTCAGCTGAGAGACGTCCTCGGGGTCGATGGCCGGGAACATGCCGACGCGCAACTGGTTGCGGCCCAGCTTGCGGTACGGCTCGGTGTCCACGATCCCGTTGGCGCGCAACACCTTCGCTACCTGCGCGGCATCCACCGACTCGGCGAAGTCGACGGTGCCGACGACCTGCGAGCGATGCGCCGGATCGGCGACGAACGGCGTGGCGAATTCACTCGACTCGGCCCACGAGTACAGCCGCGACGAGGAATCCAGCGTGCGCTTGACCGTCCAGTCCAGGCCGCCGTTGTTGTTCATCCACTCGATCTGGTCCGCGAACAGCAGCAGGGTGGCCAGCGCCGGGGTGTTGTAGGTCTGGTCCTTGGAGCTGTTGTCGACGGCGATCGGCAGCGACAGGAACTCGGGGGTGAATCGGCCCGAATCCTTGATCTCGGCAACGCGTTCGAGGGCCTTGGGACTCATCAGGGCGACCCACAGCCCGCCGTCGGAGGCGAAGCACTTCTGCGGTGCGAAGTAGTAGACGTCGGCGTCGGTGATGGTGACCGGCAGGCCGCCCGCGCCCGAGGTGGCGTCGATGGCGATCAGCGCGTTCTCCGAACCGGCCGGGCGCTGCACGGGCAGCGCGACGCCGGTGGACGTCTCGTTGTGCGCCCAGGCGATCACGTCGGCGGTGGGGTCCGACACCGGCTCCGGCGCGGTGCCCGGGTCGGTGGAGACCACGATCGGATCCTCGATGAAGGGGTTCTTCTTCGCCACCGCAGCGAATTTCGAGCTGAACTCGCCGTAGGTCAGGTGCAGCGAGCGCTCCCGGATCAGGCCGAAGGCGGCCGCGTCCCAGAACGCGGTGGTGCCGCCGTTGCCGAGCACCACCTCGTAGCCCTCCGGCAGCGCGAACAGTTCGCGCAGTCCGGAGCGCACGCGCGCCACCACGTCTTTGACCGGCTTCTGGCGGTGGCTGGTACCCATCACCGAGGCGCCGACCTCGACTAGGGAGCGCAGCTGCTCGGGCCGGACTTTGGACGGGCCGCAGCCGAACCGTCCGTCGGCGGGCTTGAGATCGTCGGGGATGGTCGGGAACGCAGCGGTCATGGCCACCAGCCTAAAGGCTGGCCCCAGGCCCGAATGCGGGTGGGTCACCGGCGTCGCCGGGCCCATGCCGCAGTAATTCGCACGACCGTATTACCGTGGCGCACGACACAGACGGCTACCGTGGGGCCATGAGGAGCAAATCGTGAGCACAGGGTGTCGGCCGCGGCCGCAAGCCTGCGAGACGCGGGCATGAGCGAGAGCAGCGAGCGAGCAGACAACACGGCCGCCCCGGCGGCCGAGACGGAACCGAGCGGCGAGGTGACGGCGTGAGCACGGCCGCGCGGCACGGGGTCGCGGCGCGTCCCGTCGCACCTGTGGGCGACGCCGTACAGGCCGGCCGCATCGCCGCGGCTGAACAGCGTGCGGACGACCGCCCGGGCGGCGCCCAGACCTCGTCCGGCGAATCGGCGATCCGACGACGCACCGTGCTCGACCGACTGGCGAAGCGGCTCGAAGCGCACGGGTTCACCTTCCGGCACGGCGCCCTGTCCGCGGCCGCGCAGCGGGAACTGCTGATCCGCGGGCTGCCCGGCTCCGCCACCGTGCTGGGCGTGCGGCCCCGCCGCACCGAACCCGGCCACCGGTTCTGGGTGCGGGTGCAGGCCGAGGGGCAGCATCCCTACGAGACCCGGGTGCGCCAGCGGGTCAGCGAATCCGATCTGGAGCTGATGCAGCCCGGCGACGTGGTCGGCTGCCGGGTGGATCCGGGCGACCGCGAACGGGTGGTGCTGTACGTCCCGAACCCCGAGGAGGCGACCCGGGTCAGCATCGCGAAGATCCTCGCCGGCGGCCGCCGCGCGGATGCGACGGTGCTCGCCGCGACCCCGGTGGCCGCCGACTACAGCGGCCGCGACGATCCGGTCCTGCGGCTGGACCTGGAGCTACGGGCCTGGGACGAGCCGCGGCCGTGGTGGGTGCGCATCGTGCAGCCGGTGCCGCTGTCGGCCATCCAATTGGTCGACCTGGGAAGACATTTGGAGGTCGCCTTCTTCACCGTCGACCGAGGCGAGTCGGTGGCCGTGGACTGGGATGCCTCCGAGTCCTGACCCACGTCGTTCCGGCGGAAGTGCCAGGGCAGCTTCACGAATTCGTAGCCCTGGGCGCGCAATCCTCGTCGACGGCCTGCTGCGGCGAATCGGTGCCCGGCGACCAAAGTCACCCCCGCCGCCATCAGCCGCCGCCGCGAGATCCCGACGTCGAACCCGCGACGGATGCTACGCGATCCCGGCAAAAGGCCCGCCGGGAAGAGCACGCCGGGAAAGTGGTGCGGTACTGCCTATTTGCGGGTCACGGAGTCCCAGCCGACGACCGACTCCGGTTTGCGGGGGGCGGGGCCGGTGTAGATGGCGGCGGGGCGGACCAGCTTGCCCAGCTTCTTCTGCTCCAGGATGTGGGCGCACCAGCCGGCGGTGCGGCCGCAGGTGAACATCGCGGGCATCATGTGCGCGGGCACCTCGGCGAAGTCGAGGATCACCGCGGCCCAGAACTCGACATTGGTCTCGATGGCGCGGTCGGGCCGACGCTCGCGCAGTTCGGCCAGCGCGGCCTGCTCCAGCGCCGCGGCCACCTCGAAGCGCGGGGCGTCCAGCCGCTCGGCGGTGGCGCGCAGCACCCGGGCGCGGGGATCCTCGGCCCGGTACACCCGGTGGCCGAAGCCCATCAGCTTCTCCTTGCGATCCAGGATGCCCCTGACCAAAGCCCGTGCGTCCCCGGACCTCTCGACCTCCTCGATCATCGGCAGCACCCGGGCCGGGGCGCCGCCGTGCAGTGGGCCGGACATCGCGCCGATCGCACCGGACAGCGACGCCGCCACGTCCGCCCCGGTGGAGGCGATGACGCGGGCGGTGAAGGTGGAGGCGTTCATGCCGTGCTCGGCCGCCGAGACCCAGTAGGCGTCGATGGCCTCGATGTGCCGCGGGTCCGGATCGCCCTTCCACCGCACCATGAACCGCTCGGTGATGGTGTCGCACTCATCGATCTTCTTCTGCGGCACGGCGGGCTGGTAGATGCCGCGAGCGGACTGCGCCACATACGACAGCGCCATCACCGACGCGCGGGCCAGGTTCTCCCGGGCGGTGTCGTCGTCGATATCCAGCAGCGGCTGGTAGCCCCAGATCGGCGCGAGCATGGCCAGCCCGGCCTGCACGTCGACGCGGACGTCACCGGTGTGCACCGGCAGCGGGAACGGCTCGGCAGGGGGCAGCCCGCGCCCGAACTCACCATCGACCAGCAGCGCCCAGACGTCGCCGAAGGTCACCCGGTTCTCGACCAGGTCCTGGATGTCGACACCGCGGTAGCGCAGCGCGCCACCGTCCTTGTCGGGCTCGGCGATGTCGGTGGTGAAGGCCACCACACCTTCCAGGCCGCTGACGAAATCGGGTGGTACGGCGGGGGCCGCAGCGCTGGCAGTCATGTTGTGACTCTCCTTGCAATTCGGGCCGCACGATCTGTGGGCGACCACGCTGTGTTCGAATCGGCGCTCGAGGCCCCCGCATTTCCCCACGTTGCCGCGTCGGGCCGTGGACCGCTCCCGCCGAGTCCGATACGACGCCGGGGCGGACGTACAGGCTGCCGCCTGCCGGGCCGGACGCGCGCGTCGATCAGTAGGAACCTTAGTCCCTCTGCTACTGCGGAGTAACGTCTGGTCCATGCGCGACGAGCAGAATTCACCTGGATCGGCGGCGCGGCCCGAGGCCGCCGAGATCGATCCGGCGCTGCGGGCGCACCTGGACATCGCCGCGATGCGCGCCGAGTACGGCGGCGGTTCGACCGGTGCGGCCGGATCGGACACCGACCTGGACGAATCCTGGCTGGCCGACGGCTGGGAACCGCTGCTGCGGGTGTGGATCGAACAGGCCACGCGCGCCGCTATCGCCGAGCCGAATGCCATGGTGCTGGCGACCGTGGAACTGACCGACGCCGGGCCGCGGCCCGCCTCGCGGACGGTGCTGTGCAAAGGCCTCTCGGGCGAGGGTGTGACCTTTTACACCAATTACGATTCCGGCAAGGGTATGCAGCTGTCCGAGGTCCCCTACGGTTCGATCACCTTCGCCTGGCCCGCCCTCGGACGCCAGGTGAATCTGCGCGGCCCGGTAGGCACGGTGGCGCCCGAGGCGACGTCGGTGTACTGGCGGTCGCGGCCCCGCAATTCGCAGCTGGGCGCCTGGGCCTCGCAGCAGTCGCGGCCGGTGGCCTCGCGCGCGGAACTGGACCGGGCGCTCGCCGATGTCACCGACCGCTTCGAGGGCGTGGAGCAGATACCGGTCCCCGCGAACTGGGGCGGCTATCTGCTGCGGCCCGAACAGGTCGAGTTCTGGCAGGGGCGGCGCAGCCGATTGCACAACCGGATCCGGGTGACGCTGGAGGCGGGCAGCACCGACCCGGCCGCGATGAAGGTCCAGCGTCTGCAGCCCTGACGAATGGTCGTCACACCGCTTGTAATCATGGGATGACTTACCGAAAATCGGTGACCATGCGTCAGACCATCCCGCTACTGTTCCGCCGGTGAAGCTTCTCGCGGATACCGCGCCGCTCCGCAACACCGACTACCGCCGCCTGTGGACGACCGGCATCGTCACCATGATCGGCGCGCAGCTGTCGGTGGTGGCCGTGCCGCAGCAGATCTTCGAAATCACCGGCAGCTCAGGCTATGTCGGCCTGGCGGGGCTGTTCGGCCTGGTACCGCTGGTAGCCTTCGGCCTGTGGGGCGGGGCGCTGGCCGATGTGATGGACCGGCGAAAGCTGTTGCTGATCACCAGCACCGGCACCGGACTGACGGCCCTCGCGTTCTGGGTTCAGGCGGCGGCCGGACTCGGGAACGTGTGGATCGTGCTGGGCCTGTTCGCGGTGCAGCAGGCCTTCTTCGCGGTGAACCAGCCCACCCGCGCCGCGATCATCCCCCGGCTGCTCTCCCCCGACCTGCTGCCCGCCGCCAATTCGCTCAACATGACGGTGATGCAGTTCGGCGCGATCGCCGGGCCCGTGCTGGCCGGTGCGCTGATCCCGCTGACCGGGCTGTCGATGCTCTACCTACTCGACGCGATCGCGCTGCTGGCCACCCTGTGGGCGGTCTGGCGGCTCCCGTCGGTTCCGCCCACGGGTACCCAGCGCCGGGCGGGCCTGCGGACGGTGGTCGAGGGCTTCACCTATCTGGCGACGCAGCGGATCCTGCTCGCCTCCTTCGTGGTGGACATCATCGCGATGGTCTTCGGCATGCCGCGGGCGCTGTTCCCGCAGATCGCCCGGGACAGCTTCGGGGATCCGGCGAGCGGCGGCGTCGCGCTGGGCCTGCTGTTCGCGGCGATCTCGGCGGGCGCGGTGGCGGGTGGCGTGTTCTCCGGCTGGCTCACCCATGTGCGGCGGCAGGGCCTGGCCGTCATCGTGTGCATCGTGCTGTGGGGTGTGGCGATGATCGGCTTCGGGGTGGCGATCGGCGCCACGGGGCACGGCCTGTCCGTGGGCGCGGGACTGTGGATAGCCTTGGCCTGCTTGGCCTTCGGCGGCGCCGTCGACATGTTCTCGGCCGCGCTGCGGACCACCATGCTGCAGCAGGTCGCCACCGACGAGATGCGCGGGCGGCTGCAGGGCGTCTTCATCGTGGTGGTGGCGGGCGGCCCGCGCATCGGTGATGTTGCCCACGGTTTTGCGGCCGCGGCGCTGGGTACCGCCGTAGCGGCGGCCGGGGGCGGGGCGCTCGTCGTGATCGGTGTGCTGATCGCCGCGCTGGCATTCCCGGCATTCGTGCGATACCGGGTCGCGCGCGCCCACGCCGAGGTCCCGACCGCGTAAGTGGGCACGTCAACCGTGGCCGACAGCCGCTCGACCCGCCCGCGGATCCCGGCGCCTCCGGCCGAGATCGCCCGGTCCACCCGAGGCCCGTCGCGCCCTTACCACGCGACCCCGCTCCACCTCACCTCGCGCGCGGGTGACCGTGAGGTAGTTAACGCCCACCCTCGCTAATCATGTGGACCAGCCAGCGGCTAGCGTTGGTGTAAGCGCATCGGACGCCGACCGCACCCGGCGCCTACGGTTCTAGCCTGAGAGGGATCCTTCCGTGCCCGCTGAGAACAGCATGAACGTCGACATCGACGGCAAGCCGGTACTGTCCTACCCCGGTGGCGAATACCCCATGTCGGTCACCAAGGCCGCCGAGGGCAACGACGGGATCGAACTGGGCAAGCTACTGGCCAGCACCGGATACGTCACCTACGACCCCGGTTTCACCAATACCGCCCCGACCAAATCGTCGATCACCTATATCGATGGCGAGGCCGGGATCCTCCGCTACCGCGGCTATCCGATCGAGCAGTTGGCCTCCAGCTCGAACTTCATCGAGGTCAGCTACCTGCTCATCTACGGCGAGCTGCCGACCCAGGCCCAGCTCGACGACTTCACCGACCGGATCCGGCGGCACACCCTGCTGCACGAGGATCTCAAGCGCTTCTTCGACGGCTTCCCGCGCAACGCGCATCCGATGCCGGTGCTGTCCTCGGCGGTGAACGCGCTGTCGGCCTACTACCAGGATTCGCTGGATCCCCGCGATCCCGAACAGGTCGAGCTGTCCACCATCCGCCTGCTGGCCAAGCTGCCGACCATCGCGGCGTACTCGTACAAGAAGTCGGTGGGCCAGCCGTTCCTCTATCCCGACAACTCGCTGTCGCTGGTGGAGAACTTCCTGCGGATGACCTTCGGCTTCCCGGCCGAGCCCTACGAGGTCGACTCCGAGGTCGCCGCGGCCCTGGACATGCTGCTGATCCTGCACGCCGACCACGAGCAGAACTGCTCCACCTCGACCGTGCGCCTGGTCGGCTCCTCCGACGCCAACCTGTTCACCTCGGTGTCCGGCGGCATCAACGCGCTCTGGGGCCCGCTGCACGGCGGCGCCAACCAGGCCGTGCTGGAGATGCTCGACGGCATCAAGGAGCAGGGCGGCGACGTCAAGGAATTCATCCGCAAGGTCAAGAACAAGGAAGACGGGGTGAAGCTGATGGGCTTCGGACACCGCGTCTACCGCAACTACGACCCGCGCGCCACCATCGTCAAGAAGACCGCCGACCAGATCCTCGGCAAGCTCGGCGTGCAGGATCCGCTGCTCGACATCGCCAAAGCCCTCGAGGAGGCCGCGCTCACCGACGACTACTTCGTCGAGCGCCGCCTCTACCCGAACGTCGACTTCTACACCGGCGTCATCTACCGCGCCATGGGTTTCCCCACCCGCATGTTCACCGTGCTGTTCGCGATGGGCCGCCTGCCCGGCTGGATCGCGCACTGGCGCGAACTACACCGCGAGCCCCTGAAGATCGGCCGCCCGCGCCAGATCTACACCGGCTACGGCGAGCGCAACTACAGCGACATCGACGGCCGCTGAGACCCGAACGACACGCAACCCGCTTCCGTACCACGGGAGCGGGTTTCGCGCGTTGGTGGTCAGGTTGGTCGCCTGCCTGCCGGAGTTCGTCAGGGGCTGACATCGCGTCGTAACCAGGAAATTGCCTGGGCGTCCACCAGACTGTGGAAATGGCCGCGCAACCGCCCGCGCCCGGTATCCGCCGCCGCATGCCGCCCTGGCTCCCCCGGGCCATGGTGCTGGCGTTCGTCTTTCTCGCGCTGCGGGCCGAAGCTGCGGCGCACGATGTGCTCGCTGCTGCCGCCCGCCCGGCAGGACACCGTGCTGCACGCGTGGGATCTGGCGATCGAGAAGACCGGCGGCTACCTGTACTCCCGCGCGCTGCTCGCGGTGATCTCGGCCGTCGCGCACGGCGCCTTCCTCGCGATTCTCGGGCTGCCGAACGCGGTGGCGCTGGGCATCTGGTTCGGCGTGATCGCCTCGTTCGTGCCGACCGTGGGCACCTACCTCGCGGGCATCCTGCCGGTGCTGGTGGCGCTCACCATCCGGCCGATCGACGCGCTGTGGATCGTCGTGTTCACGATCGTCTACCAGTGGTTCCAGGACTATCTGTTGCAGCCGCGGATCACCCAGCGCACCGTGGACGTGCACGCCGCCATCGCGCTGCTGGCGGTGCTCGCGGGCGGGGCCCTGCTGGGCGCGGTGGGCGCGCTGCTGGCCATCCCGGCCACGGCGACCGTGCAGGCATTCTGCAGCGAATACGTGAAACGCTATGAGGTGTCCGAGGATCCACGCATCGGGCGCACCACCTCGGCCCGCAAGCGCCGCCGTCGAGCCGCGGCCGCCACTGACAGGCCGGACGAATAGCGTTGCGGTGTACGAGCTGTCGACAAGGCGTTGTTAAGCCGATGTGAAGGCCCGGGCCGCACAGTTACCTCAGCGAGGCCAACCACCTCGCGACACCCGGTCCGCACCGTGCCCACCGGTGCGGACCGGGCCCAGATTTCGCGAAGGGCGAGGTTCGGACGCACGGATCGGCCGGTGCGGGCAACGGCGCCCGCACGACAATGGAGTCGGGCCGCTTCGTGCTCCGCACCGCCGGTGAAAATCGGGTGCGCCCGCCGGTAACCCGTGCGATCGTCGAACCATGGCGACCGCATCCGACATCACACTGAGGACCGCGACCGAGGCGGACCTTCCGGCCACCGGGACCCTGCTGGGCAACGCGTTCGGCGGGCCGCTCCCGCCGGAGGTGGCCGATGTCTACGCCGAGCAGGGTCTGCGGATGTTTCCGCTGGAACGCCGGATCGTGGCTGTGGATGGGGGTCGGATCGTCGGGAACACCCAGGACACGACGATGACACTGACGGTGCCGGGCGAGCGCACCATCGACGTGAGCGGGGTCGCCGCCGTGGCGGTCGCGCCCACGCATCGGCGGCGCGGCATCCTGCGCGCGATGTACACGCGCCTGCATGAGCGGACCGAGGCCGCGGGGCTGCCGCTGACCATCTTCACCGCCAGCCAGGGGACCATCTACGGGCGGTTCGGATACGGCCCCGCCGTGCTCGAGCATCGCGTGCGGATCGATCGGCGATTCGCCGAATTCCTGCCCACCGCACCGGATCCCGGCGGTGTCGAGCTGCTGGCGGCGGACGACGCGACCCCGCTGCTGCCGCAGATCTACGACCGCTGGCGGCGGCTGACGCCGGGCGCCCAGATCCAGCCCGAGGCCGCCTGGACCCGCAAGCTCGCGCACTGGCGCAGCGGGCACGGGCTGTTCGCGCTCGTCCATCCGGACGGCTACGCGCTGTACCGGCACGAGCACCCCGAATCCGGATCCACGGCCGAGGTCGTCGAGTTCCGGGCGGTCACCACCGAGGCTCATGCGGCGCTCTGGCGGACCCTGCTCGGCCTGGATCTCGTGCAGACCGTCGAGGCCACGCTGAGCCCCGAGGATCCGCTCCCCTACCTGCTCACCGACCCGCGGCTGGTCCGCACGACCGGCCGCTACGACGGATTGTGGGCCCGGGTCATGGATGTTCCCGCCGCCCTGTCGGGTCGTGGGTACTCCGACGATCTGGACGTCGCGCTCGGCGTGCACGACCCGTTCCGCGGCGCGGGCGGCACCTTCGCCCTGCGGGTCCGCGACGGGATCGCCGAATGCGCCCCCACGACCCGCGCCCCGGACATCGAACTCGGCATCGACGTCCTCGGCAGCCTCTACCTCGGCGCCTACCGCGCCCGCACCTTCGCCGCGGCAAATCGCCTGCAGGCCAAGGATTCCGAGCATCTGCGCGCCGTCGACCGGGCCTTCGCCTCGGACCGCGACGCGGCGCTCGGCTGGTTCTTCTGACCCGGCGAGGTAGTGGCCACGCGCCGCGGGGGCTGGCATGCTGGGGATGTGACGTTGATCCGGTTCGTCCTGAACGTGCTGTGGCTGGTGTTCGCCGGTTTCTGGATGGCGCTGGGCTACCTGCTGGCGGGGATCATCTGCTGCATCCTGATCGTCACCATCCCGTTCGGCATCGCCTCGTTCCGGATCGCCGGGTACGTGCTGTGGCCGTTCGGGCGGACCACCGTGGAGAAGCCGGGCGCCGGTACGCCCTCGCTCATCGGCAACGTGGTCTGGGTGATCGTGGCGGGGTGGTGGCTGGCGCTGGGGCATCTGCTCACCAGCATCCCGCTGTTCGTGTCGATCATCGGCATCCCGTTCGGCTGGGCGAACCTGAAACTCATCCCGGTATCGCTGATGCCGCTGGGCCGCGAGATCGTCCCCAGCGATCAGGCGTTCGTCGCGCGGTACTAGCCGACCGGCGGCGTTCCGGCTATTCCGATTCCGCCACAATCTGTTTCATGATGCCGACCGCGTCGGACAGCACCTTCAGCTGCTCGGGGCTCAGTCCCGACAGCTGCTCGGTCATCCACGCTTCGCGGGCGTTGTTCTCGTCCCGAATCAGCGCCAGGCCCGCGTCCGACAGCGACACGATGATCTGGCGGCCGTCGGTGGGGTGCGGCTTCCGTTCCACCAGTTGCAGTTCCGACAGCGAGGCGATCACCCGCGTCATCGACGGCGGCTGCACCCGCTCCTTGGCCGCCAGCGCACCCGGCGTCATCGCGCCTTCGCGATTGAGAGTCGCCAGCGCCGACAACTGGGTCAGCGAAATCTGAGCATCGACGCGGCGGCCCCGCAGATGTCGCGTCAAGCGCACCACCGCCAGCGAGAGCTCGGCCGCCAGCGCACGTATGTCGGAAGGCGTTGTCACAGAGGCAAACGATACGGGACGCTCCACACGGGAGACGCCCGTTCACGCCGTATGGTGGACATCGTGACACAGAACGTCCCGGAGATTCCGCCGCGCCTGACCGATCCGCGGCCGGTGCTGGCGGTGGGAACCGCGCTGTGGGCGATCGCGACGATAGCGGTGTGGCTCGTCGACCGATGGGCCGAAGCGCGCCCGATCTGCCTGATGGGACTGGCGGTCGGGTTGCTCGGCTACACCATCTTCGTAATACAGCGGCGGGGCGCCCGGCGCGGCGACAAAGGCGCTCAGACGGGGCTCCAGAGGCTTTGACCCTCGCCTCCGCAGGGCGACTCCGACAGACTTTTACGGCGCGCGAATTGACTGTTCGGCTCCTTGCCGCTTAACTGCGTTGAGTGTCCTCCCGATTGAGCGTCGAAGAACGACGAGCCCACCTTATCGAGGCGGCTATCGGCCTAGCCGAAAAAAAGGGCGTGGCGGGTGTCACCACGCGCGATGTGGCTCAGGCAGCCGGTGTTTCGCTCGGTGTGGTGCATTACTGTTTCGAAAACAAGGACGCGCTGATGACCGAGTTGGTCAAGGCGTTGTCGATGGAATTACGCGATTCCGTCGAGACCAACGAAACGGTATGGCAGGACGTCGGAAGTGGAAAAGAATCGCTTCAAAATTTGGTTCGAGCAAGCCTCGAACTTCTGTGGTTGAACATAGAAGCCACCCCCGAACGACAGTTGCTGACCTACGAGACCACCACCTACGCACTGCGCGAAAGTGAACAAACCCCGGCGAAACTCGCGATCGCGCGCGAGCAGTACACATTCAACGACTCCACCGTCGCCGACGTTCTCGAACACGCCCGCGACGCCACGGGCACCGAGTGGCGCGTGCCGGTCCAGACCCTGAGCCGCTTCACGCTCTCCGTCATCGACGGCATCGTGCTGCGCTGGCTGGTGGACAACGACAGCGCCGCGGTCCGTGGGCAACTCGACCTGCTGGCGGAGATGGTCACCAGCTACGCGCGGTAGGGCTGCTCGAAATCGTTGTGAGGCAACCACTTTCAGCTGGCATCGCAGATCAGGACGCCGGGGCGGGCTGAATCTGCACATGCGTGGTGGATCCGTCTCGCCACCACGGGACCTCGACCACGGCCGCGTAGGCGCCCGACAGCCGCACCCGCAGGCGATCGTGCACCACGAGTTCGCCGTCCAGGGGCGGCAGGCCGAACTGCAGGCGCAGCACCACGCCCAGCGGTTCGGCCGCCCACGTGCTCGCCCGGCCCGCGCCGAGCACCTCGGCGGTGACGGCCTCGGACACCAGCGGCAGGTCGAGCAGGGTCGCCAACGCCGGCGCGGAGTCGATGTCACCGACCACCAGCCGATCCGGCGAGACGGCCAGGCCGTACCAGGGGCGATCCAGCACCAGCGCGTCGGCGGGATCGATCACCGCGCCCGACAGCGCGCGCACCCGCGCGGGCAGCTCCAGCGCGTCCAGGTCGAGGCGGTCCAGGGCGGCCGCCAACCGGTGGTGCGCCTGGGAAATCGCCTCCGGGGACGGGGTTTTCGCGGAATCGGCGAGCGCATCGAGCACCGTGGCGGCCAGCTCCGCGGTGATCGTGTCCGGATCCGCCAGCACGGCGCGCAGCGCGTGTAGGTCGGCGGGCGCGAATCCGCCCAATTCCGGTAGCAGATCGGCGAATACCGGATCGGCGGGATCGCGAAACAGGCCGAGCGGCGTCCCGCCGATGCGGGCGTGACGACGCAGCCACCAGGTGGTGTAGCCGTCCCGGTCGGCGAGCAGGCGCCGCGTCGCGGGTTCGGACAGCAACAGCCGCAGCGCATTCGGCCAGGCGGCCTCGTCCACCAGATCCAGGTCACGCACCGCCGCCAGCTCCGGCGGATCCTCGGGCAAGCCCTCCCACCACCGCTCCTCGTCGTCGAGGTGATGGTCCGGGCCGACCGGATCGTCCTCGGAGACAACGGAGAAACCCCAGCCGACGCCGAGCGCGCGCAACACCGCGGCGCCGTGCCGCTCCACGAACTCGGAATCGACCGTGCCGAACGGAGAGTCGGCGACCAGCACACCGGCGAGCGGCGCCTCCGGCAGCAACAGCTCGTCGGCGGGCAGCAATTCGCCTGTGTCGTCCGGCAATTCGAGCAGGCCGAGCCAGGACGGCAGGGCGGCCGCGCCGGGGTCGGCGGGCGAGACCACCTGTGCGGCCAGGCGCAGCACCGCGTCGACGGTGTCGGGGCCGCCCGGCTCGTGCTCCAATTCGGCTCGCAGCGCGGGATCCTCGAGCAGATCCGCGGCGGTGACCGAGCGGGCGCCGAGGCGGCCCAGCAGCGGATGCGCGGCCTCCGGGTGCACCAGCCGCGCCCAGTGCACCGGGATCGGCGTCTCCAGTCGGTCGTCCAGGACGACGGTGCGCGGGCCGGTGACGAGACGGCCGTCGGCCAGCGGCACCGCCAGCGCGCCCAGCTCCTCGACCGACAGCGGATCGGTGACGAACGGCTCCAGCGCGTCGTACAGCGAGT
This sequence comes from Nocardia thraciensis, assembly GCF_054782435.1. Classification (NCBI taxonomy): domain Bacteria; kingdom Bacillati; phylum Actinomycetota; class Actinomycetes; order Mycobacteriales; family Nocardiaceae; genus Nocardia; species Nocardia thraciensis. The sequence goes on from NZ_BAAGSM010000033.1 coordinate 144,623, forward strand.
ACCACCACCGCGGAGGACGTTCCAGCCCGATGGACAGCTCGGCGATGCGGGCCAGGCCGATGCGGTGCACGTCGAGGACGGCCAAGGTATCGGCCCCGGTGCGCCCGGAGAGTTCCGGAACGACCAGCGGCCCGAGGAAATCGTTCAGCCGCTCGGCCAGTTCCGGCGTGGCTCCGGTGAATACGCTGGCGCGCCGCGGTGCGGCCGTGGCGTCCCGCGATCCGGCGTCGACAACGGGCAGCCACGGCGCGCTGCGCAGTTCGGCGATGACGGCCTCGCGCAGCGCCGCATCGGCCGCGCTGCGCGCGAAGCCGGGCGCCGGGACCAACACCAGCCGATCGCGGGGCGGCAGGGCGCGGGCGAATTCGGCGTAGCCGTCCGCCAATTCGGCGAGGCGGGCGCCGGGCAGCAGGCGACGGCGATCCGGTTGCATCGGGATATCGGCGACCAGCAGCGCCGGTAGCGACAGCTCCTCGTCGGAGCGGGTGGGCGCGCGCAGCACATCGGGTTCGGCGGGACGCGGTCGTCCTTCGCGGACGGGCAGCAGCCAGCGGGCGCGGTCGGCCGGGAACTGCCACCAGACCCGCTCGTCGCGCTCGGGGCCGGTGATCCGCAGCTCCTGCAGCCCCGCGCCGAGTTCGGCCACGGCACTGGTGATCTCGTCGCCGCCCACCCGGATCGTCCGCAGCGCGGGCAGTTCCAGCAGCAGGTCGGCCGCCTCCGCGCGCATCGCCGCCAGCAGCGCCTCGGCGTCCACGGCGGCGCTCACACGCACGACGATCTCGCTGTCGAAGCCCGCGGCGGGCGCTGTCGCGATCGGCCATGCCAAGCGCAGCACCGGCGGCGCGAAGTCGCCCTCCGGGATGCGGATGCCGTTGCCGCGCAGCTCTTCCCGGGTATCGGACCGGGAGAAGCGCAGCGATCCGGTGGTGGAGCGGAACTCGACCTCGTCGCCCACCGTCAGCACGGCCGTGAAACCCACGCCGAACCTACCGACCGTGGATGCCGCGCCCAGCTTCGCCGAGACCCGCAGCGCGGTCAGCGCGTGCACGCCGGAGACATCCAGTGGCACACCGGTATTGGCGACGTGGAGGGAGGGGCCGTCCAGCCACGCCACCAGTCGTCCGGGCGTCCCCGCCTTGGCCGCGGCATCGGCCGCGTTCTGCGCCAGTTCGGTCAGCAGCCGATCCCGATACCCGGCTCGCACCAGATCGGCCTCGGTGGCCGCGTCCTCACGCAGCCGGGTCGGCGAATCCCGCCAGGCGGCCAGCACCCCCGCGCGCAGCGCCGTCGTCTCGAACGGATCGGCATCCACCCCGGCGCCGCTCAGCGCTCCCCCGCCGCCCCGGGCTCGCCGCGCCGCACCCGCACCGAAGAGACGGCCCAGGCATCGCTGTACCGCGCATGTTCCGCGGCTCCGCCGTCCCGGTCGGCCTCGCCGCTCTCCCTGCCCGCCTCATCCGAATCCGCACCGGCGGAAAGTGTTTCAGCATCCTCGACGGCGGCGGCCTCAGCGGTCACGCCGTCTGCTGCGGGAGCGCCGGCGAGGATGTCCGAATCCGGCGCGTCGACTACCGGTTCACTCGCGGCGCCGGTCGACACGGCCGACCCGGCATCGTCCGATGCGGACTCGGCACCGACGACGCTCTCGGCCGTCGAATCCTGCTCCGCTCGCGCGTCCTGCCGGGCGTCGGTATCGGCGGGCGTCGGCGTGGCCTGTTCTCCCGCGATCTCGGCGCCCGCTGGCTTGCGGAGGTCCGCGCCGGGGACCACCTCGACCGCGGCATCGTCGTAGGCCTCGTATAACGGCGATCCGCTGTACGAGGACGGCGCGACGGTATCCGAGTGCGCGCCGCAGCCGTACTCGTTGTGCACGACACGCCCGTCGGCGCCCATGGCATTGGCGCACACGCCGAAGGCCGCGCGCAGCGCACCGGCCAGCGGCACGTAGAAGCCGCACTGGCCGCAGGTCGACGGCGCGGCGCGGGCCATATCGGTCTCGGGGCCGTACTCGGAGTACCAGCGTTCACCGGCCTCCTCGCGACCCTCCCGGCTGAGCACCTGGCTGCGGCCCAGGCCGAGTTCCTCGGCCACATCGTCGACGACCGGGTCGCCGGACATCAGGTAGCCGGGCACCAGCCGTGGGTCGTGCGGCGGCGGCGCCAGCAGGTCGCCGGGCGCCAGATCGCCGGGGCGGACCCGTTGGTCCCACGGCACGAATTCCGGCGCGACCAGCGCATCGGGCCCGGGCAGCAGGGCCGACTCGCTCACCGTCGCGCGCTCGGCCTCCGGGGGCGCCGCCACCACCACGGCCCACTGCCAGCCGTGATAGCCGGGCAACGTGGCCTCGAAGTGGTGGGTGGCCGCACACTCGTCCTCCGCCGACACGCCGAGATGCTCGCCGACACCCACCGGCTGCAGCTCCGCGAGCGCACGACGGGCCAGGTCGACCGCCTCCGCAAGGATCGGTCGCACTCCGGACTCCGAAACAGACACTGCGCTCACGCCCTACATTTTGCCGTATGAACCGCAAACATCGTGCGTGGGCCGCGACCGGGCCGATCTTGCTGGCCTTGCTGGCGCCCGGAACCGCCGCCTGCGACAGCGGCGACACCACCCCGCGCATGCGTGTGGAGGTGGTCTCGACCAGGCCACACGACCCGGACGCCTTCACCGAGGGGCTGGAAATCGATGGCGACACGCTCTACGAGAGCACCGGCCTCGAGGGCCGTTCCGATGTGCGCGCCACCGATGTCGCCACCGGTTCACCCCGGGCCCGCGCCGCGCTGCCCGAGGAGTACTTCGGCGAGGGCGTCACCCGGGCGGGCGACACCGTGTGGCAACTCACGTGGAAGGACGGGGTGGCGTTCGCGCGCGACCCCGCGACCCTGGCCGAGCGCGGCCGCGCCCGCTACGACGGCGAGGGCTGGGGACTGTGCACCCGAGGCGATCGCATGGTAATGAGCGACGGCAGCGACACCCTCACCTTCCGCGACCCGGTCTCCTTCGCCTCGACCGGAACGATCCGGCTCGGCGCCCACCGTGGCGCGCGGCTCAACGAACTGGACTGTGCCGCCGACGGTTCGGTCTACGCCAACGACTGGCCCACCGAGCACATCCTGCGCATCGATCCGGGCACCGGCGCGGTGCTGGCCGATATCGACGCCTCGGGGCTGCTGTCCGAGGGCGAACGCGAGGACGCCGACGTCCTCAACGGCATCGCTCAACTGCCCGGTACCGACCGGTTCCTGATCACGGGCAAGAACTGGCCCACGATGTTCGAGGTGCGATTCGTCCCACAGTGAACGAGCACAACCGCCGCCCCATAGACTCGACATGTGGCTGCCTCCCGCGATTCCTCCGGAACCGATCCAGGTCCGTGGGACGGCGAGGAGAATCCGCTCACCCGGCGACACCCCGGCTACGACCGGTATCCGCCCCCGAGTACCCCGTCCCGCCGTCCGCTGCCGCCGCTGCCCGATCGCGGCGGCGAGTCCGACGTACCCGAATTCGTGACGCGCCGGATGTCTTCCGGCCAGCCGCCGCGCGACCTGCCGCCGCAGCAGACCCCGGAGCCCCAGCCCGAACCGGCGGCCGACACCACGGAATTCGCGGGCCGCCAACGGGCCCCGCGCAAGCTGACGGTCACCCGCGTGGTGGCGATGCGCAGCCGGGAGCTCACCGAGAAGGGTTTTCACACCTTCCAGCGCGCGGCCAAGGCCGACGGCGCCGACGAATCCGGGCTCACCGCACTGGTTTACGCGACAATGGCCAACTTCGCCCTCGACGCCGCCATCGCGGTGGCCCTGGCCAACACGCTGTTCTTCTCCGCCGCCTCCGCCGAATCCAAGTCGAAGGTGGCGCTGTACCTGCTGATCACGATCGCCCCGTTCGCGGTGATCGCGCCGCTGATCGGTCCGCTGCTGGATCGCCTGCAGCACGGCCGCAGAGTGGCGCTGGCCAGTTCGTTCGCCGCGCGCATCGTGATCGCGCTCCTGCTGATCTTCAATGTCGACACCTGGGCGCTGTATCCGCTCGCGCTGTGCATGATGATCCTGAGCAAATCGTTCTCGGTGCTCAAGAGCGCGGTCACGCCCAGGGTCCTGCCACCCGATATAGACCTGGTGCGCACCAATTCCCGGCTCACCGTGTTCGGCCTGGTGGGCGGCACGCTCGGGGCGGGCGGCGTGGCCGGTCTCGTGGCCGCGGTCGCGGGCTCGCCGGGGGCGCTGGTGTTCGCCGCGCTGATCGCCGCCGCCGGCGCGTACCTGAGCCTGCGCATCCCGTCCTGGGTCGAGGTCACCGAGGGCGAGGTGCCCGCGACGCTGGGCTATCACGCCGACACCGCGGTACCCGACTCCGGGCAGTCGTCCGCGGTCAAACCGAACCGCCGCCGCCAGCCGCTGGGCCGCGCGGTCGTGACCGGGCTGTGGGGCAACGGCGCGATCCGGGTGCTCACCGGATTCCTCACCTTTTATGTCGCCTTCGTCGCGAAGTCGACCGAGCACCGTCCGGTGCAGCAGGCGGCGATGCTGGGCGTGGTCGGCGCGGCGGCGGCGGTCGGCAACTTCGTCGGGAATGCCTCGGGCGCCCGCATGAAGCTGGGCCGCCCGTCGCTGATCGTGGTGGTGTGCGCGGCCGCGTGCACGGGCGTCGCCCTGTTCGCGACCATCACCGACAACCTGCTGGGCGCGGCGGTCGCCGCGCTGGTCGCGTCCGGAGCCAGCGCGTTGGCGAAGGTGTCGCTGGATGCCTCCATCCAGGACGATCTGCCGCCCGAGTCGATCGCGTCCGGATTCGGGCGCTCGGAGACCGTGCTGCAGCTGGCCTGGGTGGTCGGCGGCGCGGGCGGCGTGCTGCTGCCGACGGAGTTCTGGAAGGGGTTCGCCGTCGTCACCGCGGTGCTGGCGGCGGGGTTGATCCAGACGTTCGTGAGCTACCGTGGGCATTCGCTGCTGCCCGGCTGGGGCGGTAACCGCCCACAGCACGCGAAGCAGGAAGTTCCCGGGGGCGCCGGCGATTCGCCGTACCCGGCCGCCCCGAGCTGATCCGACCCACCCGACGAGCGACAGGACATACGCGCCATGACCAAGCCCAGTACCCGCACGATCCTCGCGCTGGCGACGGTGGCGGTGCTCGTGGTGGTGGCCGTCATCGCCGGAGTGGTGGCCGTGGCGGTCCGCGATGCCGCCGAACCCGAGCCGGAGATCACCGCCTACGCCCACGGCGCCTCGGCCACCGTGCCGCCGTATCGCTACTGCACGGTGACGCAGTCCGACAGCAACGGGCAGCTCGGCCTGAACTGCCGCGAGAGCGCCACGACCGTCACCCTCGAGACGCGCCCCGGCGATCCGCTGCAGCTATCGCTGCCGCGCCACATCGCCGACGCGCCCTGGGTGATGGTGCTGGAGTACGCCCTGCCCGACGGGACCGACGTACAGCGCCTGACCTCGTACCGGGACTACGCCGAGGGCACGCTCGCGATCACCGTGCCCACCCGCCCCGAGCCCGACCTACGGCTGGCCGGGGTCGAGGTGCAGCTCGTGGTCCCGACCCGCGACGAGACCGGAGCCGAATCGTTCGCGCCGTACCAGGCCTGGTCGATCCGAACGTCCTGATTCCGGCCGAAAGCGCGCCGGAAACACGAGAACCTCAGTGGTCCAACTCCCTGGCCACGCCGCGCACGACCTCGGCGATGCGCTGGGCGGTCTTGCGGTCGGGGTATTTGCCCTTGCGCAGGTCCGGCTGCACCTTCGCGTCCAGCAGGGTGATCATGTCCTCGATCATGCCGTGCAGGTCGTCGGGGGCCTTGCGGGGATGGGCCGCGGGCTCCTTGCGGGTCTGGGCGCCGCGCACCGAGGGCAGCGGCTCCAGCAGCTTCAGGCTCAGCGCCTGCGGGCCGCGGCGACCCGCCGCCATCCCGAATTCCACCCGTTGCCCGGGTTTCAGCGCTTCGACACCCTTGGGCAACGCGGACGACCGAACATAGACGTCCTCACCCTCATCCTGGGAAAGGAAGCCGAAGCCCTTTTCGACGTCGTACCACTTCACCTTGCCGGTCGGCACTGCGCTCACCCGTTCGTCATCGATGCCCGGACCTCCCGGGCACAACCGTTGTCCCGGAATCGATTCCGGAACATTCTCTGTGCGAAAAGAACGCGCCCTACACAGTTATGCAGGACGCGATTGCTATCGAGTCTACCCCGGTGCCCATACCCCGAGCACACCAGTTTTACGGTGCAGTAATGCCCAACCCTCCCTCGCACCGCCCGTCGCGCAGGCCCCGCGATCCGCTGATGATCGTGGCGCTGCTCCTGTTCGCGGTCGGCGTGCTGGCGGTCGTCGCCATCTTCCTGACGCCGATCCTGACCGACTACGAGCCCGGACTGTGGCTGTACCTCGTCGCCATGACCGGCACGCCGCTCGGACTGCTCCTCGCCGTGGTGTTCGCGCTGTGGTCCGGCCGCCGAGCTCGCTAGTCAACGCGGTATCTGCCCAGTACCTTCCCGTCATACACATGTGATCTTCATCACATAACGGAAGGGTCACGGCATGGTCACGGCTGGCACTCGGCCGGGACACGCCGCATCCACCTGCACAGACGCGGAGCCGAAGCCGTTGCGCCAGAGCGTGACCCGTCCGTACACGCCGGTTACCAAATAGTGATTTTTAGCGGCGATCGTCGTACGGTCTAACGCAGCCGGGAGCAGTCCCGGCACCACCGGCCCGCCGCACCGAGCCTCGCCCCGCGGGTACGGACCCCGACGGAACCAGGGGCGAGGGCGGGGAACCCACGTTCCCTAAGCAGGGAAGCGGGAACGACCGGCAACGATCGCTCCCTTGGGGTGAAGCCCCGGCGCACCGCGAGGCGCGCCAGGGCCGGACGGCCTCTCAGTCCGAACCCGACAGCTCACCTCGCAGGCGCGTACGAGAGGAAGACGACCCGATATGAGTGGACGCCATCGCAAGCCGACCAACACCGGCCGCACCGTCGCCAAGGTCGCCGTCACGGGCGCGATCGTCAGCGGCGCGGGTATCGCTCTCGCCGGGAACGCCTCCGCGGCACCCGATCAGGAGTGGGACCAGCTCGCGCAGTGTGAGGCCGGCGGCAACTGGGGAATCAACACCGGTAACGGATACCAGGGTGGCCTGCAGTTCTCCCCCAGCACGTGGAAGGCGCACGGCGGCACCGAATACGCCGCGACCGCCAACCAGGCCACCCGCGAGCAGCAGATCGCCGTGGGCGAGAAGGTCCTCGCCTCGCAGGGCTGGGGCGCTTGGCCCTCCTGCTCTTCCCGCCTCGGGCTGAACGGCAGCCCCGAGACACGCACCGCGCCCGCCTCTCCCGCCGAGACCCCGCGCTGGAACCCGACCGGCGAGACCCAGGCCCTGCCGCAGGAACCGGCCCAGTCGTCGGCCGACGCCTCGCAGCAGGTCTTCCAGGCCGTCGACAAGGCGCTCAGCATCGCCCAGGCGCAGGGCATCCAGGTGCCGCAGCCCGCGATCGACGTGTTCAACGCCGCCAAGGCCAACAACGTGAAGCTCGACCCAGCCGTGGTCGACTTCTTCGAGGCGAACAAGGGCATGCTGCCCCAGTAAGGCAAGTCTCCTCATCCGGCCGACAACATGGCCCCGCATCACCTACGACAAGGCCCCCGCATCACTGAGATGCGGGGGCCTTGTCGTAATGCGGTCAGCGGTTGATGACCGTGTGCGGATGCACGTACGGCACCTCGTCGGCAGGCACCGGAAACTCGGTGTCCTCGCCGTAGGGCGAGAGTCCACCGGAGCGGGTCGACGACAGCTCGGTGACCGCGTGGTCACCGTTGGCCACCTGCGGCCAACCATTGTCGACATAGGGTTTCTTCGATTTGTTCACCACGACCTCATTCTGGCATGGAACCGATCATCCGACGCCGGCCGGCAACGGGTGGTGTACGCGACCCAGCGGCCCACGACGCCCGGCCGTACGCTGGATGCGATGACCACGACCGACAACGCGCCCCGGGCCGGGGACGATCACCCCGCGGCACCCGGCGGCCAGGGTTCGGCCGATGGCGACACGCTCGCCGACTGGCTCGCCGCCCGCACCGACGACGATCTGGTCACGCTGCTCGAGCTGCGACCCGATCTGGCCGTGCCGCTGCCGTCCTCGATGTCGGTGCTGGCCGCCCGCGCCGAACAGCGCGCCTCGGTACTGCGCGCGACGGACGAACTCGACACGCTGGAGTTCGCGGTCATCGAGACCCTCGCGGTGCACGGCGCCGCCTACCCCGGCCGCCGGGCGACGCCGCTCGCCCGCGCCCGGCTGCACGAACTGCTGGGCGACCGCGTCCCAACGGCGGCCATCGACGCCGCCGTAGGGCGCCTGACCGCGCGCGCCCTCGCCTGGGGCGCCGACGAGCTGTACCTGGCGGCCTCGGCGAAGGATGCGCTGCCGTGGCCGCTGGGCAGTACCACCGAGATCCCGGACGCCCTCACCGAATCGGAAATCGTTGCCGCGCTGGGTGACATCGGCCCCGCCGAACGAGCCCTGCTGGACAAGCTGGCCACCACCGGGCCGCGCGGCCGCACCCGCGACGCCGCGCCCGACGCACCGCCGGATCGTCCCGTCCCCCGGCTGCTCACGCTGCGGCTCCTGGACCGTGTCGACGACGAGACCGTCGAGCTCCCGCCCGCGGTCGGCCAGGTGCTGCGCCGCGAACCGGTAACCGATCCGCACGCCCTGCAGCCACCCCGGCCCGAGCCGGACAAGCACGCCGCCGCCGACAGCAACGCGGCGGCCGCCACCGAGGCGGGCGAGCTGCTGCGGCACTGCGCCGACATCGTCGAGGTGCTGGAGCAGGCTCCCGCGCCCGCGCTGCGATCCGGCGGGCTGGGCGTGCGCGAGCTTCGCCGCATCGCCAAACAGACCGGTATCGACGAGACCCGGGTGGGCCTGCTGGCCGAGGTGCTGTCCGCGGCGCGCCTGCTGGACAAGGGAATTCCGGAACCGGCGCCGCCGTCCGACGCCGTCGACGACTTCTGGGCGCCGACCGCGGCCGCGGACGGCTGGCTGGACGGCCCCGCGGCCCGCCGCTGGGTGGTCCTCGCCGCCGCCTGGCTCGAGCTGGACCGCTTCCCCTGGATGATCGGCCAGCGCGACGCCAACGACAAACCCCTGGCGGCCCTGTCGCTGGAACTGCGCAATATGCACGCCGTCCGGGATCGCCGCGCCATCCTCGACCTGCTGGCCGAGCAGCCGACCGGAGCGGCGCTGTCGCCGTCCGATATCGCCCGCGTGCTGGCGTGGCGGCAACCGCGCTGGCGCAGGCACTTCCGCACCGACGCGGTCGAGCGCACGCTGGCGGAGGCGAACGCCCTCGGGCTGATCGGCCGCGGCGCGCTCACCTCGGCCGGGCGGGCGCTGCTGCACGGCAGCCCCGACGGCGCCGAGGCGGAGATGGAGTCGGCGCTGCCCGCCCCGGTGGACCACGTGCTGGTGCAGGCGGACCTCACGGTGATCGCGCCGGGGCCGCTGGTGCCGGATCTGCAGAGCCGCGTCGCGCTGGTCGCCGACGTCGAATCCGCGGGCGCCGCAACGGTGTACCGAATCGGCGAGGCGTCGGTGCGGCGCGCGCTGGACGCGGGGATGACTGCGGCCGAACTGCACCAGCTGTTCTCCGCGCACTCGCGCACGCCGGTGCCGCAGTCGCTGACCTATCTGATCGACGACGTCGCCCGGCGGCACGGCCGCCTCCGTGCGGGCATGGCGCAATCGTTCGTACGCAGCGAGGATCCGGCGCTGCTGGCCGAGGTGCTGGCCACCCCGGTCGCCGGACAGCTGGCGCTGCGGGCGGTCGCGCCGACCGTGGCCGTCTCGCAGGCGCCGCTCGGCGAGGTGCTCGAACAGCTGCGCGGCGCGGGATTCGCTCCGGCGGGCGAGGATTCGTCCGGTGCGATCGTCGACCTGCGCCAGCGTGGCACCCGCATCCCGACGCGGACCAATGCCCGGCAGTCGTGGCGCCCGACGCCGCCCAGCACCGAGCAGCTGCGACTGCTCGTATCCGAACTGCGCGCGGGCGAGAAGGCGGCGCGGGCGCGATCGGGCCAAGCGGTGCGGTCCGACGGCACCCGCACCAGCACCGCGGCCACCATGGCGCTGCTGCAGCTGGCGGTGCGGGTGCGGCGCCCGGTGCACATCGGCTACGTCGACGCCCAGGGCGTCGCCACGCAGCGGGTCGTGGAGCCGATGAAGGTCGCGGGCGGGCAACTCGATGCGCTGGACTCGGTGACCGGCGCCGTGCGGCACTTCATGCTGCATCGCATCGCGTCGGTGGCGCTGGTCGATCAGTGAGCCCGGCTAGCCTTTCGGATTCGCCAGGCAGAACGTGGTCTCGGGCTCGGACAGCAGCAGGAAGGTCGAATTCGCCGCGCACATCGACTCGTCGGAGCGGCCGTCGATCCGGGCCACCACCCGCACGGTCGCCTCGGGCGCCGCGCAGTCTGCGAAGGTGAAACCCGTAACCCGGTCCTGGTGGTAGCAGCTGCCCTGTTTGAGATTGGGGGCCAGGCACAGGAACGCGGTGGTGCCGCCGTGGAAGGTCTCCTCGTAGGAGGTGTACTCGGCGCCGCAGTCCCGCTTGCCCTGCGAGGCCGACATCACCGTGTAGACGGCCCGGTCGGACGAGCAGTCGACCGGCTCGGTCCGGGAGTCGACGGTCGAGCCCTCGAGGACGTCGACGCAGTCGCCGATCTGTGTCCGGGCGGTATCGGACCTGCTCGCGCTCTGCAGGGTCGAGCACCCTGCCGCCGCCAGGGCGATCGGCACCAACAGCGCCGAGACGAGGCGGCCACCCGCGGTTCCCATAGGCCGAAACCTTTCTCACCCAACCGTTCAGTTCGGTCCGTGATCGCGGTGAGAATACCCGCCGACGCCTCGGCGCAGTGGCAAACGGATCAGTGGAACATGCCCATGCCGTACATCCCCAGCAGCTGGAGGTTGAGCATGCGGGGCAGGAAGCCGGTCAGCAGTTGAAATCCGAGAAGGTTCACGAGGGGTGCCTTTCACGCTTCACCCGCACGAAATGCGCGGTTCGTGATCTTACGTCGACATCATCGGTGGGATCGTTACGCTCGGCAACATGACGCTCGAGGAGGTCACCGACCGGCTCTACGCACTTGACCCCGCCGAGTTCGTCGCGGCGCGCGACGAGCAGGTCAAGGCGGCGCGCGCGGACGGCAACAGACAGCTGGCCACGGCGATCGGTAAATTGCGACGGCCGACCGTCGCGGCGTGGGCGGTCAACCTGCTGGCCCGCGAGGCGCCCGACGAGGTCGCGTCGCTGCTACAGCTCGGCGCCGCCCTGCAGGACGCGCAGCGCAGGCTCTCCGGGGAGCAGCTGCGCAGCCTGACCACCCAGCGGCAGCAGGTGGTGAATGCCTTGGCGCGCAAGACCGGTCAGCTGGCGGCCGAGCACGAGCGCCCGCTCGGCGAGGGGGTGCTGCGCGAGGTCGGGCAGACGCTGCACGCGGCCCTCGCCGACCCCGGCGTGGCCGAGGAGGTGCGCACCGGAACGCTGACGACCGCGGCCAACTACGAGGGCTTCGGGCCGGAGGGCCCGGCGCTCGCGGCGGTACCTGACGCGACCGCGCCGAAACAGCCCGCGCCGGAACGCAAGTCGGCCCAGGATCGCGCCGAGGCCGCCCGGCAGGAGTTGGACGACGCCCTCGAGGCCCTCGAATCCGCCCGGGAGGCACAGACTTCCGCCCAATCCGACCTCGACACCGCCACGACCCGATTGCATGAGGCGGACGATCGCATCGCATCCCTGCGCGCCGAACTGGACCGCGCCGAGGAACAGCGCCGCTTCGCCTCCGCGAGCGAACGCTCCGCCCAAGAGGCACTGCACAAGGCCGAACGCCAACTGGAACGAGTCGAACGCTGGGTGGAGAAGTCACGCACCCGAGTACCGGAGGAGTAAGGCCCACCCAACCGCCGTTCCGGCCATATACGTACCTCCACGTCCACTTCCAGCACGCGTGCCCCGCCGTCCCACTTCCAACACACGCCCGCCGCCCCTCCAGCACACACGCCCCTACCCCCTCATCCGGCACACCCTACTACCTCGTTCCCGACACGCCCCACCTCCCGATCCCGGCACACCCAACTACCTCGTTCCCGACACGCCCCACCTCCCCATCTCGGCACACCCAACTACCTCATTTCCCAACACGCCCACTTCCCCATCCCGGCACGCCCCACCTTCCCATCCCGGCACGCCCCCAGCTCCTCATCCCGGCATGCCCTACTTCCTCATTTCCGGCATGCTCTTGGCCGGAAACCTCAGTCGCGCAACGTCGCCGGGTACAGGTGCTCGTCCGGCGGAATCTCCGTACCGTCCAGCCATGCCGCGAAGAATCCGGACAGGTCGATCCCTGTCCTGGACTGCATGAACTCCCGGAATTCCGGCATCGAGGCGTTGCCGTAGGCGTGTGCCCGCACGAACTCGGCGATCGCGGGGAAGAAGACGTCGTCGCCGACGAGGTTGCGCAGGGCATGCAGGAACAGCGGGCCCCGGTAGTAGACCGCGGTGAATTCCTTTTCGGCACCGGGGTTTTGCAGGCGCGTCTCCCACCGCTCGGGTGCGTCCCGGAACTTCGCCACGGTCTCGCGATACAGCGCGTCGACATCCTCGCCCTCCTTGCGCTCCGGCCACAGGTAGTCGGCGGTATAGCTGGCGAAGCACTCGTTCAGGCAGACGTCCGACCACTGCCGCACCGACAGCGAGTCACCCCACCACTGATGGGCGTTCTCGTGGACGAGCGTGTTGAGATCGGTCCACGGCGCGTAGGTCGGCCGGGTCTGGGTTTCCAGCGAGATCTTCAGATCGGTGTCGATGTAGATCCCACCGGCACTGTCGAACGGGTATGGGCCGTAGAGCGATTCGAGGAAGTCGAGCACCTCGGGCAGGCGCTCCTCCAGTTCCCGGTGCTTCACCGCCTGCGGGGCGAACGCGCTGACCAGCGGCGTGCCGTCGGCCCGACGCTGCTCCAGGAACTCGAACCGGTCGATGGCGACGGTGGTGAGGTAGCCCAGCGTCGGATGCCGCACCGCCCACCGCACGGTCCGCTTCGCGCCCACGGCCGCGTCGCTTACCTTCAGCCCGTTCGAAACGACATCCCACTCTTGTGGAACCGTCACTGTCAGATCGAAAGTTGCCTTGTCCAAGGGTGTGTCGTTGAGCGGGTACCACGTCGTGGCCGAATGCGGCTCGCCCGCAACGAAAGCGCCGCCGCTGGGCGAGAGCGTCCAGCCGTTGCCCGGGTTGTCGCCCTGGGTCCCGGCGTATTCGACGGTCACGGTGAACGGCAGTCCGGGCAGCACCGGCACCGCCGGGGTGACGGTCAGCTTGTGCTCGCCCTCGCGGGCGAATCCGGCCGGGAGATCGTTCACCGAGACCTTCGAGACCTTGGGGCCCGCGAAATCCAGGGAGAACATCCGCAGCGCCTGCGTCGCAACGGCATTCACCCGCGCGGTGCCCGCCAGTCGATGACTGGGCGGGTCGTAGTCGATCGCGAGAGCGTAGTGCTCGACCTGATATCCGCCGTTGCCGTCATCGGGATAGTAGGGGTCGCCGAGCCCGGCGGCACCCACGAACGGGTCGGCCGCGGCCCGCGCCGACGCGGGCTGTCCGACCATCGGTGCGACCGGGGCGGCCGCGACCAGCAGTCCGGCCGCGAGGCAGCGCAACCAAGTGTGTGAAGCCATGCAGCGAGCCCCTTTCCGGCACGGGCGTGCCGACCGTCGCTCGATGCTAGTGGGCTCAATGGCTGGTGCCCGAGACCGCCACGCTCGCGCCCATGCCGATGATCATGACGCCGCCCGCGCCGCCGACGGCCTCCAGCCGCTTCGGCGAGCGGGCGAACCAGTCGCGGGCGGTACCGGCCAGCAGCGCCCACAGGCTGTCGGACACCAGCGCGATGACAAGGAACACCACGCCGAGAATCAGCATCTGCACGGGTATCGGCCCCGCCGCCGGATCGACGAACTGCGGCAGCACGGCGGAGAAGAAGATAATCGCCTTCGGGTTCGTCACACCCACGAGGAAGCCTTGCCGGAACACCCGGCGATTCCGCGCGGGCTGCCGGGTCACGTTCGACATCGCCGCACGCAGCGACCGTCGCTCCCGGATGGACTGCACACCGAGATAGATCAGGTACAGCGCGCCGGTGAACTTGACGATGTTCAGCGCGATCGACGACGCCGCCACGAGCGTGCCGAGACCGGCCGCCACCAATGTCAGCACCACCTGCACGCCGCAGGAATGACCGGCCACCGAGATCAGTGCCGCCCGCTTGCCGTCGGTGAGGGCGCGGCCGATCGTGAACAGCACACCCGGGCCGGGAATGACGATGAGGACCGTGGCCGCGACCAGAAACGTCAGCAGATTGGTGACCGGTAGCACCACGTCAGTCTATTGAGGGCCGCAACCCCGCGGGACGGATTCGATCAGCCCCGAAGTTCCCCGGGCAACTGCTGCGGATCCAGCAGCAGCCGTTTGGAATCCACCTTCCGCACCTTCTCGGCCAGGGCGAGATTGTCGGTCAGCAGCTTCCATTCGACGTCGCTGATCGCCGCGCGGGCCCGGTCGATCTCCGCCATGTCCCGGGTGCCCCAGGCGATGGGCATGGCGCTGACCGCCTGGCGCAGATCGCCGACCGACCGCGGTGCGCGATCGGCGCGCACCGTGACCGCCGGGACCTGCTCACCCGGCCACTGCCGATGGCCCGGGAGCGCCCGCACCACCCGGGTGATCAGCGCATAACGCGGGTCACAACCGGGCTTGGCGATATTGACCAGCGCCAGCAGAGTGACGCCGCGGGAGTGCTTGTCCGACACCACCGCGGGCACCAGGTCGCCCTCGGCGTACAGCTTCTCGATGCGGGAGCGGTACGGCGTCCACACCGCCACGAACAGCGCGATGATCGTGCCCAGCGCGAAGGCGACCGCGAGCAGGAACGAGTACGGGTGGCTCAGCCAGATCAGGCCCGCGGTCCCCAGCCCGAGCACGATGGCCGCGGCGAATCCCAGGATGCGCAACCGGCGGATGGACGCGAGCACTTCGTTCACCGCTCGCGCGTGGTCGCGGTCCACCGCGAATTCGAAGCGTCGCACGTCTCATGTCCTTACCATATGCGGAGGCCGTCTCTCCGGTAAACAGTCTACGGTGACGCGGCCCGCCGTTATCCGATCGCCGGACCCAGCAGGTCGTCCGCGTCGGTGATGCGGTAGGCATATCCCTGCTCCGCGAGGAAACGTTGCCGGTGCGCGGCGTATTCGGCGTCCAGGGTGTCACGCGCGACGACGGAATAGAAGTGTGCCTGACCCCCATCGTGTTTCGGGCGCAGCAGCCGCCCGAGGCGCTGCGCCTCTTCCTGGCGGGAGCCGAAGGTCCCCGAAACCTGCACCGCCACAGATGCTTCCGGCAGGTCGATGGAGAAGTTGGCGACCTTGCTCACCACCAGCACCGGAATCTCGCCGTTGCGGAAGGCGTCGAACAGCGCCTCGCGTTCCTTGTTGCGGGTGGAACCCTGGATGACCGGGGCGTTCAGGTGCTCGCCCAGTTCGTCCAGCTGGTCGAGATAGGCGCCGATCACCAGGCTCGGGGCGTCCTTGTGCCGGGCCAGAATCGACTCGACCACCGGGAGTTTCGTGCGTGCGGTGGAGCACAGCTTGTAGCGCTCGTCCGGTTCGGCGGTGGCGTAGCTCATGCGCTCGGCGTCGGTGAGCGTCACTCGCACCTCGACGCAGTCGGCCGGGGCGATCCAGCCCTGCGCCTCGATGTCCTTCCACGGCGCGTCGTAGCGCTTGGGGCCGATCAGCGAGAACACGTCGCCCTCGCGGCCGTCCTCGCGGACCAGGGTGGCCGTGAGGCCGAGGCGACGGCGCGACTGCAGGTCGGCCGTCATCCGGAAGACCGGTGCGGGCAGCAGATGCACCTCGTCGTAGATGACCAGGCCCCAGTCGCGACTGTCGAACAGTTCCAGGTGTTTGTACTCGCCCTTGGTCTTGCGTGTGATCACCTGGTACGTGGCGATGGTGACCGGGCGGACCTCCTTGCGCTCGCCGGAGTACTCGCCGATCTCCTCCTCGGTGAGCGACGTGCGCGCCAGCAGTTCGCGCTTCCACTGCCGCCCGGCGACGGTGTTGGTGACCAGGATCAGCGTGGTGGCCCCCGCCTTGGCCATCGCGGCCGCCCCGACCATCGTCTTCCCGGCGCCGCACGGCAGCACCACCACGCCCGAGCCCCCGGCCCAGAACGACTCCGCCGCCATCTCCTGGTAGTCGCGCAAGTGCCATTCGTGAGTGCCGAAGTCCAGCTCGATCGGGTGGGCCTCGCCGTCTACGTACCCGGCCAGGTCCTCGGCGGGCCAGCCGATCTTCAGCAGCATCTGCTTGATGCGCCCGCGCTCGGAGGGATGCACGATCACGGTGTCGTCGTCGATGCGCTCGCCGAACATCGGCTGGATCTTCTTGTGCCGCAGCACCTCCTCCAGCACCGCCCGGTCCAGGCTCACCAGTACCAGCCCGTGCGCCGGATGCTTCACCAGCTGCAACCGGCCGTACCGGGCCATCGTGTCGACGATATCGACCAGTAGCGGCTGCGGCACCGCGTACCGCGAATAGTTGACCAGCGCATCGACCACCTGCTCGGCATCGTGCCCCGCCGCCCGCGCATTCCACAGCGCCAGCGGCGTCACCCGATAGGTGTGCACATGCTCGGGCGCGCGCTCCAACTCCGCGAACGGCGCAATAGCCTGCCGCGCGGCATCGGCCTGCTCGTGGTCGATCTCGAGCAGCAGTGTCTTATCGCTCTGCACGATGAGCGGTCCGTCGGTCACGGCGCCTCCTGAGGATTTCGGGCCGTGGTCCATTGTTCCCGATCGGACCGACACGACCGCGCGAGCCGCCCATTGTTCTCTATGGGCGCAGCTCGCGCGGCCTGGCGGGGTGGTCGGAGGATGAAGAAACCGGCCATGCCGCCCAGGACGGCGCCGACGACCAGGGTTCAGGACCTACGGCAGATCCCCTCCGGCCACCCGTCCGCCGGTCCCACCGGATCGGTGGCCAGGCGTCCCGCGATCCACACATCGCGCCGCCGCCCGCGCTGTTCACCGCCGAGGCGAAGCAACCCCTCGTAGCGGAAGCCGGTCCGGCGCGCGACGGCGGCCGAGGGGTGGTTGCCGACCATGGCGCGCCATTCGATGCGCTGCAGGGCCATCCCGTCGGACCTGAACCCGAAATCGCAGGCCAACCGCACCGCCCGCGTCATCAGGCCGCGCCCTCGCACCCGCGGACTCAGCCAGAAGCCGATCTCGGCGGCCGCACTCTCGTGGCCGCCGTGCAGCACCATGCCCATCACGCCGACCATGCCTACGACCGGCCCGTCCACCGATTCCCGCACCGCCCAGGTCGGCCGGGCGGCGTCCCAGCCCGGCGCGACGATCTCGGCCAGAAACATCTCCGCGTGCTCGCGGCGATACGGCACCGGGATAGTGGTCCACTCCCCGATGGACGGCTCCTGACAGCACTCCACGATGGCGTCGATATCGGCCGCGATCGGCCGCGAGAGCCAGACCGTGCCGTCGCTGAGCCTGGTGTCCACCATGTCGCCATGCTGTCACGCGGGCGGTGTGCGGACCCAATCCTTTTCGCTGCCGGGACCGCTGGTCGAGGCGATATCGACCCGACCGTAGAATCCCGACAATGGTTGCCGCTCTGCTCGCCGATCTCTTCGAATCCCATCGGGCGCACCTGCTCTCGGTGGCCTATCGGCTGACCGGCAGCGTGGCCGACGCCGAGGACGCGGTGCAGGAGAGCTGGCTGCGGCTGGCCACCGCGCGGCAGTCCGAGATCGAGGACCCGCGCGCCTGGCTGACCACGGTGGTGAGCCGAATCTGCCTGGACCGCCTGCGCAGCGCGGCCGTGCGGCGGGAGACCTATGTCGGCGAATGGCTACCGGAGCCGGTGGTCACCGCCACCAAGCCGTCGCAGCAGCCCGACCCGCTGGAAGCCGTTGTCCGCAAACAGGACTGCCGCCTCGCCGCGCTGGTGGTCCTCGATACGCTGACCCCGCCGCAGCGCATGGCCTTCGTCCTGCACGACGGCTTCTCGGTGCCGTTCGACGAGATCGCCGCCATCCTCGACATCTCCCCCGAGGCCGCCCGCCAGCTCGCCACCCGCGCCCGCAAATCCGTTGCCCGCCAACCGGAACCAGCCCCGGACGCCGAGCACACCGCCGCGGTCCAGAAGCTGCTGGAGGCGCTGTACTCCGGCGATCTCGCGTCGGTGGTGGCGGCCCTGCATCCGGACGCCGTATTCACCGCCGACGCGGGCGGTACGACCCGCACGGCGATCCGGACCATCGTGGGCGCGGAGAAGATCGCCCGCCTGATCATCGCGCTGCAGCGCATGTACGGCTTCGACCTGCTCGGCCCGGACGCGGTGGCCTTCGAATTCGTCAACGTGAACGGGCAACTGGGTGCGCTGCTGCCCGAACGCGCACCGCGCGACGGCATCCCGGGCACGCCCGCCCGCGTCATCGGATTCACCGTCCGCGACGGATTGGTCTGGGGCACCTACGATCTGGTCAATCCGGCGAAGCTGCGCGGTATCCGGCTGCCGCGGTAGCCCGGCGGACCAGCCGCCGACCTTGCCCGGCATGTCGTACTGCCTTGACGATCCTCGCACATCCAGTACTGCCTGGCGCACCGCTCAGGCCGCGTCGCCGAACCCGTCGTAGTCGATGCCGAGCAGTTCGCACACCGCGCGCAGCTCGGCCACGTGCTCTCCCGGGATGGCGTGAATATGGTTGGCGCCGAAGCGGTTCAGGAACTCACCGGCATCGACGTGCAGCCGTGCGAAGGCGTGCGGCCACTCGAAGGTCGACATCCGCATCATCGCCTCGTTCGTCGCGGCGTCGTAGTGCTCGAATTCGCCGCGCATGACCTGCATGCGGTAGCGACCGTCGAGGCGGGTGAGCCGGGCCAGCGTGAACTCCCCCGGCGCGGCCAGATGATGCACCGCGGCGCCGCCCGCCGGGAAGAAGAACACCTCGGGATAGAGATGCGTCTTGGCCAGATTCTCCAGCGGGTCGTCGGAGCGGGCGGCGAACCAGGTGGCGTGCTGGCCGGAATTGCACAGATCCCAGACGTCCTTGTCGGCGTGGTAGTGCCGGACGTCGGCGAACAGCACCGGCGTGCCGGACAGCCCCTTGAGCAGCTGCATCGTCAGCGCCGCGTCCATATCGGATTCGGTCGAGGTGACGTGGGTGGGCTTGGGGCCGTCCCAGTCGTAGGGGTCGTTGAGGAAGGCCTCGGTGATGTCCATCGTGGCGAAGTGGTTGGTCAGCTCGGGCTGGCCCTTGATGCCGGAGAAGTCCAGGCGCCACTCGGCGATTAGCTCGGTCATCGCGTAGTAGGAACGGATCTGGCGTTCCAGGGTCTCGGGGGTGAGGCTCTTGCCGTCGTAATGCACTCCGGCGGCGTTCTTTTCGAGCCACTCCCGGGCGCCGCGCACGCGGCTCGCCTCCACCAGATCGCTGCGACGCACCAGCTCCCACTGATCGATCTCCTCGACATCGACGCCGAAGGTGCGCATCCACTGGTCGGTATTGGCGACCGCGGTGTACATACCCATCGGGCGGCCGCCGATGCGGCCGAAGGTCGACCCGCGCAGCGCTTGGGTGGCGGCGGCCGCGCGGACCCGCGTCAGAATCCGGTCCCGGGTCGCCGGATCACCGATATCGCCCCACGCGCGGGTGTGACGGCGGCCTACCTGGTCGAGAGCGCCACCGGCGGCGAGCATTCCGACCATCCCGGGCTGCACCGGGTCCAGCCCGCCGAGCAGCAGCAGCGGTCCGCTGGTGGCCTCCGCCGCGAGCATCGTGAAATGCGGGAAAGCCCATACGGCGTAATGGAATACGGTCAGGTCGACGCGTTGATCGGCAAGCCACCGGGCCTGGCTGGTGGCCAGCTGGTTGTCGCTCACCGTCTCCGCGACGACGACCTCGTGCCCGGCCTCGCGCAGCGCATCGGCCACGGTCGCCGCCGACTGTGCGATGAATCCGGTGATGCCCTGGTGTACGAAGTCGCGTCCGTCGGACATCGACAGCAATCCGATGCGAGCCATTTCGGCCTCCTCGCCCCCTCGGTGGGGTGCCCCACCCGAGTGTGACATGGATCTCAGAAAACGATTTCTCGCTACCATAGGTTCGTCGGGTCGAGCCGGTCAAGGCCGGATTCTCGAGTTCACGGCGCGCGAAGGTGGTGAGGCATGGCGGTGACGATCCGCGAGGTCGCGGCGCTCGCGGGTGTCTCCGCGGCCACCGTGTCCCGGGTTCTCAACGGCGATCCGCGCGTCGCCGAGGATTTGCGCGAGCGCGTCGATGCCGCCGTGGCGAAGCTGGGCTACCGGCCCAACAGCCAGGCCCGCTCGCTGCGCACCCGGGCGACGAGGGTGCTGGGCCTGATCATCGCCGATATCCAGAATCCGTTCTTCACCGCGCTGGCCCGCGGTGTGGAGGACGCGGCGAGCGAGCGCGATTACTCGGTGGTGCTGGCCAATTCCGACGAGAGCCTGGACAAGGAGCAGCGCTATCTGGAGGTCGCCGCGGCCGAGCGCATGGCGGGGGTGATCCTGGCCCCGTCGTCCACCACGGCCAGCCGCATAGACGCGCTCACCGATCGCGGCATCCCGGTGGTGGCCATCGATCGGCGCCTGCGCCGGGCCGATATCGACAGCGTCACCGTGAACAACCAGAAGGCGGCGCAGCAGGCCGTGGACCATCTCGTCGCCGCGGGCGCCCGGCGCATAGCGATGATCACGGGACCCGCCGACGCCTCGACGGCGACCAGCCGCCTGGCGGGCTATCGCGCCGCACTGCGCGCCGCCGGGCTGCGCCCCGACCCGGCCCTCGAGGTGCGCGGCGACTATCGCATCGAGGGCGGGCGCGCCGCCGCCCGCACCCTGCTCGCCCGCCCCGGCCGTCCCGACGGCCTGTTCGTCGGCAACAACCTGATGATGGTCGGCGCCCTGGCGGCCCTGGCCCAGGCCGGGGTCACCTTCCCCGACGACCTGCTGCTGGCCGGATTCGACGAGATGAGCTGGGCTGGCTTCGCCCCGCCGATCACCCTGGTAGAACAGCCCAGCTACGAAATCGGCCGCCGCGCGACCGAACTCCTCCTCCGCCGCGTCTCCGGCGACCACTCCCCACCCCAGCGCCTCGTCCTCCCCGCCCACCTCCGCCCCCGCGCCAGCACCCACCGCCCCGCCATAGCCTGACTCCCCGCCCCCTCGCACCCCGCGCACATTCGCGCACCCGCCACAGCTGCTGCAACCCGTGCGGGAACACGCACGAGGTGCGAGAACAACCGCACACACCACGGCCCACCGCACGCGCATCGACCCCGTCTGCGCCACGGGACAAACTCTTCGCACCCCGTGCACGTTCGCGCACCCGCTGCAGTTGCTGGAGGCGGTGCGGGAAAGGGCGCGGGGTGCGGGAACGGGCGTGGGGGTGGGTTGGGGGGCAGGTTACGTTGGTGCGTATGGAGGAGAGTGCGACCGTGGCTCGTTTGCGTCCGTTCGGGGCGACGATCTTTGCCGAGATGACCGAGCTCGCCGTCGAGCACGGAGCGGTCAATCTGGGGCAGGGGTTCCCGGATACCGACGGGCCCGCGGCCGTGCTGGAGGCGGCCCGCCAGGCCATCGCCGATGGCGTCAATCAATATCCGCCCGGGCGCGGCATGCCCGGGCTGCGGCGGGCGATCGCGGCGGATCGGGCGCGGCGCTACGGCATCGACTACGACCCCGGCAGCCAGGTACTGGTGACCGTGGGCGCCACCGAGGCGATCGCGGCCTCGATCCTCGGGCTGGTGGAGCCGGGCGAGGAAGTGGTGCTGATCGAGCCGTACTACGACTCCTACGCCGCGGCGGTCGCATTGGCCGGGGCAACCCGGCGCACCGCCCGGCTGATCCCCGACGGCACCGGATTCGCCCTCGACATCGACAGCCTGCGCGCCGCCATCACCCCGAGAACCCGGATGCTGCTGCTGAATTCGCCGCACAACCCGACCGGTACCGTACTCGGCCGAGGCGACCTGATGGCCATCGCCGAACTGGCCCGCGAGCACGACCTGCTGGTGGTGACCGACGAGGTGTACGAGCACCTGACCTTCGACGGCCACCAACACATCAGCATCGCGACACTGCCGGGCATGTTCGAGCGCACCGTCGTGATATCCAGTGCCGCAAAGACTTTCAGCGTCACCGGCTGGAAGATCGGCTGGGCCTGCGCACCCGCCCCGCTGATCGACGGCGTGCTCGCGGCGAAGCAGTTCCTCACGTTCGTCGGCGGCGGCCCGTTCCAGCCCGCCGTCGCCCACGCCCTCGAACACGAGATGGCCTGGGTCGCGGCGCTGCGTGATTCGCTGTCGGAGAAGCGAATCCTGCTCTCCCAGGCGCTATCCGACGCCGGGTTCGATGTGAAGCGAAGCGACGGCACCTATTTCGTCTGCGCCGACATCTCCGCACTGACCGACCACGACGCCCACACCTTCTGCCGCGAACTCCCCGAGCGCCTGGGCGTCGCGGCCGTCCCCCTGAGCGTCTTCGCCGACGACAAGAACTCCTGGAACCGCCTGGTGCGCTTCGCCTTCTGCAAACAGGACAGCACCCTCACCGAGGCAGTCCGCCGCCTCCACACCGCACATCCCGCACGGTCGACGACCCCCTGACTCGACCACCGAACTTTCCCGCGCCCCGTATCGACTCCCGCACGGGATGCGGGGACGTGCGCGGGGTGCGCGCAGGGGGTTCAGGCGGGGACGGGGCGGGCGCGGTCGGTGGCGAGGAGGACGGCGATCACGCCGAGCATGGCGCCGGTAACCCAGCGCTGGATCCGCAGCCAGAGCGGGCGGCCGCCGAGGAAGGCGGCGATGGCGCCGGAGCCGAGCACGATCAGTCCGTTCACCAGCAGCGCGACCGTGATCTGCACGGCGCCCAGGGACAGGCTCTGCAGCCACACCTGCCCGCGCGCGGGCACCACGAACTGCGGGATCAGTGCCATGTACATGATCGCGATCTTCGGATTGAGCAGATTGGTCACCAAACCCATCGTGAACAGCCGCCGCGCGGGATCGGCGGGAAGTTCGGACGGCGTGAAGGCCGACATCCCGCCGGGCCGCAGCGTTTTCCACGCCAGCCAGGCGAGATAGGCGGCGCCGGCGAGCTTCACCGTCAGATACAGGCCCGGCACCACCGCGAAGATCGCCGTGATCCCCACCGCGATCGCCACCAGGTAGATCAGGAATCCCACCGCGACCCCGGCCAGCGAGACGAACCCGGCGCGACGCCCCTGAGAGACCGTCCGCGACACCAGATACACCATATTCGGGCCGGGGGTGAGCACCAGTCCGAGCGCGGCCGCCGCCACACCCGCCACCGCGGTCATCTCGATCATGACGCCTATGCTGCTACGGCGGTCCCGCGGCTGTCACGAGCCAGTTCGCGACCGGTGGACCCCCTGCCGCCGCCAGCCGCACCCCGGCTATCGAGCCGGGATGTGCGGCAACGGGATTCGGGTCAGTCGCGCCGGGCGGCGACGGCGTCGGCGAGGCGGTCGAGCTGGATGGCGGTGGTGTCCCAGTCGAGACAGGCGTCGGTGATGGACCGGCCGTAGGCGAGGTCGGCGGCGCGTCCGAGGGTGAGGTCCTGCCGACCGGCGGCCAGGAAGCTCTCCATCATCAGCCCGACGACGCTGCGGTCCCCGGCGGCGAGCCGCTCGGCGATATCGGTGACGACGTCGACCTGCTTGGTGTGGTCCTTGTTGCTGTTGCCGTGACTGGCGTCGACCACGACCCGCTGCGGCAGCGACGCCTTCTCCAGGCGGATGCACGCCTCGGCCACCGAGGCCGCGTCGTAGTTGGGGCCGGTGCTGCCGCCGCGCAGGATCACGTGGCAGTCCGGATTGCCGACGGTGCGGATCAGCGCCGAACGCCCGTCCAGGCCGGTGCCGGGGAAAACGTGGCTGGCCGCGGCGGCGCGCACGCCGTCGACGGCCACCTGCACGTCGCCATCGGTGCCGTTCTTGATGCCGACCGGCATCGACAGCGCGCTGGCCAGTTGCCGGTGCACCTGACTGGCGGCCGTGCGAGCCCCGATCGCACCGTAGGAGACCAGGTCGGCGATGTACTGCGGGGTGATCGGATCGAGGAATTCGCACGCGACCGGCAGCCCCAAGGCGGTGATGTCCACCAGCAGCCGCCGCCCGAGACCGAGGCCCGTGTTGATGTCGAAGGTCCCGTCCAGGTGCGGATCGTTGATCAGGCCCTTCCATCCGAGCGTGGTGCGCGGCTTCTCGAAGTACACCCGCATCACCACGTGCAGCCGGTCCGACACCTCGGCGGCCTTGGCGGCCAGCCGCCGGGCGTAGTCCGTCGCGGCCTCGGGATCGTGCACCGAGCATGGGCCGACGATCACCATCAGGCGGTCGTCGGAGCCGTTCAGCACGTCGACGGTGGCCTGGCGGCCGGCGCGCACGGTCTCGGCGAGCGCCTCGTCGATCGGGTGGTCACGCCGCACGTCGGCGGGCGACAGCAGCGGGCTGATGCTCAGGGTGCGCTGATCGTCGAGATCCGCGACGGTCCCGGGTTTCGAGGGCGCATCGGCATCGGCGGCGTGGGTCATCGTGGGTTCCTTTTCTCAGGTCGACCCACCGAGAGCGCTTCCCGTCGAGCCGACTGGTCGTCCGGCTCGGGGTGGGAGAAGGTCAGCGCGGTTCACCGACCGGCCCACCCGGGGCCGGCTTCGTAAACCAGAAATACGCGCGCTGCACGATCGCGACTGTACCAGCCGCTGTCGCGCGCCTGAACAGATGCCCGACCGCCCGTGAGAACCGCCACACCCGTTCCCGACGCATGCGAGGCCGTGGACCTACCCGAACATCCCCGGCTCGTAGCTGCCTGCCGGGATACGCGAGATCACGTTCAGCCGGTTGTAGGCGTTGATCAGCGCGATCAGCGAGATGAGCGCGGCGATCTGATCGTCGTCGTAGTGCTTGCGCACCAGCGCCCAGGTCTCGTCGCTGACGCCGTGATGGGCATCGGCGAGGCGGGTGCCCTCCTCGGTGAGCGCGAGCGCGGCCCGCTCCTCGTCGGTGAACACGGTGGCCTCGCGCCAGGCGGCGACCAGATTGAGCCGCACCTGGGTCTCGCCCGCGGCCAGCGCGTCCTTGGAGTGCATATCGGTGCAGAATCCGCAGCCGTTGATCTGGCTGGCGCGCAGCTTCACCATTTCCTGGGTGGCGTGCGGCAGGGTCGACTGGTCGATCACCAGTCCGACATTGCCGACTCGCTTGACGACCTTCGCGCCGATCTCGTTGGCGTACAGGTTGAATCGGGGTTCCATCGCTGTCTCCTGACCTCGGGCCGCGGGGGCGCGGCGTCCGTATATGAAGGCGACGGCATGGCACCCCGAGCTGTGACAGCGACGGAAGGTGACCTGTGCCACAAACGGCCGATAGGTCAGCGGCGAGAGAAGGGGTAGGTGACCTTGGTCAGTTGCTCCGACAGCTCCCACAGCCGCCGAGCGGTGACCTCGTCGCGGGAGGCCGACGAAGATCCGCTGCGGCCGGGGTATCCGCGCAGGCCGCGCATTCCGGTGGGCCCGTAGAACGCGCCCGGCTCGATCTCGGCGGTGGCGGCGAACAGCGTTGGCAGCGCGCCCATCTCGGCGCTCTGAGCCAGCACCCGATTGCCCACCGCCATGATCCGATCCAGGAACGATTCGGTATGCGACTGCAATTCCGTTGCGGCATAACCGGGATGGGCCGCCACCGACACCTTGGCCGAACCGGCCGCGGTGAGCCGCCGCTGCAGTTCGTAGGCGAACATCAGATTCGCCAGCTTCGACTGGCCGTAGGCCTGCCAGCGTTCGTACCGGCGGCGTTCCCAGTTCAGGTCGTTCAGGTCGATCTTGCCGATCGCGTGCGCGCCACTGGAGACCGTGACGATCCGGTCGGTGATCTTGTCCAGCAGCAGGCCGGTCAGCGCGAAATGCCCGAGATGGTTTGTGCCGATCTGCATTTCGAAGCCCTCGGCGGTGCGGCGCAGCGGCACCGCCATCACCCCGGCGTTGTTGATCAGCACATCGGCGCGCTCGACCGATTCGGCGAACTGCCGAACCGATACCAGATCGGCCAGGTCCAAGCGGCGCACCTGGGCTCGCTCACCGAGCGAGTTCGCCACCGCGCGGGCCTTCACCTCGTCGCGGCAGGCCATGATCACCTGCGCACCGGCCGCGGTCAGCGCCCGGGTGGTCACCGCGCCGAGCCCGCTGTTGGCGCCGGTGACGATGAACGTGCGGCCACTCTGACCGGGGATGTCCGAAGTGTCCCAACCTGTCACGAAGACGAGTCTAGAGCGGTGACGCCCCGCCGTCTCCCGCCCGGCGGATGCGATCGTTCGGCAGCAATTAGCCCCCAATTAGCCCGAATGGTGATTCGGCCCGAAAGCGGCGTGTCCGGGCCCGAATGAACGCTACGTACCACCGACGATTGTACGGTCCGGCAGTATGGACACGATCATCTTCGCGGGTTTGCTCGCGGTGGTGGTGATGCTCTACCGGCAGCGGTCGCGCCGCTCGGTGCTGGCCGGATGGTGGATCGTGCTCGTCCTCACCCTCATCCTGCTGCGGCACCACATCACCAGTTCCCTCGGCCTGGGCCTCACCTGATGACCGCCGCGACCGAAGCGACGACACCGGCCGCCGGGCGACGGGTTCCTGGCCGCGGTCATCGCGATCAAGCTGGTCGCCGTCTTCCTGGAGGAGGGCTTGCACTGGTTCCTGCCCGACGACCCGGAGCGGTACCAGCTCTTCTACGACCTGCGCATCCTGAGCTGACCACGGTACGGTCCGACGCCGTGAGATAGGGTTGCCTAACCTATATGGCAGCGACCCAGTACCACCGTGAGCGTGAGGCAGTACCGATGACAGCGACACCCATCAGAAATCACCGCGACGGCTTCGTGCCGATGCCGGACGAGTTCGCCGAGGCTTATCGCGCCGCCGGGTACTGGACGGGGCAGCCGCTCGGGGAATTGCTGCGCGCGGCGGCGCGGCAGTGGCCCGACCGCCCGGCGCTGCACGGCAACAACGGCACTCGCACCTACGCGGAGCTGGACTCCGAGGCGGACCGCATGGCGTACGGCTTCGTGGCGCTGGGCATCACGCCCGGCGACCGGGTGGTGGTGCAGCTGCCGAACGTGCCCGAATTCGTCCCGGTGTTGTTCGGACTGCTGCGGGCGGGCGCCATCGCGGTGCTGACACTGCCCGCGCACCGCCGCGCCGAGATCGAGCATCTCACCGAATTGTCCGGCGCCGTGGCGTATATCCTCGCCGACCAGGCGGGCGACTTCGACCTTCGCGCGCTGGCGGCCACCGTCGCCGAACAGGTGCCGTCCCTGCGGCATGTGCTGGTGCTGGGCGAGGCCGGGCCCTTCACTGACCTGAATTCGATTCCCCGCGACCATGGTTCACTGCCCGAGCCGGATCCGAGCGATATCGCCCTGATGCTGGTCTCCGGCGGCACCACCGGCCTGCCCAAGCTGATCGCCCGCACGCACGACGACTACGCCTACAACGCCCGCGCCTCCGCCGAGGTCTGCGCACTGGACCCCGACGACGTGTATCTGGCGAGTCTGCCCGCGGCACACAACTTTCCGCTGGCGTGCCCCGGCATCTTGGGCGTCATCGCGACCGGCGGTTCGATCGCCTTCACCGCCGACCCGAGTCCGGAGACGGCCTTCGCCGCCATCGAACGCCACCGGGTGACGGTGACCGCCGTGGTGCCGCCGCTGGCGCAACTGTGGTGCGCCGCAACCGAATGGGAGTCGGCCGACCTGTCCTCGCTGCGGCTGCTGCAGGTCGGCGGCGCCCGGTTGGCGGAGGTCAACGCCCGCGACGTGGAACCCGCGCTGGGCGTGCGGCTGCAGCAGGTGTTCGGCATGGCCGAGGGCCTGCTCAACTACACCCGCCTCGACGACGACATCGACCTCGTGTGCACCACCCAGGGCCGTCCGCTCTCCCCCGCCGACGAGGTGCGCGTGGTCGACGGCGACGGCAACGACGTGACCGACGGCGAGGAGGGCGAGCTGCTCACTCGCGGCCCCTACACCATCCGCGGCTATTACCGTGCGCCGGAACACAATTCCCGCGCCTTCACCCCGGACGGCTACTACCGCAGCGGGGATCTGGTGCGGCGGCTGCCCAGCGGGCACCTGGTCGTCTCCGGCCGGATCAAGGACGTGATCAACCGCGGCGGCGAGAACGTCTCCTGCGACGAACTCGAGGAGCATCTGCTCGCCCACCCGGCCGTCCGCCACGCCGCCGCGGTCGGACTGCCCGATCCCGTGCTCGGCGAGAAGGTCTGCGCCATCCTCGTCGTGGACGGCGACCTGCCCACCCTCGCCGAGATCAAGCAGTTCCTCACCGACCGCGGCCTGGCCGCCTACAAACTCCCCGACGTCCTGCGCCAGGCCGACACCCTCCCCGTCACCGCGGTCGGCAAGATCGACAAGAAGGCCCTCCGCGCCCAGGGCTGAACGACCCGGCTGAACGACCCACCCGAGGTCAGGCCTCCACCACGTAGGGCGCTACGCTGCCCAACTTTTCGCAGGTTTCCTCGAATTCGCGGTCGGGGGTGGACTGGGCGACGATGCCCGCGCCCGCGCGCAGCCAGGCGCCCTCGGCGGTCTGGTAGACCGCGCGCAACACCAGGGTGGCCTCGAGCGCGCCGGTCGGCGAAACCGTCACCACCGCACCGGAGTACAGGCCGCGCGGATCATGATCGAGGCGGAAGACCGCGTCGACGCCGTCCCGCTTCGGAATGCCGGACGCGGTGACCGAGGGAAAGAGCGTTTCCAGTGCGTCCCAGGAGGTTCGGCCGGGCTCGAGGCGGCCGCGCACGGTGGAGGCCAGGTGCTGCACGCTGCCGCGCTCGCGCACGGCCATGAAGTCCGATACCGCGGTGGTTCCGGGCACGGCTACCGCGGCGATCTCCGCGAACGAGGTCTGCACCGAAATCGCGTGCTCCACGATCTCTTTGGGATCGGAGACCAGATCCGCGCGGGCCGCCCGGTCGGCCTCCGGACCGCGCCCGAAGGCCCGGGTTCCCGCGAGCGGCTCCGTGGTCACCACGCGCTCGCCGTCGACGGCGGCCACCAGTTCGGGGCTGAACCCGGCCGCCTCCAGCACGCCCAGGCGCAACAGGAACGACCGCGCGGGCGTGTTGTTCGCCCGGCCCAGCCGATAGGTCGCGGGGACGTCCACCACGAACGGCAGCTCCACCTTGCGCGACAGAATCACCTTTTGGTATTTGCCGTCCCGGATCTCGCCGACCGCCTCGGCCACCCGGTTCCGGTAGGCCGTGGGATCGATGGTGATATCGGCCTGACGCGGCAGCGGCAGCGCGGAACCCTGCGCGGCGGCGACGAGTTCGTGAATCTCGGCGGCCTCGCCCGGCGTGGCGCCGGCAACCCGCACACCGGTCGCGTCGATCCGCACCTCGATGCGAGGAATCATCAGATGCGCCAGCGGCGTGCGCTCCGGCAGGTGCGCGGTCGCCGCCAGCGACCAGGCGCAGAACTCGAACCCGATCCAGCCGTAGGTGTTCCGCCCGGACAGCGGCAGCGCCGCCAGCGCCCGATCGATCACCTCCGCCGGGCGGCCCGACCACGAGGTCGCCGTGGCGCGGCCGTCCCACGCGACACGCAGTTCGTGCGCATCGAGCTCGACGCTGCCGATCGGATCGGCCGCGAAGACCCACTCGCCCGGCCGCTCGTACATGACGTACTCGCCGAAACGGTCGGCCGCCGCCAGCGCCGCTACCGCCGCGGCCGGATCCTCGACCCCTCGGCTCACCGTTGTGGATGTCGCCCCCGGATCGTTTTCATACCCGATCAGCACTCGCTCGTCCGTGGTCGACACCATTCCTCCAAGGTTATGCTTACCTTACTTTAACTGGTGAGGTTAGCATTACCTGTCTTGGTAGTCGTTGTGCCGACGGGCACACTCTCCGCCTCAACCTCCTGCGCAATGGGCGCGAACCGGGCTTCAATGGGGAACATCACTTGATGAAGGGTTCCCGCATGATCGATGACCGCGCCGATGTTCCGACGGCGACGCCCGAGACCGCACCGAACTCGGTGGTCGCGCTGGTGGACGCCGCCTCGCCGACCGAACGCGAACTGATCGGCGGCTGGCTGGCCGAGGGCGGTGTCGCCGCGGAACTCGGTGTCGACGCGCCGGTGACCCAGATCGACCTGGACGCGGCGCCGGTGGCGGCCCGGCTGGTCGGGCGGCTCGACGACCCGCTGGTGGTCCCCGTCCGGGTACTGTGGCTGCCGCCGGAGCGAGACGGCGTGCGCCGCATCACCTTCGCCGACCTGGCCACCCTGTCCAACCCGCGGAAACCGCACCGGCTCCTGCAGCGCCGCCTGATCGCCAAGG
The DNA here is from genome assembly GCF_054782435.1 of Nocardia thraciensis. Taxonomy (NCBI): domain Bacteria; kingdom Bacillati; phylum Actinomycetota; class Actinomycetes; order Mycobacteriales; family Nocardiaceae; genus Nocardia; species Nocardia thraciensis. The sequence continues at coordinate 175,173 of NZ_BAAGSM010000033.1, forward strand.
CGCCGGACCGCCACCTCGTGCTCACCGGGCAGCCCGCCCGGCTCAGCGAGCTGCGCGCGAACAACGCGGCCGTCGCCGGTACGGCGGAACCGTTCGCCCGCGCCATCGTGCGCGCCGGGATCGTGGCGCTCGAGCGGGCCGAGCGCGCCGTGATCGGCGACCGGTACAAGGTGCCCCGGCTGGTCGCCGAGGAGATCCTCGACTCGCCGGAGTTCCTGCGCCGCCTCGACGCCATCGCCGGACATCTCGGGACGGGCCCCCGCGAGGTGTACCGGCGCGCGGAAAAGGCGCTGCAGGAACTGGTCGCGGCGCAGAGCCGCCTGGTGTCGGACCTGTTCACCCAGGCCATGCGCCCGGTGCACGCCTCCACCTGGAAGGTCGACTGCGATCCGAGCGGGCTGGCGGCGCTGCGGCGGCTCAACCGCCGCTACCCGCTGGTGTTCCTGCCCTCGCACCGCTCCTACGTGGACGCCTTCGTGCTCGGGGATACGCTGGCCCGCAACGACTTTCCACCCAATCATGTGATCGGCGGCGCGAACCTGCGCTTCTGGCCGATCGGCCCGATCGCGCGCCGCACCGGAACCGTGTTCATCCGCCGCAGCTTCGGTGACGACGAGGTGTACAAAGCGGTGGTCGAGGAGTACTTCGCCTACCTGCTGGCCAAGCGGTTCAACCTGGAGTGGTACTTCGAGGGCGGCCGCACCCGCACCGGCAAGCTGCGCCCGCCCCGCTACGGCCTGCTGAATTACCTTGCGGCGGCGATTCGCTCGCGCCGTGTCGACGATGTGATGCTGGTTCCCGTGTCGATCACCTACGAGCGGCTCAACGAACTCGGCGCGATCGCCACCGAGCAGTCCGGCGGGGCCAAGAAACCCGAGGGCCTGACCTGGCTGGCGCGCTATGTCCGCAGCCAACAGCATTCGGCGGGCCACGTGTACATGCGATTCGGCGCGCCGCTGTCGGCGCGGGAACGCCTTGCCGCACACGGCGATCCGCTGGTCCCCGATCCGGGTCCCAGCGCCGCGGCCGACGCGCCCGAGCGCGATCAGGAACGTAAGGCGGTCCAGCGGCTGGCCTTCGAGGTCGCCGTCGGGATCAACCAGGTCACCCCGATCACCGTCAACGCACTGGTCACCCTCGCGCTGTTGGGCGTGCACGAGCGCGCCCTCACCCTCGGCGAGGTGCGCCGGGTGCTGGAACCGGTGCGCGACTACATCCGGCGCAGCGAGCTGCCCGGTGGCGAACTCGACACGCTGCGTGACGATCACGGGCTGGCCGTGGTGCTCGAGCAGCTGTCGCTGGCGAAGGTGGTGACGGTCTATCGCGGCGGACTGGAGCCGGTGTACTCGATCGAGGCCGGGGCGCATCTCGAGGCGGCGTTCTATCGCAACAGCGCGGTGCACTGGTTCGTCAATCGCGCCATCCTCGAACTGGCCATCCTGGCCGCGGTGGAGGCGCCCGAGGGCGAGCAGCTGCAGGCGGGCTGGGATACCGCCTTCCGGCTGCGCGATCTGCTGAAGTTCGAGTTCTTCTTCCCCGAGCGCGCCGAGTTCGCCGACCGGATGACCGCGGAGATCCAACTGGTGGACAAGGATTGGAAGCAGCGCACCGCGGGCGGCACGGTCGGCGCCGACGTCCTGGCCACGCTGACCGAGACCGGATTCATCATGGCCCACCGGGTCCTGCGCTCGTTCTTCGACGCGCAACTGGTGGTGGCGGACCGGCTGGCCGCCCGCGACGGCGCGGTGGCGCCGCAGGACCGCAAGCAGTTCATCGACGAATGCCTGGCCGTGGGCCGCCAGATGCTGTTGCAGCAGCGCCTGCACAGCACCGAATCGGTCTCCTCCGAATTGTTCTCCACCGCACTGAAACTCGCCGACAATCACGGCCTGCTCGAGGCGACGTCCGACGGCGCGGAGCTGACGGCCCGTCGCCGCGCCTTCGCCGACGAGCTGCGCACGATCGGCGCCCGCATCTCGCGCGCGGCGGCCCTGGACCCGTCGAACCGGCTGGAGGTGTCATGACCCAGTGGACCGTCGACGAGGCCGTCGCCGCCATCGGCTCCGGGCCCCATGGGCCGCGGATCGCCGCGATCTTCGATTTCGGCGGCACCGTCGTGCACGGCTTCACCCCGCGATCGGCCCTCCGGCGCCTGCTGCGCCGCCGCGATGCCCCGCGCGTCCTGGCGGATTCCCTGCTGACCAGCATTCGCGGCGCCCGCGGCGAGGGCGAGTACGAGCGGTTCCTGCAGCGCGTCATGCACCTGTGGGCCGGGCGTTCGGAGCAGGACCTCGCCGCACTCGGGGAGCGACTGTTCCGCGGAACGATCTACGGCCACCTGTATCCGGAGGCGTGGCGGCTGATCCGCGCGCACGAGGCGGCCGGGCACACCCTGATCCTGGCCACCTGCCTGACCCGCTTCCAGGTACTGCCCGCGGCCGCCGAACTGGGAATCGAGCACGTGCTCTACACCCCGATGGCCACGCAGGACGGCGTGCTCACCGGGTACGTGGACGACAAGCCGCTGTGGCGCAGCGGGAAGGCCGATGCGGTGCGCCGCTTCGCGGCCGAGCGGCGCCTCGACCTGAGCGACAGCTACGCCTACGCCGACGCCGCGCCGGACCTCCCGCTGCTCGAGCTGGTCGGGCGGCCGCGCGCGGTGAATCCGGATCCCCGCACGGCGATCGAGGCGGGCGAGCGCGACTGGCCCGAACTCGGCTTCCGGCCCCGCGCGGCGGCCGGGGCCGGTGACATCGCCCGCACCGCAGCGGGTTTCGCGGCCCTGCTCGGCGGCGCCGCGCTCGGGGTGGCGGCCCAGGCGCCGACTCGCGAGCGGCAGCGCATGGCCGACGCGATGATGCGCCGCGCCGCCGGCGCCACGCTGCGCGCCACGGGGGTGCGGGTGCGAATCACCGGCGCGGAGCACGCCCGCGACGCACGGCCCGCGGTGTTCCTGTTCAACCACCAGAGCCAGTTCGACATGGTGGTGCTGGCCGAGGTGCTGGGGTCGGGGTTCACCGGAATCGTGAAGAAGGAGGTCACCGGCAACCCGGTCTTCGGTCCGCTGATGCGGTTCGCCGGTGCGACATTCATCGATCGCGCCGATACCGCGGGCACACGGGCCGCGCTGGCGCCGGTGGTGGAGACCCTGCGCGGCGGGCTATCGATCGTCATCGCGCCGGAGGGCACCCGATCGCTGACACCGCGGGTGGGCCCGTTCAAGAAGGGGGCGTTCCATATCGCCGTCCAGGCCGGTGTGCCGATCGTCCCGGTGGTGATCCGCAACGCGGGCGAGATCGCCTGGCGCAATTCGGCGATCGTGCGCAAGGGCACCGTCGACGTGGCGATACTGCCGCCGATCGACGTCAGCGGCTGGGATCCCGGCGCGATGGATGCCGAAATCGAGCGGGTCCGACAGCTTTTCGTGGACACCCTGCTCGACTGGCCCGCGCCCGAGCCGCTGCGGCAGCGCTAGACGGAGCGTCCGAACAGCAGCTTCCACGGCATCAGGGCCGATTCCAGCTGCACCTTGAGGCTCATCTTGGAGGCGCCCTTGGTGCGCTCCTCGAACCGGATCGGCACCTCGGCGATCGCGATGCCCTGCTTGATGGTCCGGTAGTTCATCTCGACCTGGAAGGAGTAGCCGTTGCTGTGGATCGAGGCGACGTCGATGGCACGCAACGTGTCGGCCTTCCACGCCTTGAACCCGGCGGTGGCGTCCTTGACGCCCAGCCGCAGGATCAGGTTCACGTAGAAGTTGGCCCAGGCCGACAGCGCCTTGCGGTACCACTTCCACTCCGAAGCGGTCGAGCCGCCCGGGACGTACCGCGAGCCCAGCACCACACCCGCGTCGGAGGTCTCCAGCTTGTCCAGCATGGCCGGGATCACCTCGGCCGGATGCGACAGGTCGGCGTCCATCTGGATGACGATGTCGGCGCCTTCGTCGAGCGCCTTGGTGATACCGGCGATGTAGGCGCGGCCGAGCCCGTCCTTCTCGGTCCGGTGCAGCACGCTCACGACGCTGGGCAGTTCGGCGGCGAGCTTGTCGGCGACGTCGCCGGTGCCGTCCGGCGAGCTGTCGTCGACGACCAGGACGTGCAGGTCGGAGACCGGTAGCGCGGTCAGCCGCTCCACCGCCACCGGCAGGTTCTCCCGCTCGTTGTAGGTAGGCACCACCACGGTCACCTTCACAAGTCGCCCTCCGCTCGATTCGACCCGATTCTGCTCACCCGCGCGCGTGCGGGCACGATTCTGCTCATGGAACCGTAGCCCACCGCCCCGAACGCGGACGAGTTAGCTCAGTGGTCGTCGCCCCGGTCCGCACGCTCGTTGCGTTCGCGGACTATCTCGAGGGCCCGTTCCGCGGTCGCCCGGTCCGGATAGGGCCCCATGCGGTCGGCGAACCAGCACCGCTTGCCCTGCTCGGGGCGGTGGTGCTTCAGGCAGTAGTACCAGGCATCGTCGGATTCACCCATGCCACCAGCATCCCACTCGTCCGGGCCGCCCGCGCCCGACACGCGTGGCGTACCCGCCGACCGCGCCCCTTGTCCGGCGATACTGCTCGGATGAGCGGATCCGCCCACGAGTCCGACGAACAGGTGCCCGCCTGGGCCCGCCGCACGGCGGGCGAGTCCCGGATGGTGGCCACGGCGGCCGTGCTCGCCACCATCGCGCTGCAAATCCTGCTGCCGAATCAGTTCACGCCGAATCCGCAATGGCTGGGCCCCGGCCTGGAGTTGCTGTTGCTCGCCGTGCTGTTGGCGGCAAACCCGACCCGGATCAATCGGGAGGAGAACTGGCTGCGCACCTGCAGCCTCGTTCTGGCGACCGTACTCGGCCTCATTACCGCATGGTCGGTCGACCGTTTGGTGATGGGCTTGATCGATGGTCAAGTCAGCAACAATCCCGGCGCCCTGCTGGGTTCCGGCGCCGCGATCTGGCTGACCAATGTCGTCGTATTCGCGCTCTGGTATTGGGAATTCGATCGCGGCGGCCCCGCCGCCCGGGCCCACGCCCGCAACCCCTATCCCGACTTCCTGTTCGTCCAGATGCAGAACCCCGACTTGACCGCCCCCGACTGGGAACCTCAATTCACCGACTACCTCTATATGTCGTTCACCAATGCAACGGCCTTCAGCCCCACAGACGTCATGCCCATGTCCCGCTGGGCAAAGACCACAATGATGTTCCAATCGGCCATATCCCTGATCACCATGTCGCTGGTGATAGCCCGCGCAGTGAATGTATTGAAATGAAGGACTCACGCGGACACTTAGAAAGACATATCAACAAAATGCCCCGACGAGGGGGCGAAGCCCTCCCGGGCTGGGGTGTGGGGGCCGCGCCCCCACAAATCAGCTTCGAACAAGGGAGAGAACCGCCAGGTTCCCGAACAGGGAACCCCTGAGAAGGTGGCCAAGGCCGGGATCGAACCGGCGACCTTCCGCTTTTCAGGCGGACGCTCGTACCAACTGAGCTACCTGGCCGGAGGCACCCGTACCGAATGCCTAGCTTGTCTTGCGACCCTGACGGGACTCGAACCCGCGACCTCCGCCGTGACAGGGCGGCGCGCTAACCAACTGCGCCACAGGGCCTTGCTCTGCTCTCAACGGTGTCGCCACCGTACCCCCTACGGGATTCGAACCCGCGCTACCGCCTTGAAAGGGCGGCGTCCTAGGCCGCTAGACGAAGGGGGCCCGCCGGATCTCTCCGGACCGTTTCTCAACGGCTTCCGTTGGGAGCCCGCATAGCTTATGACAGCTCGATCGTGAAACCCAAATCGGCTGGTCAGGGTGCCGACCGGCGGGACCCGTGTTGCACGCCTCAGCCTCCGAGGTCCTCCATCCGCGCGGACGCGCGCCAGCCGATGCGCCGGAACTCGTCGAGCCACTCGGGAGTGGCCATGGATTCGACGATGACCTCGAGCGCCTCGGTGAACCGCGACCGCAGGTCGATACCGCCGCCGAGCAGGTCGATGATGTAGCGCTGACCGGTCAGCGCGGCGGCGAGGGTGCGGGTGAACCGGTCGGGGTCGGCGTCGGGCCGCAACTGCTTCTGGTCGACGGCGCGCACCGCGAGCAGCCGGGTGGCGCGCCCGAGGATGCGACCGCCCCCGGCCTGAACGTCGCGGTAGAACTCCGGTTCGATGATGAGCCGGAACTCGGCCTGGATGATGATGTCGTTCTCGAGCCGCAGCGCGATCTCGTCGACCATCCCGTGCAGCACGTCCAGGGATCCGAGATCCGTTCTGGTGAGCCATCTTTCCGTGGTCGCGCGGTAGCGTTCGACCGCGGCGCCCAACACCGCGCGCGCCAGATCCTCCTTGGAGTCGAAGTGGAAGTACATGGCGCCTTTGGTGGCGCGCGATCCCTCCAATATGCGGTTGAGCGATGCCGCGGCATAGCCGCTCTTCCCGAATTCAACGGCGGCGGACCTGATGATCGCCGCACGTGTCCGGCGGGCCCGCTCTTGCTGCCGTGCCATGCTCGAAACGCCTCCGAAGCTACTTGCCGTCGGAAGGACCCCCGTGGGGAGCAGCCCTCGACGCGAAGTTATACGATTTTCAAATACTTCAACTCGGGCTACCGCCCGGTTTTTCAAACTTTTGGTACGAAACTCGCGAGAAAACCTGAAACACGCTGGCTGGTATAGTTCTCGGCGCCCGGGTGCGCCGCAGGGGGTGCGCACCCGGGCGTTTTCTTCGTCTCGGATCTGCCTCCTGCGACGCAATCTCCAGGGCGTCGCGATCGGGTCTGACCGGTCGCGACATCGTCGGGCACATCAACCATAGGCCGAATCCCATCCCGCCGGGGTACTCCCGGTTCTTTCGGAATTCACCAAGCGGTCACCGTACCCCGAATCCGTACCCACCGTAGGGCGTACCGGCGAGTCAGTTCGCCGGATTGCGTTTCCCGGGTACTGGCAAATACACGGCTACCGGATGGGGGATTGGTTCCTTTCGCGAATTCCGCCGCGCCCCAGCATCGTTCATCCCCGGGTCGGCTCCACCCCGGCGACCCGCCGCCCACCGAACACATCCGCCCCGGTCCCCGTCGTCCCCCCGGACGATCCGCCGACACACTCACCTCCGCTACCAATTACGTTGCCACGCACCACGATTGGTTGATATTTCCATACTTCCGCTCTCAAACAAATTGGGAACCAAGGCGTTTGCCCCCAACTTCGGGGGGTTGCCGGGCCCGGGCCCGCGTCTCAGGGCGTATCGCTCGACACCCCCGCCGCGTATCACTCGCGCGCACAGCAGGTCCCGCCCGCCGCCCCGAGGTCCGTTCATCCCGCCCCGCGGCGTCGGTCCACTCCCCCCGGCGGCAACGAACCGCTGCCACTGCCCCGCCACGACACCCGCCGCCCGGGGCCACAGCCCGGCCCGGCGGCCGAATGCGCACGCCGACAGCACAACCGGCCCCGCACCGCCCGCACCGGCCACCCACCCGCGGCGAAACCGTCGAACTCGGGACGCCGAGCGGGTAGCCAGCGCAAACACCGGCGCCGGGATACCGGTTACCGCTCGCGCACCCGGCACATTAGACTTGCCATCCGCGCCCCTATAGCTCAGTTGGTAGAGCTACGGACTTTTAATCCGCAGGTCCCAGGTTCGAGCCCTGGTGGGGGCACCTTTCCCGAGGGCCGGAGCGGCAGTCGCTCCGGCCCTCCGTCGTCCGCCGATCACGACCTGGCAAATCCTCCGCGTTCGACCGGGCCGCTCGCCTACTGTTGGCACATCCGGTGGCTACCGGTCCATCCCACGAGAGGGGCTTCAGCCATGAATTCGTTCGATGACCTGCTCTCCCAAGTTCCGATCGGACAGCTCGCCGACAAGCTCGGCGTGGACGAGGCGACCGCGTCCACTGCGGTGCAGACCGCCCTGCCCGCCCTGCTCGGCGGCCTTCAGGCACAGACCGGCAATCCGCAGCGGGAACAGACCGTCCGGGGCCTGGTCGACCGGCATCAGGACGACGGGCTGCTGGCGGGTGGCGTCGATATCGAGCAGGTCGACGCGGCTTCGGGCGAACAGATCGTGGACAACGTCTTCGGACAGGAGAAGGACACGGTCATCAACGCGCTGGGGGCGACCGAGGGCTCCGGCGGCAACGAACTGGTCGCCAAGGTGCTGCCGCTGCTGGCCCCGATCGTGCTCGCGTATCTGAGCAAGCAGATGACGAGCGGGTCCGCCGGGGCGGGCACACCGGCACCGGCTCCAAGCGCCGGGGGCGGCGGCCTCGGCGACATTCTGGGCGGATTGCTCGGCGGGGGCGGCAAAAGCGGTGGCATCGGCGGAGCGATCTCGGACGCGCTGGGCAAGAACGCCGGGGGTACTCTCGGAAACATCCTGGGTGGACTGCTCGGCGGCAGGCGCTGACACCGGGCCCGGTCCGGCCGCCGCGACGTGCGGCGGGCGGCTTTTCGCGACCGGGCTAACACTTCGCGTCTGGGAACGATAGTCAGCACGGCGCGGCCCGGACGCATAGACTCGGAACCGTTGTACCCGTCCCGACGTCGCCATATGAGTTCCATCACGGACACTGTGAAGTCACCCAGATGCGTTTCGCATCACACCTACGGTGCCGTAAGGTATGGGCCGCGGCGGCACGGCCAAGGGGGACTGACGAGCAAGAGAGTGCACGACACACCGAAGGGCAATGTATATGGCAAGGGATCTGACTCAACTCGAACTGCTGACGGAGTTGGAGCCGGTTGCCGCGCAGAACGTCAACCGGCACCTGTCGATGGCCAAGGAATGGCACCCGCACGACTACGTGCCGTGGGACGACGGGCGTAACTTCGCCGCGCTGGGGGGCGTGGATTGGGACCCGTCGCAGTCGCAGCTCGGTGAGGTCGCCAAGGCGGCGATGATCACGAACCTGCTGACCGAGGACAACCTGCCCTCCTACCACCGCGAGATCGCCGAGAACTTCTCCCAGGACGGCGCCTGGGGCACCTGGGTCGGACGCTGGACCGCCGAGGAGAACCGCCACGGCATCGTCATGCGCGACTACCTGGTGGTCACCCGCGGCGTCGACCCGGTCGCCCTCGAGGAAGCCCGGATGATCCACATGACCAACGGCTTCGCCTCGCCCGCCGAGGCCGACGCCGGGTTCCTGCACTCGGTCGCCTACGTGACGTTCCAGGAGCTGGCCACCCGCGTCTCGCACCGCAACACCGGCAAGGTCTGCGACGACCCGATCGCCGACCGCATGCTGCAGCGCGTCGCCGCCGACGAGAACCTGCACATGATCTTCTACCGCAACATGTGCGGCGCGGCCCTGGACCTGTCCCCCGACCAGGCGATCGAGGCGATCACGCTGATCCTGGAGCACTTCCAGATGCCGGGCGCGGGCATGCCCAACTTCCGCCGCAACGGCGTGCTGATGGCCAAGCACGGCATCTACGACCTGCGCCAGCACCTGGAAGATGTCGTCCAGCCGGTGCTGAAGAAGTGGAAGATCTTCGAGCGCAACGACTTCACCGCCCGCGGCGAGCAGACCCGCGAGCGCCTGGGCCTGTTCCTGGAGAAGCTGGGCCAGGACGTGCTGAAGTTCGAGGAGCAGCGCGACCGCATGCTCGCCCGCGAGGCCGCCAAGCGCGAGCGCCAGCTGGCCTCCAGCTCCGCGAGCTGACCGACCACCCCCGCCTCTCCGGGCCGAATGCCGTTCCGGAGCGGCGGGTTACTTTCCCCTGCTGACGACGGTCTCCGTGACCACCCGCGACAGCTTCGCCGGATTGCGCACGATGTAGACGCCGGTGACGAGACCGTCGTCGATCCGCATCGTCACCACGTTGTCGATCCGCCCGCCGAGCCGGACGATCAGGGCCGGGCAGCCGTTGACCTGCGCGGGCTCGGCCATAACCGAATCTCCGAACCGGTCCGCGAGCAGACCCGCCAGGCGAGCCACCCGGCGGGCTCCCACGACCGGCCTGCGCACGGCGTGCGCGACTCCGCCGCCGTCGCCCAGCAGGACCACGTCGGGCGCCAGAATATCCAGTAGCCCTTGCAGATCGCCCGTCTCGACCGCGCGTCGGAACGCGGCGAGCGCGACGCGGGTCTCGGCCGGGGAGGCGACCCCGCGCGGCCGCCGCGCATCCACGTGCGCCCGCGCCCGATGCGCGATCTGGCGAACCGCGGCCGGGCTCTTGTCGACGGCGTCCGCGACCTCGGCGTACCCCAGATCGAACACCTCGCGCAGCACGAATACCGCCCGCTCGACCGGCGTCAGGGTCTCCAGCACCAGCAGCATCGCCATCGACACGCTGTCGGCCAGCTCGACGTCGTCCGCCACGTCCGGCGCGGTGAGCAGCGGTTCGGGCAGCCACGACCCGACGTAGGACTCCTTGCGCCGACTCAGCACGCGCAGCCGGGTGAGCGCCTGGCGCGTAGTGATTCGTACCAGGAAGGCACGCTGGTCCCGCACCGCGTCCAGATCGACGCCCGCCCACTGCAACCAGGCCTCCTGCACGACATCCTCCGCGTCGGCGGCCGAGCCGAGCAGTTCGTAGGCGACCGTGAACAGCAGGTTGCGGTGGGTCACGAAGGCCGCCGTGGCGCGGTCCGGATGTGCGTTCGCCCGCGCGCGGCGATTTCCCGCGGCCGTCGATATGCCGGTCATGGCTGGTTCCCTTCGTCACGCCCTCCCTCCTCCGGAGACACCGCTGCCCGCCGCCGTGTGACACCGGACCGCCGCCGAGACCGGTGGCACGCATCACAGACACCGGCTGTCACAACGCCGGGGGTGCCGGGCGACTTATGCCCGTTCAGCGACCCCGAGGAGGAGGACGATATGAAGGTCGTAGTTGTGGGCGCCGGTTACGCGGGCATGATGGCGACGAACCGGTTGGCCAAGAAGGTGCGTGAGGCCGAGATCACCGTCATCAACCCGCGGCCGGAATTCGTGCCGCGGGTGCGGTTGCACCAGCACATCGCGGGCACCGGCGATATCGCCGCACCGATCACATCGCTACTGCGAGAAGGAATTACGGCACGCGTCGGCAATGTCGCCAGGATCTCCGACGGCGCCGTCGCCCTCGACGACGGCGAGCAGTTCGCCTTCGACTACGCGTTCCTCGCCGTGGGCAGCACGGTGCGGCCGATGCCGGGCACGATCCCGGTGGGCGTGTGGGAGAGTGCGGAGCGGGCGCGCACGGCGTGTGCCGTCCTGCCCGCGGGCAGCCTCGTCACGGTGGTCGGGGGCGGACCGACGGGCATCGAGACGGCGGCCGAGATCGCCGCCGCCCGGACGGATCTGCGGGTGCGCATCGTCGGTTCGGCGGTCGCCGGGAGCTTCTCACCCGGTGCGCGCCGCCGGATACGCGCCGGACTGGAGCGGCTGCGGGTCGACATCGTCGACGACGGCGTGACGAAGGTGGTCGCGGGCGACGGAGAATTCGACGGCATCGTGCACCTTCGGTCGGGACGGGCGTTCGCCTCCGAGCTGAGCCTGTGGGCGATGGTCTCGGGCGTTCCCGATCTCGCGGCGCGCAGCGGTCTCGCGGTGAACCAGGAGGGCCGCGCCCTCGTCGACGAGTTCCTGCGCAGCGTCACCGATGAGCGCGTCTTCGCCGTCGGCGACTGCGCCGCGGTGCCCGGCTCCCGCTTCGCCTGCCAGACGGCCGGGCCGCAGGGAGCGCACGCGGCCGACACCTTGGCCCGGATCATCCAGGGCCGCAAGCCCAAGCCGTATTCCATGGGCTACGTCGGGGTCGGCGTCAGCCTCGGACGCAAGGATGCCGTCGTCCAGCTCACCCGGCGCGACGACACACCCCGCCGCGCCTACCTCGCCGCGGGTTCGGCGGTGCTGCTCAAGGAGGCGGCGTGCCGGGGCGCGGAGTACGGGGCGCGCACGGGCGCGGCCGCCTGGATGCCCGGGCCCGCAGCAGCCGGAGCCCCGTAGACGATGACACCGGGTTCGAGAGCGGGTGAGCGGGCCCACTGCGGTCGATTTGAGAGACTGGAGACCATGACCGTCGCGACCGAGACCCAGACCGGCCTGCGGATCGGGCCCTACCCGCTCGATCCGCCGGTGGTGCTCGCACCGATGGCCGGGATCACCAATGTCGCGTTCCGGACGCTCTGCCGGGAGTTCGGCAGCGCCACATCGCTGTACGTCTGCGAGATGATCACCGCGCGCGCCGTCGTGGAGCGCGATCCGAAGACCATGCACATGATGGCCTTCGGCCCCGAGGAATACCCGCGCTCCGTGCAGCTGTACGGCGTGGACCCGAAGACCATGGCCGAGGCCGTCGAGATCATCGTCGGCGAGAACCTCGCCGACCACATCGATACGAACTACGGCTGCCCCGTGCCGAAGGTGACCCGCCTCGGCGGGGGCGCCGCGCTGCCGTACAAGCGGCGGCTGTTCGAGTCGATCGTGCGCAGCATGGTCGCCGCCGCCGAACCCGCGGGAGTGCCGGTTACGGTGAAGTTCCGCATCGGCATCGATGACGACCACCGCACCTATCTCGACGCCGGGCGTATCGCCGAGGCCGAGGGCGCGGTGGCCGTCGCGCTGCACGCCCGCACGGCGGCTCAGCGCTACTCGGGCGCGGCCGACTGGTCGGCGATCGCCCGGCTGAAGGAGGCCGTCACCACCGTGCCGGTGCTCGGCAACGGCGATATCTTCAGCGCCGACGACGCGCTGCGCATGATGGCCGAGACCGGCTGCGACGGCGTGGTGGTCGGCCGCGGCTGCCTCGGGCGCCCCTGGCTGTTCGCCGAACTGCAGGCGGCCCTGCGCGGCGAACCGGTTCCCGCGGGCCCGAGCCTGGGCCGGGTCGGCGAGATCCTGTACCGCCACGCCGCCCTCCTAGCCGACCACGACGGCGAGCACAAAGGCCTTCGCGACCTGCGCAAACACATGGCCTGGTACCTGATGGGCTTCCCGGTCGGCGCCGAACTGCGCCGCGCCTTCGCCACGGTCTCCACCCTGACCGAACTCCAGGACCTGATCGGCAAACTCGACCCCACCGCCCCCTTCCCCAAGGACGCGGAAGGCCCCCGCGGCCGCCAGGGCTCCCCCGGCAAGGTAAGCCTCCCCCACGGCTGGCTCGACGACCCGGAAGACACCGCCGTCCCCACCGCCGCCGACGTCATGCACTCCGGCGGCTGAGGCAACGGTTCGTCGGCCATTTGGAAAGAACGGGTGCCGAAACGCCTCCGGAACGGCCCTGAGCCGGTCAACACAGCATCGTAATGTCGGTGGGGCGAATTTGCGGCGATCGATTGGCGGGTGGCGTTCGCGTTCGCGCGAACTGGGCAAACGGGTTGGTCTCCGGCGGAGGGGCCGGCGAACTCGACCAGATTCCAGCAAACAAATAGCACCCTTGACTGTGCAATCCCGACCTGCCCCGTTGTAGCTGAATCGTTATCATGACGGGAACCGGTGATGCTGTGCGCCTTCGAGCGCTTCACCCACGCTTGGGTACACATCGGATCCGGGTGGTCGACGACGAGCAAAGTGAGGTTCCTTGGTGGGTGACGACGAACGGCGCGGGCAGGGGCCCGGGCCCGGTGGTCGCGCACCGTGGGAGCGCTATCCTGCCCCGGACGGTGACGAGGATCCTTCCCCACGCCGCAGTCGCCACGCCGACGACTCCGCAGGCTCGACGGGCGGCCCGATCACCGTGCACGATCTCGTGCAGCGGGTCGACAACGAGCGCGAGCGCGGGCGGCGCCGCCGACGGCCCCCCGAGCCCACACCCGATGCCCCGCCGCCCAGCCGCCGTCGCCGCACCGAACAGCCGCCCGCCGCGCGCGCCACCCCGCCTCCGAGCCCGCCGGTTCCGGGTCCGCCGCCGCCGCGGCCGAAGCCACCGGCCGCACAGCGCCCCGCACCCAGCTCTCCAGCAGCGCAGCGTCCCGGGCCCAAGCCGCCCGCCGCGCAGGCTCCCGCCTCCAACCCCGGGGCCGCTCGGCCCGCGCCCAAGCCACCGGCCGCGCAGGCTCGCGGCCCGATGCCCGGCGCCGACGACCGCCCGACCGATACCGTCGCACCCGCGCAGGCGGGCCCAGCCGCCTTCCGCGCGCCCGCGGGGGACACCTCGGCGCGGGCGGCGGGCCCGGCGGTCGATCCCGCCACCGACAAGCTTCCGGTTCCGGAATCGGAGACCCCGGCGGAGCCTCCGGTCGATCGGGCCGCCCCCGCGGCCCGGCCGAAGTCCGTCGGCGCCCAGCCGCTGTCCCGGCTGGCCATGAGCAAGCGGCGCCGCCAGCGGCGGCTGCGGCTGGTGGCCCGCGCGTCGACCGCGTTCGCCGCGGTGCTCGCGCTGGTGATGACGGGCGTGGGCTGGAATTACCTGCGCGCCACCGACAACGGCTTCACTCAGGTCTCCGCGCTCGACGAGAAGTCCGACGACATCGTCGATCCGGGCGGCCAGCTGGGCGACGAGAACTTCCTCATCGTCGGCACCGACACCCGGGCCGGTGTGGACGGCAACGTCGGCGCGGGCACCACCGAGGATGCCGAGGGCTCCCGGGCCGACACGGTCATGCTGGTGCACATTCCCGAGAACCGGCAGCGCGTCGTCGCGGTGTCGTTCCCGCGTGACCTCGACGTCACCCGGCCCGCCTGCGAGGGCTGGGACAACGAGAAGGCGAAGGGCACCGGCGTCCAGTTCCCGGCGGCCAACGGCGACAAGCTCAATGCCACCTACGCGCTCGGCGGACCGCAGTGCCTGACCAAGGTGATCCAGAAGCTGGTCGGACTGCGCATCGGCCACTTCGTCGGCATCGACTTCAACGGCTTCTCCTCCATGGTCGACACCATCGGCGGCGTCGAGGTGTGCACGCGCAAGCCCCTGGTCGACGACGAACTCGGCACCATCCTGCCGAATGCGGGCAAGCAGGTGCTCAACGGCCCGACCGCGCTGGACTACGTGCGCGCCCGCCACGTCTACGGCGAGGAGCGCAGCGACTACGACCGCATCCACCGCCAGCAACTGTTCTTGTCCTCGCTGCTGCGCGGCGCGCTGTCGAGCAAGGTGCTGTTCGACGTCGGCAAGCTGAACGGCTTCATCAACGCGTTCTCCAGCAGTGCCTTCATGGACGGCGTCGGCACCAAGGACCTGCTCATGCTGGGCCGCTCGCTGCAGAAGGTGGACGCCGGGGCGATCACCTTCCTGACGGTGCCCACCGCGGGAACCACGTCCTACGGCAACGAGATTCCGCGCGAATCCGACATCAAGGAACTGTTCCAGGCGGTCATCGACGACCAGCCGCTGCCGGGCGAGAAGAAGGCGCCCGAGCCGAGCAAGGCCGCCGCCCCGGCCCCGGCGCCCAAGCAGCTGACCGCGGCCGATCCGAGCACGATGTCGGTGCAGGTCTCCAACGGCTCGGGCAGTTCGGGCCTCGCGAACACCACCGCGACCAAGCTGTCCAACCAGGGCTTCCAGATCTACAGCACCGGAAACTACGCGGGCGGCACCATCCCGACCACCAGGGTGCGCTACTCGTCCGGGCACGAGTCCGAGGCCGCCACGGTCGCGTCCGCGATCCCGGGCGCGACGATGGAGGCCGCCTCCGGACTGGGGAGCATCGTGGAGGTCGCGCTGGGCTCCGACTTCGCCGGAACGGTGAAAGCGCCGACCCCGTTCGGCAATCCACTGCCGGAGATTCCGACCGCCTCCAGCACGGGCGCCTCGGGCGAGACTCCGACCACACTTCCCTCCGACCTCGAGCACGTCAACGCCGCCGACGACACGTGTAAGTGAGCACCCGCCCACCTGCGCGATTCCGCTAGTTCCGGGCAACACCGATGGTTCACCCACAGTTCGTGACTTGGTCAGCGCCGGGAACTAATGTTTGGTTTTATGCGTGTCATCTACAACGAACAAATGGCCGATCTCGCCACAATGCTGGGCAAGATGGCCGGTCTCGCGGGCTCCGCGATGGAGCGGGCGACACAGTCGCTGCTGCAGGCCGATCTGCCGCTCGCGGAGCAGGTGATCTCCGAGCACGACCAGATCGCCGAGATGATCACGCAGGCCGAGGAGAAGGCGTTCGCGCTGCTGGCGCTGCAGGCTCCGGTCGCGGGCGACCTGCGGCAGGTGATCAGCGCCATCCAGATCGTTTCGGACGTGAATCGGATGGGCGCGCTGGCGCTGCACGTCGCCAAGGTGACCCGCCGCCGCCACCCGAACCACGCCCTGCCGGAGGCCGTCAACGGCTACTTCGCCGAGATGGGCAGAATCGCGGTGAATATGGGCGCCGCGGCCAAGGAGGTCCTGGAGACGCGCGACCCGGAGCGGGCCGCGCAGCTCAACCAGGACGACGAGGCGATGGACGACCTGCACCGCCACCTGTTCACGCTCCTGATGGACCGGGAGTGGAAATACGGGGTGGCCGCCGCGGTCGACGTCACACTGCTGGGCCGCTACTACGAGCGCTTCGCCGACCACGCCGTGGAGATCGGCCGCCGGGTCGTCTTCCTGGTGACAGGCGAGCTGCCGCCCGACCCGGACGCCGAGAACCTCTGATAGACGCGGTCGGCGCAGCCGTCATCAGACCGCGCAGGGCCGGAGCGAATGCGATACGCCTAGACCTCCGTATCGCCGCCCTTCCGCCAGGCGAGCAGCGGTGAGACCCCGCGCTCCGGCTTCCAGGGCAGCAGCACCGCGACCAGGATCGCGCAGACCATCAGCGCCCCCACCGCCAGGTGGGAGGCCGCCTGGGCGCCCTCGAGCGCCGCGACCTTCATGGCGTGCACGAGGTCGGCCTTCGGCTGGGCGAAGAACGGGCTGATCGGCGCCTTGACGATCTCGATCACGCTGATCGGGGTGTCGCGGGCGATGCTCTTCTGATCGGAGTTCATGATCGCGGACGGAATCGCGTCGATGCGAGCCCCGACCCGCTCGGAGTAGATCGAGGTCATGATCGAGCCCAGCACCGCCACGCCGAGGGTGCCGCCGACCTCGCGCGTGGTGTCGTTGACCGCCGATCCCGCGCCGGCCTCCGCCTCCGGAACCGATCCCATGATCGAGGCGGTCGCCGGTCCCTGCACTACGCCGAAGCCGACGCCCATCAGCACCATCGATACGAGAACCGGTCCCAGGTAAGGGGTTTCGACCTTCACCTCGCCCGCGACGTACATGCCCGCCGCCAGCAGCACCAGACCGAACAGGATGGTCGCGGTGGTGCCGATGCGCTGTGCCACCAGGGTGGCGGCCGGTGCGCCCAGCCCGACCGCCGCGGCGAAGGGCAGCGAGTGGATCCCGAACTCCAGCGCGCTGAACTCCTTCACGCCCTGGAAGTACTGGGTGATCAGGAACAGGAATCCGAAGGCGCAGAAGTAGGACACGGTGATCGCCAGCGCGGGCACCGAGAACCGGCGGATCCGGAACAGCCGCACGTCCAGTACCGGCGATTCCACCCGCAGTTCCCAGGCGATATAGGCCACCAGCAACAGCAGCGAGATCGCGTAACCGGTCATGCTGCGCCCGGCCAGCCAGCCGTACCCGGGCGCCTCGATGATCGTCCACACCAGCGTCGTGACCGCCACCAGCGACAGCACGATGCCGACGACGTCCAGGCGCCCGGTGTGTTCGGCCCGCGACTCCGGTACCACGACGAGCACGGCCACAATGGCGATCAGCGCGATCGGCACATTGATCCAGAACACCGAATGCCAGCTGAAATACTGCAACAGCCAACCCCCGGTTACCGGACCGATCGCCACCGCGACGCCCGCCATGGCCGTCCACAGCGCGATGGCCCCGGCGCGGGCCCGGGCCTCGGGGAACAGATTGATGATCAACGCGAGCGTCGCCGGGAACACCGCCGCCGCGAACACGCCCATCCCGGCCCGCGCCGCGATCACCTGCCCGAGCGTCGTCGACAGCGCCCCCACGGTCGACATGGCGGCCACGCCCACCAGACCGACGATCATGATCCGCCGCCGCCCGAACCGGTCGCCGAGATGCCCGAGGGCTAGCAGCAGGCCCGAGAACGCCAAGGTGAAAGCGTCGACGATCCACTGCAACCCGCTCATGCGCGCCTGCAGCTGCACCGCCATCGACGGCAGCGCCACATTGACCAGGGTGTTGTCGAGCACCACGAGCAGTTCCGCGAGACAGATCGCGAGCAGGGCCAGCACCCGTACCCGGGCCCCCGGTGTCGCGCGGAGCCCAGAGTGCGGGCTCGCCGTTGATACCGCCATCCGACGCCTCCTACCTATAACGATCGGTTTAGTTGACTCGAACAGTATCCGTTACGCGAAGTTGCACACAACCGACCGTGGTAGGAGACGATCCAGCTAACACCGGGCACAGGAATGTGATCCCGAGCACATGCGCGTCTGCGCAAACAAATGACCCCGGCCCTTCGGACCGGGGTCGTGAAGGCGTTGCCGCCCAGGGTTACCCGAAGCGGCCGGAGATGTAGTCCTCGGTCTCCTTGCGGGCCGGGTTGGAGAAGATCTTCTCCGTCTCGTCGATCTCGATCAGCTTGCCCGGCTTCCCCTGCGCCTCCAGGTTGAAGAACGCCGTCTGATCGCTCACCCGCGCCGCCTGCTGCATGTTGTGCGTGACGATGACGATCGTGTACTCCTTCTTCAGCTCGGCGATCAGATCCTCGATCGCGAGCGTGGAGATCGGGTCCAGCGCCGAACACGGCTCGTCCATCAGCAGCACATCGGGCGACACCGCGATGGCGCGCGCGATGCACAGGCGCTGCTGCTGACCGCCGGACAGGCCGCCGCCGGGCTTGTCGAGGCGGTCCTTCACCTCGTTCCACAGGTTGGCGCCCTTGAGGGACTGCTCGGCGACCTCGTCGAGCTCCTTCTTGTTGCGCACGCCCTGCAGTTTCAGCCCGGCCACCACGTTGTCGCGAATCGACATGGTGGGGAACGGATTCGGGCGCTGGAACACCATGCCGATCGTGCGGCGCACGCCCACCGGGTCGATCTGCGAGCCGTAGATGTCCTCACCGTCGAGCAGCACCGCGCCCTCGACGCGCGCGTTCGGGGTCACCTCGTGCATGCGGTTGAGGGAGCGCAGCACCGTGGACTTACCGCAACCCGAGGGACCGATGAAGGCGGTGACGCTGCGGGGCAGCACGGTCAGCTGCACATCGGCGACGGCGTGGAACTTGCCGTAGTAGATGTTGAGATCTTTGACGTCGATCCGCTTGGCCATGTCGTATTCCGTTCGCTTCTATCGGTTCCGGGTGAGCAGCTTGTTGACGACCGCCGCCCCGAGATACAGCAGCGCGATGATCGCGATCAGGGTCAGCGCCGCGCCCCACACCCGCCAGCGTCCGGCGGGCTCCGGGTTGGCCAGCTCCTGGTAGATCAGCAGCGGCAGCGACGCCATATTGCCGTCGAAGAGGTTGGTGTTGATCGACTTCGAGTAACCGACCAGCACCAGGACCGGGGCGGTCTCACCCATGACGCGGGCGACCGCCAGCAGCATGCCGCTGATCATGCCGGGCAGCGCGGTCGGCACGACGATCCGAATGATCGTCTTCCACTTCGGGATGCCCAGCGCGTAGGAGGCCTCGCGCAGTTCGTCCGGTACCAGCTTGAGCATCTCCTCGGTGCTGCGCACCACCACCGGAAGCATCAGCAGCACCAGCGCCAGCGCGACCGCGAAGGCGCTCTGCGGCGCGCCGAGCGTGGCGATCCAGAGCGCGAAGACGAACAGCGCGGCGACGATCGAGGGCACCCCGGCGAGGATGTCGACCATGAACGTGGTGGTCCGGGCCAGCCAGCCCCGGCCGTATTCGACCAGGTAGATGGCGGCCATGATGCCCAGCGGCACCGCGATGATCGCGGCCACGGCCGACTGCACGATGGTGCCGTAGATGGCGTGGTACACGCCGCCGCCGTACTGGTCGGGCAGCACACCCTTCTGCGAATTACCCCACCAGTTGCTGCTGGTGATGGCGTCGAAGCCCTTGCTGAGCACCAGGATCAGCACCCAGCACAGCGGAATCAGCGCGATCGCGAAGCACAGCCACATGACCGCGGTGGCGGCGTGGTTGCGGACGCGGCGGCCGGTGCTGATCTGCCGGAACGCCGGAGCCTTGACCGGGCGGTCGAGGGTCGTTGTCGCCATTACCCGTTCACCTTCCCACCGGCCGCGATCCGAGCCAGCGCGTTGACTACGAAGGTCAGCGCGAACAGCACGAAGCCGGCGGCGATGTAGGCGCCGGTGGGCAGCGCCTGACTGAATTCCGAAGCGGCCGAGGCGATCTTGGAGGCGAAGGTGTATCCGCCGTCGAACAGCGACCAATGTCCCGCGGACGCCGCGGTGCGCAGCACCACCAGGACCGCGATCGTCTCACCGAGCGCCCGCCCGAGTCCGAGCATGGATCCGGCGATCACACCGCTGCGGCCATAGGGCAGCACGGTCATCCGCACGACTTCCCACTTGGTGGCGCCCAGCGCCTGGGCCGCCTCGATATGTGCCCGCGGGGTCAGGTTGAAGACCTCGCGGCTGACGGAGGTGATGATCGGCAGGATCATCACGGCCAGCACCACACCGGCGGTGAAGATGGTCCCGCCGCCGCTGATCGACACATTGCCGGTCTTGAACAGGAAGAACCAGCCGAGGTTGTCGTTGAGGAATTCCTGGAACGGTGCCAGCCTCTGCGCCAGCACCAGAAAACCCCAGAGACCGAAGACGATCGAAGGCACCGCCGCCAGCAGATCCACGACGATGGCGAACGGCCGAGCCAGCACCTTCGGCGCGTACTGCGTCAGGAACAGCGCGATACCGACACCTAACGGCACGGCGATCACCAGCGCCAGCAGCGAACTCAGCCCCGTGACCATGAACAGGTCGCGAATGCCGAAATGCATGTCGTTGGCGTTGGTGACATTGAACTCGGCGCTGGTGAAGAAGTTGGCCTTGTTCTCCGCCACCGACGGCACCGCCCGGATCAACAGGAACAGCGCGATCAGTGCGATGGCCGCGACGATGGTCGCGCCGGCGGCCGTGGCCAGCGAGCGGAAGATGAATTCCGCGCGGGCACTGTGGGCGCCGCGTCCGCGTTGCGCCGGTTCGGTGCTGGGTTCACTCGGCATAGTGGCAGTATCTCCGCCGGTCCGCGGGCCGGTCGATTCCGGCCGGTCCGCGGCGGTGACTTCGTCGTGCACGGTCATTGGGGGCTACGCAATCAGGCGATGGCGTTGATGGCGGTGGTCAGCTTGGTCTTGAACGCATCCGGGATCGGCACGTAGCCGGACTCGTCGAGCCCCTTCTGGCCGTTGTCGGTCGCGGAGGTCAGGAACGCCTTGACGGCCTTGCCGGTCTCCGGGTCGCTGTACTTCGAGCAGACGACCTCGTAGGTCGGCATCAGGATCGGGTACGCGGCCGGATCGGTCGGCTTGTAGAACGAGGTGGTGTCGATGACCAGGTCGTTGCCCTGACCGCTGATCTTCGCGGCCGAGATGGCCGCGCCCGCCGACTGCACGTTCAGCTCGACCGGCTTGACCGCCGCGTCGGTGATGATCTGCGCGACCGAAAGGTTCTGCGACTTGGCGAACGACCACTCGTTGTAGGTGATCGAGTTCTTGGTGTTCTTGATCGCGGCCGAGGTGCCCTCGTTGCCCTTGGCGCCCTCGCCGACGCCGCCGGTGAACGCCTTGCCCCCGGGCTTGCCCCAGGCTCCGTTGGAGGCCGAGTCCAGGTACTTCTGGAAGTTGTCGGTGGTGCCCGACTCGTCACTGCGGAAGATGACGCGGATCGGCTCGGCGGGCAGGTTGGCCTTCTGGTTCAGCGCCTTGATCGCGGCATCGTCCCAGCGGGTGATGGTGCCGTTGAAGATCTTGGCCGCGGTCGGACCGTCGAGCACCAAGTCGCCCACGCCGTCGATGTTGTAGGTGATGGCGATCGGGCCGAACACGGTGGGCAGGTTCCACGCGGGGGAACCGCAGCGGGCGGCCGCCTTGTTGGGCTCGTCCTTCTTGGCGTCCAGCGGCGAGTCGGTGCCGCCGAAATCGGTCTGGCCGCCGATGAATTCGTTCACACCCGCGCCGGAGCCGCTCGACGTGTAGTCGAGCGTCTGGCCGTCGCAGTTCGTCTCGTAGGCGGCGACGAACCGGTCCATCGCGTTCTTCTGGGCCGACGAGCCGCTGGCCTTCAGGGCCTTCTTGCCACCACAGGCGACGTCGACCTTGGCCGCGCCCGCGGTTTCGGTGGTGTTGTCGTCACTGCCGCAGGCCGTCAGGGTCAACGCTCCCGCCGCGGCCATTACGCCGAGCAGAGCGCCACTGCGCTTGAGATTCACCTATTCCTCCGGGAATCGCCTAGTACACGCCCGGTCCCTCAACAACCGGACGGGTGCCGTGTGGTGGCCGTTCGCCAGCGAACTCGCGCACCAGGCAGCGAGTGCTGCCCATAAGTAACGTAGGGTCGGCCGGTTGACAGTTGGACCTGGCCAAGTGAACGGCGGGTGAACAACCCGGCGCGATTGCGTCCTAGCGATGTGACATTTGCCGCAGTGTTACTCGCGTCATCCCGGCCAAGAGCGCGCCGGGAATTCGTGAGGCTGATCAACCGGGAATTCATGAGGCTGGTCGAGCGGCTCAGCGCGCGGCGTACGCGGCGTCGACGTGCGCGGTCCCGAAGCCGAGCCGGGTGTAGGTGCGCACCGCCGCGGTGTTGTCGGCCTCGGTGTAGAGCAACGCCTCTCGCAGGCCCCGATCGCGCAGGTAGTGCAGCCCGGCCAGCGTCAGCAGTCGGCCCAGCCCGCGACCCTGGGCGGCGGGATCGATGGCCACCACGTAGACCTCGCCCGCCGGGGGGTCCTCGTCGGTGTGCACCTTGGTCCAGTGAAAGCCCAGCACCCGGCCCGGGTCGGCGGGATCGACCGCGATGAACAGGCCTTTCGCGTCGAACCAGGCCGACTCCCGGCGCACGGCGATATCGGATTCGCCCCATCCGCCCTGTTCGGGATGCCAGTCGAATGCGGCGTTGTTGACCCGCAGTAGCTCGGCGTCGTCCTCGGGGCCGGCGTAGGTGCGCAGCGCAATTCCCTCCGGCACCGCCAACTCCGGTAGCTCCGAAGTTGCCAGCGGCCTGCGCATCTGCCACAGCTCGCGGGCCACGGTCAGTCCGAGGCGCCCTGCCACCGCCTTGGCGGGAGCCAGATTTCCGTGCGCCCACACCCGCGCACCGGTCCCGCCCCCGGCCAGCACGGTCGATACCAGCGTGGCGCCGATGCCGCGCCCGCGCTGCCGCGGATCCACCACCGCCTCGGCCATCGCCGGGTGTTCCCCATGGGCCGGAACGAGATTCGCGTACCCGAGCACCTCGCCGTCCAGCGCCGCCACCAGATGGCGGGCCGGCGTCGAGGAGTCCAGGGACAACACCGCCTGCTCGGAGACCGGCGCGACGCCGTCGGCCGCGGTCGCCCGATCCAGGACGTCACGGATCTGCCGCGACGTATCGCCCGAAACCTCGTCGACCCACCCCGTCACCGCCCGCGGATCTACGCTCCGCTCCCCACGCTCACCCACGCCGCCACCTCCCGTCGCTTCGCATGCCGTCCGACCTCGCGCCCACGATCACCAGAACACATGAACGCCCCGCCATACTCCCCCATGCCGAGCGGGCTCGAATCCGACGTCGCCACGGTCCGCCGCGGGCCGACACGAACCGGGCACAGACCTGCCGAAAGCGTGCCGGGGCAGGCCGGAGGCGGCGCCGCGGTCAGGAGATCGGTTCGTCGGTGGCGAGGGACGAATCCCCCGGGCCGTCGGAGTCGTCGGGGAAATTGGTCGGTTCGCCCTTGCCGCTGGTGCGCGACGGGCGCACGGCCTTGTAGCCGACATTGCGGACCGTGCCGATCAGCGACTCGTACTCGCTGCCGAGCTTGGCGCGCAGGCGCCGCACGTGCACGTCGACCGTGCGGGTGCCGCCGAAGAAGTCGTAGCCCCACACCTCCTGCAGCAGCTGGGCCCGGGTGAACACCCGTCCGGCGTGCTGGGCGAGGTATTTGAGCAGCTCGAATTCCTTGTAGGTGAGGTCGAGCGGGCGACCGCGCAGGCGCGCGGTATAGGTGCCCTCATCGATCACCAGTTCACCGAGGGTGATCTTGCCGGTGTTCTCGGGGCTGGCGGCGCCACCGTTGCGCGCCACCAGCAGTCGCAACCGCGCGTCCAGCTCGGCGGGGCCGGTGCCGGGCAGCAGGATGTCGTCCAGTCCCCAATCCGCGTTCACCGCGACCAGACCGCCCTCGGTCAGCACCGCGACCACCGGCACCGAGGACCCGGTGCTGCCGAGCAAACGGCACAGTCCGCGGGCGGCGGCCAAATCGGTCCGGGCATCCACCAACGCCACATCCGCAGTGCCTGCCTCCAGCAGCGAAGCCACCTCGGTCGGCGCGGGCCGAACGTTGTGAGGCAGTAACGCGAGCGACGGCAGCACCGACTCCGGATTCGGGTCGGAGGTCAGCAGGAGCAGCTCCACCAGCTCTCCTCCCAATCTGGCATGTCCGCGGCAACCTCGGTGTCATTCGCGAATTCATGCTCGTCCGCATAGGTAATTCGTGCCTACATTAGCGTGTCCAGGCCAATGACCACGCATTCCAGCCAACCGACGCACGGTCGGGCGCGGCCCTCGGCCGGCTACCGGCCCGGCGGCGCCCGTCGGGAAGTAGCGCGGCGGTGGCATCGACGCCCAACCTTTCAGCCGGACGCACCGGTCTTTCCGGATATGCACTCGAAGAATCGGCAGTCGAAAACAGCGCTTTCGTCGGACGGCACCCCACTGGTCTACGACATTCGTGGCGACGGTCCGGTATTGCTCTACATCACCGGCGCCACCTGCTTCCGCAATTTCCGCCCCATCGTGTCCGACGCGAAGACATTCGCCGCGGACTTCACCGTATGCACCTACGACCGCCGCGGACGGGGAGACAGCGGCGCGGGCCTGCCTTACAGCATCGACCGCGAGATCGATGACATCGAGGCGATCATCGACGCCGTCGGCGGCGCCGCACACCTCTACGGGCATTCCTCCGGGGCGGTCCTCGCCCTGGAGGCCGCACTGCGGATCCCGCACAAGGTGGAGCGCGCCGTTGTCTACGACGCGCCGTATGTGCACGACGAGACGGAGCGCACCTCGTATGCCGCACTGTCGGATCGGGTCGAACTGCTCCTGCGACGCGGCAAGAACGGCCGAGCGGTACGGGAGTTTCTGTGCGGGATCGGAATGCCTCCCGCCTTCGCCTACCTGCTCCCTGCCATGCCCGGGTGGAAGACCATGAAGGCCCTCGCACCCACGCTGCTCTACGACATAGCGCTGACCGCGGACCTGCCTCCCCTCGAGCGCCTCGGGAAGATCAACCTGCCGGTGCGCGTGGTCGCGGGAGAGAAGAGCCCAGCCGGTCTGCACCAGGTCGCCGAGCAGTTGGCCGCCGCCATACCGTCATCGACCTGTCGGATACTTCCGGGCCACAACCACATGGTCGGCGCCGAGGCGATGGCATCGATCCTGCGAGGTTTTCTGCTGGATCGATGAGACCTCCGGCGAATCCTTTGTAGCACGCGTGCGTTAAATAGACTGCGGCGGCTGCTATAACTGTCCCTGTGCCGAAGGTTGTGGATCCCGAACAGCGACGTCGGCTGGTCGCCGATGCCGTGTTCCGCGTGGTCCGGCGCGGCGGCATCGAGGCGGCATCGCTGCGAAATATCGCCGAGGAGGCCGGATTGGCCATCGGTTCGGTCCGGCACTATTTCGACGGACACGACGAACTGCTGGTCTTCGCGATCCGGGAAATGGTCGACCGGCTGACCGGCCGCGTCCTCGCGCATGCGGAGGCGCTGGGTCAGCTCGCGTCCGGCGAAGAGCGAGTGCGGCGGAC
Source organism: Nocardia thraciensis (assembly GCF_054782435.1). Lineage (NCBI taxonomy): Bacteria > Bacillati > Actinomycetota > Actinomycetes > Mycobacteriales > Nocardiaceae > Nocardia > Nocardia thraciensis. The sequence goes on from NZ_BAAGSM010000033.1 coordinate 200,989, forward strand.
GGAGACGCTGCTGGCGGAGTTCCTCCCGCTGGACGAGCAGCGCTTCGGCGAGGCCGTCGTCTGGCTCGAGTTCGCCACCGCGGCGCGCACTCGCCCGCATCTACAGCCGCACTCCCAGCGCCTGCACCACAGCATCCGCGCGCTCATCGGCACCATCCTCGCTCGCGCCGAAGCATCCGGACGCCTGCGCCCGGGCCTGGACCTCGCGATCGAGACCGAGCGACTGCGCGCCGTGCTCGACGGACTCGCGATCGCCGGTGTCCTGAACCCTGAGGCCATCCCGCCGACGGTGGCATCCACCGTGCTGCATACCCATCTGATGAGTTTGCTCGCAGACGAACCGGAGACCGACGGGCGAGGCTAGCGCCCGCCCCAGCCGCCTCACCGAAGCGCAGCAGATAGTGGCATGGCTGTGCTAACTTATTTCGCACGGCCATGCGAAAACGGTGTGACCATGGCGTACAGCGCCCGGTTGTCGTATGCCGACGTCGTGAAAGAAGGAAAGTGTGTCGTTCGACGAGTTGCTGCTCGAGGTCATGGCTTCGACACACGACAGATTGCTCGCGGCCGTGACCAAGCGGGTCGGTAACCGGACCGACGCGGAGGACATCGTGCAGACCGCGCTGCTGCGTGTGTACCGGACCAAGCCGGACATCGCCGAGGCCGACAAGCTGCGTTCCTACCTGTGGGTCGCGGCGATGAACCTGGTGCGGGACTCCTGGCGTCGTGCCGCCGATGCCCGCCGACGAGACGATCCCTGCGGCGATGAGCGCCTGGCCCTGCTCGCCGAGCATCCCGGGCCGACCATCGACGACGTGGTCGCATTGCGCCATACGGTCCTCGCCGCACTCGGCACGCTGCCCCCGCGGGAACGAGAGGCTCTGATCTCGAGAACCTTCCGAGACAACACCTACGCGGAGACAGCCCGGATAATGGGTGTGTCGACGGGCACCGTGAAGGGATACGTGCACGATGCGCTGGCACGGGTGCGGGTGCGGCTCGAGGCGGTCTGATCCCGCGTGGCGACGGATATCGGGGAGCCCGGGCGGACGGATGACGACTGCGACGGCAAAAGGCCGACGCTGCCGCATCGACTACTGTGTCAGCCGAATATGCTGAGCGCCTGACCCGACCCGCCCGACGGCGAGCCCGTCAGGCGCACGCAGCACCTTGACATCATGACCTGCGAAAATAGGTTTAGGTAGCAACATGGGCGAGGAATTCTCCACGCACTCCGCGATCGGCGAAAGGTCGTGGCGCGGTGGGGCCGCGCGCAAGGTCGTCATCGGTGTGCTGCTCGTGGTCGCGCTCGCGGTGGTCGTCGACTTCACCGCCGCGGCGTATTCCGAGTACCGCGTCTCGCGATCGCTGCGCGCGGGCGGCGACCTGCGGGCCGATCCCGAGGTGACCATTCACGGCTTCCCCTACCTGGCCCAGGCGCTGCGCGGCGAATATCGCAATGTCGTTATCCGGGCGCGCGCCGATCGGCCCGACATCCCCGGTGAGATCATGGTGGAGACCACGCTCAACGGGGTGCACCTGCCGATGGGCGACCTGATCGACGGGAATATGCGGTCGGTACCGGTGGATCGGGTGGCCGGGCGCATGCGCATCGAACCGGTCGAACTGGGCCGCCTGTTCAACATCCCCGACCTGCAGCTGACCGGGCCCCCCGCGGACAAGTCCGACGGCACCGGCGGCTCCGGCGGCACGGGGTCGACCACGCAGGGCGCCTATATCCTCACCGGCACCATCCCCGTCGGCGCCGATTCGACCGCCAGCGACAGCACCACCACCGATTCCGACAAGGTCAGCGTCGCGGTCAAGGTCAATCTGCTGCTCGACGGCGACCAGGTCCGCATCATCGCCACCGACCTGTACCGCGACAAGAGCGACACCACCATCAGCACCACGACGACCCGAGCCGACCTGGACAAGGTCGCGGTGCTGGCTCGGTTCACCCGCACCATCGACACCAGGGACCTGCCCTTCGGCGTGCATCCGACGAAGGTCGAGGCCCTCGGCGGCAACATCATCGTCGAAGGCGAGGGCGAGAACATGACGATCGATATGGACAGGTTTGCCCGCCCATGACCGAGATCACGATCCTGGTGCTGGTGCTGGCGGCCGCGCTCGCCGTGGGACTGCTGCTGCGCCACCGGTCCGGCCGCGTGCGCGCCGCCGCGGCCGAACCGGTCGACACCGACACCGACACCGACACCACGGTGGCCCGCGACCGACTGCTGGCGGCCGTCGGCGTCACCGGTTCGGCGCCCGCGGTGCTGCATTTCTCCGCCGACTGGTGTGGCCCGTGCGAGGCCGTGCGCCGGGTCGTCGCGGGAGTCGTCGCCGATCTCTCCGACGCACCGCAACCGCCGCTGGACATCGAGGTCGATATCGACGACCAACCCGCGCTGGCCAGGGAACTGAACGTGCTGTCGCTGCCGACCACCTTCATCTTCGACGCCCGCGGCCGCGAGCAATTCCGCATCTCCGGCGTCCCGAAGGCGACCGACTTGCACAGCGCCATCACCCCGCTGACAGCGGCGGCCTGACGCTCCCGGAGGTGTGTTCACGCATGCCCGACGCCGCTCAGTGACTCGAGTTACGAACCCCGGGTCCAATTCCCCGGCCGAATTGGGTAAACTGCTACTCGTGCAAACCCGCCGAGAGCTGATGCTCACCCGACGCCGCACAGTAGATCTGTGCCGCCTCGGCGGTTGTTGCTGCCTCTGCATGTAGCCGGTCGGCCTTTCGTTCCCCTTCTGACGCCGACCGGTTCCCACCGCGTGAGTGATCTCCCGATCCCCCGGTGATCTGACACATCCCTGACAGATAAACCCGTGCAGCGCAGGAGTTTCTCCGATGTCCCACAACAGTCCTACCCCCGACAGCCTGACCGGGCAGACACCGACGGGCCGCGTGGACGTCCGCGGCCCGCGCTTCGCCGCCTGGATCACCACTGGCGTCCTCGTGCTCGTGCTGGTCGCTTCGGCCTTCTCCGCTCCCCTCGCCGCCGTGCTGATCGCGCTGCAGGCGGTGGTCTTCGGCCTCGGCGCGTACTACGGCCCGCGCCGCAGCCCGTACGGCTGGGTGTACGCGAGGTTCGTCGCCCCCCGAATCGGCCCCGCACCGGAGACCGAGCCCGTGCCGCCGCTGCGCTTCGCGCAACTGGTCGGCGGCGTGTTCGCGGTGCTGAGCTTCGTCGGCTTCGTCGCCGGCAGTACCGTCGTCGGCGCGATCTTCGCCGGCTTCGCGCTGTTCGCAGCGTTTCTGAACGCGGCCTTCGGCATTTGCCTGGGTTGCCTGCTGTATCCGTTCGCCCAGCGGCTGATCCCCAAGTCGGCCGCACCGACCAACTCCCCCTCCTAGCCCGGCAAAGTAACACCGAAAGGAACAACATGGCTCGCTCCGATGTCCTGGTCTCCGCAGACTGGGTCGAAGAGAACCTCAACGCCCCCGGCGTGGTCGTCGTCGAGGTCGACGAGGACACCTCCGCCTACGACACGGGCCACATCGAAGGCGCCGTGAAGCTCGACTGGAAGTCTGACCTGCAGGATCCGGTTCGGCGTGACTTCGTCAACCGGGAGCAGTTCTCCGACCTGCTGTCGGCGCGCGGTATCGGCAACGACGACACCGTGGTTCTCTACGGCGGCAACAACAACTGGTTCGCCGCGTACGCGTATTGGTACTTCCGGCTGTACGGCCACCAGAACGTCAAGCTGCTCGACGGCGGCCGCAAGAAGTGGGAGCTCGACGGCCGCCCGCTGTCGCGCGATGCGGTGAGCCGCCCGGCCACCTCCTACAAGGCGGGCGAGCAGGACCTGTCGATCCGGGCCTTCCGCGACGACGCCATCGCCGCCATCGGCACCAAGAACCTGGTCGACGTGCGCTCGCCCGACGAGTTCTCCGGCAAGATCCTGGCCCCGGCCCACCTGCCGCAGGAGCAGTCGCAGCGTCCGGGCCACATCCCCGGCGCCATCAACGTCCCGTGGTCCAAGGCCGCGAACGAGGACGGCACCTTCAAGTCCGACGAGGAACTGGCCGCCCTGTACAAGGAGGCGGGCCTCGACGGCGAGAAGGAGACCATCGCCTACTGCCGCATCGGCGAGCGCTCCTCGCACACCTGGTTCGTGCTGCAGGAGCTGCTCGGCCACAAGAACGTCAAGAACTACGACGGGAGCTGGACCGAGTACGGCTCCCTCGTCGGTGCACCGATCGAGTTGGGAGCTTAAATATGTGCGCAGCACCTACCCAGGGCCAGGCCCTACCGGCCAATGTCGACACCGAGAAGGAGACCGTCCTGACCGGTCGCGTTCTCGACGCCGACGGCAACCCCGTCGGTGGCGCGTTCGTGCGGCTGCTGGACTCCAGCGACGAGTTCACCGCCGAGGTCGTCGCCTCGGGCACCGGTGACTTCCGGTTCTTCGCGGCGCCGGGCGACTGGACCATCCGCGCGCTGTCCTCGGCGGGCAACGGCTCGGCGGCCGTGCAGCCGCAGGGCGCGGGCATCCACACCGTGGACGTCGCGGTGGCGAAGTAGCCAGACCACCCGTCATTCCGGCGGACGCCGGGACCCACGGCGACACGGCCCCGGGAGTCGAATACTCGATTCCCGGGGCCGTTTTCGTCTCGGTCCCCACGGGTCGATAGACTTCGAAACGTGGTCCTTGCCTTCGAGATTCTGCTTGTTCTCGTCTCCGTGCTGATCGCCTGGTTCGGTCTGTACGTCCTCTACCGGCTGTTCACCGAGTCGTGACAGAGTCGGCGCACGAGAACGTCGACAAACAAACCGCGAACGGGGCGCCCGAGACGCCGGTCGGTCGCAAAGGCGGTGACGCCCGCCGGGGCGGCGCCGCCGATGACGCGCGCCGCAGCGGCGATCAGGCCGTCACCGACGCCGCCGAGCGGGCGAAGTCCACGGGTGCCCGCAATATCGAGCAGTTACCCGGACTGCCGCTGCCCGAGGACACCGCCAATCTGCGGCAGGGCCCCGATCTGAGTTCCTCCATGCTGGCGCTGCTGCCGCTGGTGGGCGTCTGGCGCGGCGAGGGCGAGGGCAATGATCCCGAGCGCGGCGACTACCACTTCGGCCAGCAGATCATCGTCTCCCACGACGGCGGCGACTATCTGGCCTGGGAGTCGCGCTCCTGGGTGATCGACTCCGACGGCAAGTACGTGGGCCCCGATCTGCGCGAGAGCGGTTTCTGGCGGGTCGGCATCGATGGCGACGACGAGGTCATCGAGCTGCTGCTCACGCACAGCTCGGGTGTCGTGGAGCTGTTCTACGGCCAGGCCCTCACGCAGTCGTCCTGGGAGCTGGCGACCGACGTGGTGATCCGCAGCCAGTCCGGTGCGGTCGTCGGCGGCGCCAAGCGCCTGTACGGCATCGTCGACAGTGGCGACCTGGGCTACGTGGAGGAGCGAGTGAAGGCGGACGGCGCCCTCGAACCCCGCCTGTCGGCCCGGTTGCAGCGCTACATCGGCTGAGTCCCAGCCCCCTGAAAAGGAACGACCCCCGAGCCTTACCGCGGAGGTGTGAACCTCTCGCGGTCCCGGTCGGACAAACCGGGGACTCGGGGGCCGGGTGGCTGCCTTGGATTCAGCTCGGCACTCGCGCGAACGAGAATCCGTTTGCAGCGGTGGCGCCTAGCTCGCAGCCACCTCACGTGTCCTATGAATGTCCATTCTTCGAACCACCTCCTTTCCCGTGTACCGATCAATCTAGTGGGCGGTCCGACGGTCGGCAACGGATTTTCGCGGGCGGCAGAACAGCAGGTCAGAGGGAATTTCCCAGACCCGTGTGGAGTTCGCGACACACCGCCGGATTCGACCGCCGAGCCGAAAGGTCATGCGGCCGAGGACCGCACCGCCACCCGGCCCTCGGAATCGACCTCGACCACGGTGTCGGCGTGATGGTCCGGCGGGAGCTGGTGGGTCACGACCACGACGGTGCGGTCCGGCGCCACGAGCCCGCTGTGCTCATCCAGAAGGGCACGCAGTAGATCGGCTCCCGATTCCGCTTCCATGTGCTCGGTGGGCTCGTCCAGCAGGAGTATGCGGGCCGGAGAGAGCAGCGCGCGAGCGAGCAGGATGCGGCGGCGTTGTCCCCCCGAGACCGCGGTCGCGCCGCCCACCAGTTCGGTGTGCAGGCCGTCCGGCAGGCTGTCCAGCCACGGGCCCGATCCCACCGTGCGCAGGGCTGTTTCGGCCTCCGGCTCGGTGAGGTCGCCGCGGGCCACGCGCAGGTTCTCCAGCACGGTGGTGCCGAAGATGTGCGCGTCCTCGGCGAAGAAGGTGATGCCGGGCCGCGGGGTGTCGAACAGGCCCGCCCACCGCATCAGCAGCGTGGTCTTACCGCCACCGCTGGGACCCGTGACCGCGATGCGCCGCCCCGCGGGCAGCTCGGGATACGTATTCGGATCCGGCACATCCCCTGGATCGGCCCGCGACCGCCGGGCGCTGTCCGGACGCCCCCGCCTGAACCGTTGCTGCCGCGACCGGGCGTTCCTCACCTGCTCGACCTCGGTGATCCGGCGCAAGGCGGCACGACCGTTACTCAGCGCCTGCACCGCGGCAGGTAGTACGGCGACCGCCTCGAACGCCGAAAGGGGCAGCAGCACAAGCACACTCAGCGCCATCGGGGTGATGCCGCCGGGCGGGGCGGGCTGCAACGGGCCGGACGGGGCGCCGGTTCCGCTGCCGTACAGCAGGATTCCGATGAGCAGCGCGCCGAGGACGCTGACACCGATCGACAGCGGTGTCGCGGCCGCGGCCCAGGCGCTGTGCGAGGCGGCGCGATCCTCCGCCGCGACGGCCCGCTGCCCGGCGCGGCCCGCGTCGGCGAGCGCGCCGCCGAGACGTCCGGCCACCCGCAGTTCGGGGGCGTGATCGAGCACCGTCACCGCGGCGGCGGTGAACTCCCGGCGGTCGTCCCGCACCGCCTGCTCGGCCTCCCGCGCCGCCCGCGCGGACAGCCAGGGCGCGAAGATCCCGGCGACGGCCAGCGCCAGCGCCAGCACGGCGGCGGCGGGGAGTGAAATGGTGGCCAGCAGCCCCACCGCGGCGACCGAAAGCACCACCGCCACGGCGATCGGTACGACAGCCCGCACCACCACAGCACCGAGATCATCGATGTCGCTGCCTATTCGAGTCAGCAGGTCACCGCGCCGCAGCAGCGCCGGGTCCGTCTCGTGAACGGACTTACCTGCCGAGCTGGTGGTGAGGTTGGTGCGATTCGGGCGTGGCAGGGCGATCCAGAGCGTCGCATCCGTCGAGCCGGGGGCGTGATCGCGGAGCCGCGGAGTCAAGATATCGGCCCGGGCCAGCGCCGAGTACACGGTCGTCCGCGCGGCGGTCATGGCTCGCAGCGCCACATCGTGGGTGGCCAGTCGCTCCAGGTACCGGCACAGTCCGCGCGAGATGCCCAGTGCCCGAACCGCGACCACCGCCACGCTCAGATCCAGCACCGGCGGCATCTGCCAGGCCCGCGCGATCAACCACGCCGCCAGCGCCGCCAGTCCCAGCCCGCTCCCCAGCGCCAGCGTCCCCCACCCCACCGATACCGCGATCCGCCACCGCGACAGCTCCAGTAGCTCCCGCACCCGCCGACAGTCGTCCAGCGCCTCCCTCATCGCACCACCTCTCGGATGCCCTCGGCGCGCTTCGCATCGGCTCCGTCGTGACGCGGAGCCTCGAGGTCGGCGACACCGAGGTCGGAGTTGTTGCCCCCGCGCCGATCCGGCGCCATGCCCGCATCGGTGGCACCGGCGCGGACTTCGACGACGTGGTCGGCCACGGCGAGGACGGTGGGGCGGTGGGCCACCACGACCACCGTCGCACCGGCGCGGGCCCGGGCGGTCAGGGCGGCGAGGACGGTGGCCTCGGCGGCATCGTCGAGGTGGGCGGTGGGCTCGTCGAGAAGCAGCACGGGGCGATCGGCGGCGAGCACACGGGTGAGGGCCAGTCGCTGGCGCTGTCCCAGCGAGAGTCCTACGCCGCCCGTGCCGACGACGGTGTCCCAGCCGTCTGCCAACTCGTCCAGCACGGCGTCGAAACCGGTTGCGGCACAGGCGACCTCCAGGCCGCTGACCACTCGCGCGGGGCCGGTCGCGGGAGTCTCCGGGCGTGCCCCGAACAGTTCCAGGTTCTCGCGCAGCGTGCCGGGCAGCAGTACGGGCCGCTGCGGCAACCAGGCCACCCTGGCCCACCAGCATTCGGAGTCCAGCTCGGGCACCGGAACACCATCCACGGTCACCTCGCCGCGATCAGGCGCTACGAGCCCCAGGATTGCTTGCAGGGCAGTGGACTTGCCGCAGCCGTTGGGCCCGGCGATAACGTTGACGAACCCCGGACGCAGCACCGCCGAAAGATCATCGGGTGCGTTGCCGTCGCGGCCGCGCACGGTCAGGTCGCGAAACTCGATGACCCCCTGAGCTTCTCCGATATCGCGACGCCTCGCGCGGGCCGGACTCGGGTCGCTCGCAGATCTCAACGGCTCACCCGCGGGCTCCAAGACAGCGAAAGCCCTTGCGGCGGCGGCCATTCCGTCCTGTGCGGCATGGAATCGCTCGCCTACCGCCCGCAGCGGCAGATACACCTCGGGTGCCAGAATCAGCCCCAGCATGCCCGCGTACAACCCCATGTCGCCGAATACCAACCGCATACCGATCGACACCGCCACCAGCGCGACACACAGCGTCGCCAGCAGCTCCAGCACCATCGACGACAGGAACGCCACCCGCAGCGCCGACATCGTCCGAGCATGTAGCGACTCCCCCAGTGCCCGCACCCGGTCCCGCTGAGTCCATTGCGCGGCCGGTACGCGCGCCTGGTCGGCCAGGCCGCCCGGCGGCTTCTGCTTGCCGTCCTCTCCAGGGTCCTGCTCGGGCGGAGACGCCGAATTGCCCGTGGCCGTTCCCGATTCGCGCCCCAGGGCACGAAGCGTCGGCATGCCCGCGAACAGGTCCAGTAGTTGATCGGACAGCCGCGTGGTGGCGGCCAGGGTGTCGGCGGCCCGCCCCTGCGTCATCAGGCCGATGAGAATCATGAAGATCGGGATCAGCGGCAGCGTCACCAGGATGATCGCCCCCGCGGTGAGGTCGTGGGCGGCGATGACCGCCAGCACGATCGGCGGCACCAGCACCGCCAGCAGCAGGGCCGGGAGGTATCCGGCCAGATAGGCCCGCAGCCCGCTCAATCCGCTGCCGACGACCACCGCCAGTTCCGTTCGGCGCACATCCAATTCGCGCGGCGGCAGGTCAGCCCCGGCGGCCAGCACCGCCTGTTCCAGCTCCGAGACCACCCGCGCGCCCGCCCGATGCGCCAGGCGCGACTGCCACCAGGTCGCCGCGGCCCGGCAGCCGACCGCGACCGCGAACACCGCCAGCTCGACCGTCCACGCGCCGAGCGTCCGGCGCCCCGGATCGGTGATCACCCCCGCGAGGACCCGCGCCAGCGTCAGCGCCGCCACCACGATGCAACCGGTGATCACCAACGAAAGCAGAACGCTGACAACGAGATACGGGCGCGCCGAGCGGGCATACCGCCACAGGCGCGGGTCCACGGGTCGAGCCACGACTCAGCTCCTCGGCGCGCCTACGGTCCGGCCCTCGAACGGCAGACCGATCGACGGGGGAATCTGATCGGTGGTGAGCCGCTTGCGGAACACCCAGTACGTCCAGCCCTGATAGATCAGCACCATCGGCGTCAGGATGACCGCGCACCAGCTCATGATCTTCAGCGTGTAGTGCGTGGACGAGGCGTTGTCGATGGTGAGGTTGTAGGCCGCATCGATGCTCGACGGCAGCACATTCGGATACAGCGAGCCGAACAGCAGTACCACCGCGCCGACGATGGTCAGCGCGGTGCCGAAGAAGGCCCAGCCGTCGGCCTTGGTCCCGTGCTCCTTACCGTCGCCCAGATACAGCGCGGCACCGGCCAGCACCAGTCCGACCACCGCCAGCGCCACCATCGCCCAGGTCCAGCCCTTGCCGTGCGCGAACTGGGTCCACAGGCCGAACGCCGCGACGGCGACCGTGGTCGGAATCCACAGCAGCCGTTCGAGTTTCACGGCGTCGGTGCGGATGTCGCCGCTGGTCTTGAGGCTCACGAACACCGTGCCGTGCAGCAGGAACAGCAGCAGCGTGGTCAGGCCGCCCAGCAGGCCGTAGCCGGTGATCATGCCCCACAGCCCGCCCTCGATCCGCTTGTCGGCGTTGAGCTGCACCCCGTGCACGATATCGGCGAACGCCAGACCCCACGCGAAAGCCGGTATCCACGAACCCAATCCGATGCCGATATCGGCCCAGAACCGCCACTTCGGATCGTTGATCTTGCCGCGCCATTCGATGGCGCAGGCCCGGGTGATCAGGCCGACCAGGATCAGGAACAGCGCCAGGTAGAACCCGGAGAACAGGCTCGCGTACCACTCAGGGAACGCCGCGAACATCGCGCCGCCCCCGACCAGCAGCCACACCTCGTTGCCGTCCCAGACCGGGCCGATCGTGTTGAGCAGCACGCGCTTTCGGGTCTCGTCGCCCCTGCCGAGGATCGGCATCAGCATGCCGACCCCGAAGTCGAAGCCCTCCAGCACGAAGTAGCCGGTGAACAGCACGCCGATCAGCAAGAACCAGAATTCGGGCAGACTCATCATCGGCTCCTAGTAGGCGAAGGACAGCTTTTCGACGGGTTCGGCGGCACCGGCGCCCTCGGCCGGTGCCGTCACGTGTTCCTCGGGTCCCGCGACCACATAGCGCCGCATCAGATAGAACCAGGCCACCGCGAGCATGCCGTAGATCAGCGTGAACCCGATGAGAGTGAACAGCACCATGGCCGCCGAGTTCCCGGACACCCCGTCCTGCACGATCATTCGCAGATTCAGGTCACCCGTCGGGTTGGGCGCGACCACCCAGGGCTGGCGGCCCATTTCGGTGAACACCCATCCGGAGCTGTTGGCCAGGAACGGAGTCGGGATGGCGATCAGGCTGAGCCAGGAGAACCAGCGCTGGTTGGGCACTCGGCCGCGCCGGGTCACCCAGAATCCGACGAGCGCGATGGCCGCCGAGCCGATCACCCACCCGATCATGGCGCGGAACGACCAGTAGGTGACGAACAGGTTGGGCCGATAGTCGCCGGGGCCGTACTTCTCGTTGTAGCTGGCCTGCAGATCCTTGACGCCGTCCAGCGTCACGTCGCTGAACTTTCCCTCGGCCAGGAACGGCAGCACGCCCGGCACCTCGATGAGGTGCGTAACGCTGTCGCAGTTGTTGTGGGTACCGACGGTGAGGACGGAGAAATCGGGATCGGTCTCGGTGTGGCACAACGATTCCGCCGACGCCATCTTCATCGGCTGCTGCTTGAACATCAGCTTGCCCTGGGCATCCCCGGTGATCACCAGCGCCACGCCCGCGACGACGATCACCCACATACCCACCAGACCGGCGGGCCGCCACAGGTAGCGCGCCTCGGCCATCTTGTGCTCGTCGCCGGAGCGGGCGTTGCGCACCATCCACCATCCGGCGATACCGGCCATGAACGTGCCCGCGGTGATGAAGGCCCCGGCCACCACGTGCGGGAACGCCGCCAGCGTGGTGTTGTTGGTGAGCACCGCCATGATGCTGTTCAGCTCGGCGCGACCGGTTTCGGGGTTGTAGCGCGCGCCGACCGGGTGCTGCATGAACGAGTTGGCGGCGACGATGAAGTACGCCGAGGCGTTGACGCCGATCGCGACCATCCAGATCGTCGCCAGGTGCACCCATTTCGGCAGCCGCGTCCAGCCGAAGATCCACAGGCCGAGGAACGTCGACTCCATGAAGAAGGCGACCAGCCCCTCCAAAGCCAGTGGCGCACCGAAGATGTCGCCGACGAAGCGGGAGTACTCGCTCCAGTTCATCCCGAACTGGAACTCCTGCACGATGCCGGTGGCGACGCCGAGGGCGAAGTTGATCAGGAACAACTTGCCGAAGAATTTCGTCAGCCGATACCAGCGGTCCTTGCCGGTGACGACCCATGCCGTCTGCAATCCGGCGACCAGCGGCGCCAGCCCGATGGTGAGCGGCACGAAGATGAAGTGATAGACGGTGGTGATTCCGAACTGCCACCGCGATACGTCGACTACATCCATGACCGCACCTCCTCCTGCCGTACTACGACATGTCGTAGTAAAGGCTACGCCGAGGAACCCACGGATCAATGAGTTCTACGCCACGACACTCCGGGAGATTTGGCTGCGCGATAACAGCTGCTTTCCTTACCCCCAGTCGGCTACATTCCACGACCGGGCGACGCCCCGATCCACCATCTCCGCGATCTCCGGCGCGCAGTCCGGCGGCGACATCCGCAGGCCGTCCAGCGTGGCCACGCGCGCGGCCAGCGTGACGCTCCCCAGTAGCCAGATGCTGTCCGCGGTAATGAGATCGGCGGTGAAGAAGGATTCGTAGCGGCAGTCCCACCCGGCCTTCTCCGCCTCGGCATACAGCGCCCGCTGCGTGATACCCGGCAGCACGCCGTTGCGGGCGGGCGGCGTGATGAGCTGTTTGTCGCGCTGGATGACCACGGTCGACCGCGGCCCCTCCAACACTCGGTGCTCGGTGCTGGTGTAGATGACATCGTCGGCCTCCATGCGCGCGGCGAACCGCAGCGCCGCCATATTGGTGGCATACGACAGCGTCTTGGCGCCCATCAGCAGCCACGGCGCATTCGGCGCGAGATCGACGGAGATGCCGCGGGACAGGGTGATGACCGAGATGCCTTCCGCCCGGGCCTTGTTCACGCGCTCGGGCACCGGCACCACGAGGATGTAGGCGGTGGGCGACGCGGCCGGTCCGGACGGCTTGCGGGAGGCGGCGCGGGCGGTGGCTTCGACGCTGTCGCGGCCGCGGGTCAGGATCATCCGTAACTGGCCCTCGCGCTCGCTGCCCCACTCCTTGGCCGCGGTCTCCGCGGCGGTGCGCCACTGCCCCAGATCCGGCTCGGGCAGGTCCAGCGCCTCCGCCGAACGCCGCAGGCGCGCCAGATGCAGTTCGATCGCGCACGCTTTGCCGTCGCGTAGCAGCACCGTCTCGAAAATGCCGTCACCGCGCAGCGCACCGATGTCGTCCGCACAGAGCAACGGCTCGTCCGGATCCCGGACGGTGCCGTCTAGAGTCACCAGAACTCGATCCACCATGCGCAGCAGCCTAGGCGAACGGGCGGTTCCACGAGGGGGTACCGAACCTCCGGTAGGTAACCGTTCACCCAATCCTGAGATCAGATAGGTCCGACCGACCAGGTTGGTGATCGATGCCACCCGGCGCCGTTGCAGGCGGCGCGATTGTGCAGGGCATACAGTGGATGTGTGTCCGTGGTCCTTCCGCCCAGTCCGTTGTCGACAACTCCGGGCGCCGTCCCGGGCCCGCCGGAGTCGCCCGACGCCGCGGTGGCGTGGCATTACGGGGATCCGTTCGGAGAACAACGCGCGGCCGCTCAGGGCGCGGCGGTGGTGGACCGGTCCCACCGGTTCGTCCTCACCAGCACCGGCGCCGAACGGCTGACCTGGCTGCACACCATCTCCAGCCAGCACGTCGCCGAGCTGGGCGATCGCCGGTCGGCGGAGAACCTCGACCTGGATCTCAACGGCCGCGTCCTGCATCATTTCGTGCTCACCGATGTCGACGGCACGCTGTGGATCGATACCGAGGGTGAGCGCGGCCCGGGGCTGCTGGAATTTCTGCAGAAGATGGTGTTCTGGGCCGACGCCAAACCGGAGGCCGCGCCGGGGTACGCGGTGCTGAGCCTGCTCGGGCCGAAGGCGCAGGGGGTGGCCGACGCGCTCGAACTCGGACCGCTCCCCCCGACCTACGCCGCGATCTCCCTGCCCGAGGGCGGCTTCCTGCGCCGCATGCCGTGGCCGACGGAGGACTCCTTCGACCTGGTGATCCCGCGTGACAGCCTGACCGACTGGTGGGCGCGGCTGACCGGCGCGGGCGCGGAACCCGCCGGACTGTGGGCCTTCGAGGCGCTGCGGGTGGCGGCGCTGCGCCCGCGGATCGGCGTCGACACCGACGACCGGACCATCCCGCACGAGACCCGCTGGATCGGCGGGGTCGCCGAGCACGGCGCGGTACACCTCGACAAGGGCTGCTATCGAGGGCAGGAGACGGTGGCGCGGGTGCACAACCTGGGCAAGCCGCCACGCCATCTCGTGCTGCTGCACTTGGACGGATCGGCCGATTCGCGCCCGGCGAGCGGTGATCCGGTGACTGCCGGGGGTCGCTCGGTGGGGCGGCTCGGCACCATCGTCGACCACTACGAATTCGGGCCGATCGCGCTGGCTCTGGTCAAGCGCTCGATACCGGCGGACGCGCGGCTGGAGGCGGGCGAGATGGCCGCGTCCATCGACCCGGACTCGATGCCGTCCGACGACGAGCCGCAGGCGGGTCGGATGGCCGTCGAGCGGTTGCGCGGGCGATGAGCGACCTACCCGCGGTGGCCCCCGCCGGGCCGGCGCGCGCGGCGCCGTCGAGCCGGCCCGGGGCGACGGGGACCGTGCTGGCCGTCTGCGTCGTGCACGCCGAACTCGAGCTGTCGCCGAAGGTGAGCCGGGTGGGCCGCACGGCCATCGACAAGCGCCCGGTCGCGCACCGGGTGGCGGTGCGGCCGCTGGGGCTCGAGGGCGACCACGTGTGCGACACCCGCAATCACGGCGGCTCGCACCAGGCCGTCTACGCCTATGCCGAGGAAGACGCCCGCCGCTGGGGCGACGAACTGACTCGCACGCTGCCGGCGGGCTGGTTCGGCGAGAATCTGCGGATCTCGGGGCTGCCGGTGAGCGACGCGGTGCTCGGCGAGCGCTGGTCGGTCGGCGGCACCCTGCTCGAGGTGAGCGCGCCGCGGGTGCCCTGCGCGACCTTCCAGCACTGGTCCGGTGAGCGGTATTGGGTCAAGCGATTCACCCTCCGGTCGGACACCGGCGCATATCTGCGCGTGCTGTCCGAGGGAGCCGTCGGCGCGGACGACGAGGTCCGCGTCGAGTACGTCCCCGAGCACGGCGTGACGGTCCGCGACGTGTTCACCGGCGCCGACCCGGACCGACTGGACCTGCTGCTGGCGACCGAACCGACCATCTCCGAGGATGTGCGCATGCAGGTCGACCGCCACCGCCGCCGAACCACGAGCCGTTCATGAGGATGACCCCGTATTTCCGGCACGCTTCCGGCCGAAGTCCACAGCAGGATGAGACGGATCCCGGCCGAACCCACGCCGGGATGACGAGAATCGGCGAGGTGCGTTCATGAGCGTGGACTTGGTCGAGGTGGTCCGCTCCGGGTTCCGGGAATGCGTGCATCGCGGCTCGCTGGTGATCCTCGAGCCCGATGGGGAGCCGGTGGTCGCGCTCGGCGAGGTGCACCTACCGATCTTCCCGCGTTCGACCAACAAGCCGATGCAGGCGATCGCGCTGCTGCGCAACGGTTTCGAACCGATCGACGCCGCCGAGCTGGCCATCGCGACCGCCTCCCATTTCGGCGAGCCCGACCACGTGGCCCTGGTGCAGCGCCTGCTGGACCGCTTCGGCTTCGCGGAGAAGCAGCTCGAATGCCCGCCCGACCTGCCCGTCGACGAGGTGGCCCGGGCCGAGGCGCTGGCGGGCCGCGACCGCGCCGAGGCCGCCCGCCGGATCTATATGAACTGTTCGGGCAAACATGCCGCGATGCTGGCCACCTGCGCCATCAACGACTGGCCGACCGAGGGGTACCTGGACGCGGCGCATCCGCTGCAGCGGGCGGTGGCGGCCACCATCGCCGACATCACCGGCGAGCCCGAGACCGATCTGGGGATCGACGGCTGCGGCCTGCCGATCGTGCCGGTGTCGCTGGTGAATCTGGCGCGCGCGTACGGATCGTTCGCGACGGCCGCCCCGGGCACCCCGCAACGCCGGGTCGCCGACGCGATTCGCACCCATCCGCGAGTGATTTCGGGCACGGACGGGCCGGATCTGCTCACCATGCGGTCGACCCCCGGCCTGGTGTGCAAGATCGGCGCCGACGGGGTGCACGCGGGCGCGCTTCCGGACGGCCGCGCGTTCGCCTACAAGATCGATGACGGTCACGATCGCGCCCGGATCCCCCTGACGCAGGCAATTCTGCAGCGGATGGGCGCAGAGCGGACCGACGTGCACGCCACCCTCGCCGCGTCGGCGGTGCTCGGGGGCGGCGCCCGGGTGGGCATCATTCGGGCAATCCCCGGAGTGCTCTGACTGCGGCCCGGAAGACGCGACAACCCGGCAAACCCGGGCAGATCGGGAGTCTTCCCCCACTCCTGGAAGCGAGACCGCCGGACACACGCTAAAGTGTCTGTCAGGAAGAGTATTAATTCGAACGGGGCCGCCAAACCACCCCAGGCCGCCCCGCAGTGACGCGAGGGGGTCAGCCATGGGCCGTGGCCGGGCTAAGGCAAAGCAGACCAAGGTCGCACGCGAGCTGAAGTACAGCTCGCCGTCGACCGACTTCGCGAGCCTTCAGCGCGAGCTCTCGGGGGGACACTCCCGCGACTCGCAGCGGAGCGGCGTGCTTTCCGATGAGCACGACGCGGACGACTCGCTGCCGCGCTGGGAGGACGACGAGGACCACGACGACTGGCGCCGCTGATTCGGATCGACGTACGAAGGGGGAGGCCTGAGGGGCCTCCCCCTTCGTACGTCGCCACGGTTTCAGTGCCCGGTTGTCCGCGTCCCCGCGTCACCCGTTGAGGCTCGTCGGCTCGCCCCGCGAGCCGCAGGTTCGCCGCACACCGGATGTTCCCGACCTCCCCGGGTCGGGGACGTCGTGCGTGCCTGGGCAGTACACCTAGAACCGCGGGTGCTCCCCCACCAGCGACACCCGTTCACCGTCGCTCTCCTTGGCCTTCTTCACCGTTCCCAGCGTCCAGCACTCGATGTGCCGCGCGGTGAGCACCGCCAGCGCCCGCTCGGCGTCCTCCGGCGCGACGATCGCGACCATGCCGACGCCCATGTTGAAGGTCTTCTCCATCTCGACCCGTTCGACCCGTCCGCGCTGCGCGATCATCTTGAACACCGGCGCGGGATTCCAGGTGCCGCGGTCGATTTCGGCCACGAGGCCCGCGGGCAGCACCCGGGCCAGGTTGTTGGCGAGCCCGCCGCCGGTGACGTGCGAGAAGGTGCGCACGTCGGTCTCGGCGACCAGAGCCAGGCAGTCCTTGGCGTAGATCCGGGTCGGCTCGAGCAGTTCTTCGCCGAGGGTGCGGCCGAATTCCTCGACCTGTCCCGCCAGCGACATCCGGTCGATCTCGAGCAGGACGTGGCGGGCGAGACTGTAGCCGTTGGAGTGCAGGCCCGAGGAGCCCATCGCGATCACGACGTCGCCGGGGCGCACCCGGTCCGGCCCGAGCACGGCATCGGCCTCGACCACGCCGACGCCGGTGGCGGAGATGTCGTAGTCGTCGGCGCCCATCAGGCCCGGATGTTCGGCCGTCTCGCCGCCCAGCAGCGCACAGCCCGCCTTGACGCATCCCTCCGCGATACCGGACACGATCTGCGCCATCCGTTCCGGCACGACCTTGCCGACGGCGATGTAGTCCTGCAGGAACAGCGGTTCGGCGCCGCAGACCACCAGATCGTCGACGACCATGGCGACCAGGTCCAGACCCACGGTGTCGTGCTTGTCCATCGCCTGCGCGATCGCGATCTTGGTACCGACCCCGTCGGTGGAGGAGGCGAGCAGGGGCTCGCGATAGTCGCCCTTGAGCGCGAACAGTCCGGCGAAGCCGCCGAGTCCACCCTGCACCTCTGGCCTGGTGGCCTTCTTGGCCAGCGGCGCGTACAGCTCGACCGCGCGGTCACCGGCCTCGATGTCCACGCCGGCCGCGGCGTACGAAGCACCGGCGTCGCGGCCGTCCACACCGGCGCCAGTCGGGGTCTGCTCAGTCATTTTCGGGGAAAGCTCCAAACCGAATCGGCGGATAGATGCCTGATCACGCTACCGGAGTCGGATAACGGGACTGCACCGGTATTGGCTTGACCGCTCGACAATCCGGGCAATTTCGACGGCGAATCATTGACGTACATACGGTATGTATGTAAGTCTGAGTCGACCTGGACAGCACACACCCGGGAGGCACCATGGGAATCAGCAGCACACTCGGCCCCATCCACGAGCTGGACCTGCCGGGCGGCCGGATCCGCTATCACGACACCGGCTCCGGGGCGCCGGTCGTCTTCGTGCACGGTTTGCTCGTCAACGCGGATCTGTGGCGCGATGTGGTGCCCGGCGTCGCCGCGGCCGGGCACCGGTGCATCGCCCCCGATCTGCCCTTCGGGGCGCACTCGATTCCGGTGCCCGACGCGGACCTGTCGCCTACGGGCGCCGCGGATCTGATCGCGGCCTTCCTGGAACGGCTGGACCTCGAGGACGTGACGCTGGTGGCCAACGACACTGGCGGCGCGATCGCGCAGATCCTGCTGACCCGCGACCGGTCCCGCATCGGACGCGTGGTGCTCACCAACTGCGATGCCTACGACAAGTTCCTGCCGCAGCCGTTCACGGCGCTGCCCCGGCTGGCCGCGATACCCGGCCCCTTCCGGAGCCTGCTGGAGCTGATGCGGTTCCGGCCCGCGCAGCGGCTGCCGATTGCCTTCGGCCTGGTGACCAAGCGGCCGGTGCCGCCGGAGTTCGCCGACTCCTATCTCCTGCCGAGCCGGGGGTCCGCGGCCATCCGGGCGGATCTGTACCGGTTCGTCCGCGGCATCCACAAGCGCTACACGCTCGCGGCGGCGGAACGCTTCCACACCCTCGATCTACCCGTGCTGCTTGCCTGGGCGCCGGAGGACAGGGTGTTCAAGGTGTCGTTCGCCGAGCGACTGGCCCGCGATCTGCCCGACGCCACCCTGCGGCTGATCGATGACTCCTACACCTTCAGCGCCGAGGACCGGCCGGAGTTGCTCACCGAGTTGATACTGGAGTTCACTCGGCTGCATGCCACGCCGTAGCCAGGAGGATCGTTCGCGCACCACCAGGGCCGCGCTCGAGGAGGCCGGGCGCCGGCTGTTCGCCGAGCGCGGCTACGCGGGTGTCTCGGCCGAGGAGATCGTCTCCGCGGCCGGGGTCACCCGCGGCGCGCTGCACCACCACTACGGCGATAAGCGCGGGCTGTTCCTGGCCGTTCTCGAGCTGGTCGAGTCGGAGGCCACCGCGGAGGTGACCCGGGCGATCGAGTCGCTGTCCGGGGCGGCCGATCCCGCCGATCCGGCCGCCACCGTCGCGGCCATGGGCGTGGGCCTCAACACCTTTCTGGAGGTGTGCCAACGCCCCGAGGTCGCCAGGATCTCGATGTCGGACGCCCCCGCGGTGCTGGGCTGGCCCGCCTGGCGCGAGATGGAGGCGAGGTACGGCCTGGGCCTGATCACCGACCAGCTGGAACAGGCCCGCGCGGCAGGCCTGATCGCCGACGCCCCGATTCGCGTACTCGCCCAACTCATCCTCAGCGCGGTAACCGAGGCAGGCATGATCGTCGCCCACGCCCCCGACCCCGACACCGCCCGCACCGAGGCCCAACAATCCCTCATGCTCCTGATCAGCGGCCTACTCCGCCTCCCCGAAACCCCCTGAGATACAAGCGGCGAGCACCCGGTCCTATCGTCCGGCACCGACCGGCCGGGTGCTCGCCTAGGGTTGTGCCGCCAGTTCGTCGGCTCGCCCCCGACACGGCGCGACGACACAACCCGGCTCGGGATTACCCGCTGTGGTCCGTGGCGAAAAGTGCCGCCGAGGCCGCGCGGCGCCGGCGTTGTTCCACGGGGTCGGGGACCGGGACGGCGGCGACCAGACGCTGCGTGTATTCCTGGGTGGGGTGGCGCAGGATTTCGTCGCGGGTGCCCTGCTCGACCACGGAGCCGTTGCACAGCACCGCGATTCGATCGGCCAGTTGATCCACCACGGCCAGGTCGTGGCTGATGAACAGGCAGGCCCAGCCGAATTCCCGCTGTAGTTCGGCGAACAGCTCGAGCACCCGCGCCTGCACCGAGACGTCCAGGGCGCTGGTCGGCTCGTCGGCGATCAGCAGGTCCGGGTTGAGCACCAGGGCGCGGGCCAGGCTGGCCCGTTGCCGCTGCCCGCCCGAAAGCTCGTGCGGGTAGCGCTGTTCGGTCCCGGTGGGCAACTGCACATCGTCGAGGAGTTTGCGCACCCGGACCCACAGCGCCTCACCATGGGCGGCGCGGTGCACCACCAGCGGTTCGGCGACACACTGCCCGACGGTCAGCCGCGGGTTCAACGACGTTGCGGGATCCTGGAATACGAATCCCAGCCTTTTGCGCAGCGGCCGCAGCTGCCGTTCGGACAGCCCGGTCACGGGAGTGCCGTGCATCGCGATCGTGCCCGACGAGGGGCGCTGCAGCGCCGCGACGCACCGGCCGATCGTGGTCTTGCCCGATCCGGATTCGCCTACCAGGCCGAGGGTTTCGCCGCGGCCGATGGTCAAGCTCACGTCATCCACGGCGCGGAAGGCCGGGCGGCCCAGCGCCCCGGGGAATTCCACCACGAGATCGGTCACCTCGAGCACCGTCTCCGGCCGTTCCACCGACTCCGCGGCGGGTCGTTCGGCCGCCGTGGTGGGCGCGGCCGCATCGACCCGCGGCGCGACGGGCGACACCGGGCCGGATGTCGGCCGCAGCCCGGCGCCCAGATGCGGTACCGCGGCGAGCAGATCCCGGGTGTACTGCTGCTGGGGATCGGCGAAAAGGTCGTCGACCGGCGCGGTTTCTACGACGCGCCCGGCGCGCATCACCACCACCCGGTCGGCGAGGTCGGCGACCACGCCCATGTTGTGCGTGATGAGCACGATGGCGCTGCCGATGCGATCGCGCAGATCCCGCAGCAGTTCCAGGATCTCGGCCTGCACGGTGACGTCCAGGGCCGTCGTCGGCTCGTCGGCGATGATCACCTTCGGCTCGCAGGCGATCGCGATGGCGATCATCACGCGCTGCTTCTGACCGCCGGACAGCTGATGCGGGTAGTAGTCGACCCGGTGCTCCGGATCCGGCAGCCCGACCGTGCGCAGCAGTTCGATCGCCCGCGCCCGGGCCTGTTTGCGGCCCGAACCATTGTGTGCGCGAAGGGCTTCGGTGAGCTGATAGCCGACCGTGAACAGCGGGTCCAGCGCGGCGCCCGGCTCCTGGAAGATCATCGAGATCTCGCCGCCGCGCACCGCGGTCAACTGCTTCTCGGTCATCGATGTGATCTTGTTGCTGCCTATGGCGACCAGGCCGGTCACCCGGGCGGTCGAGGGCAGCAGGCCGATCGCGGTGCGGGAGCTCACCGACTTGCCCGATCCGGACTCCCCGACGATGGCCAGCACCTCGCCGGGGCATACCTCGTAGGACACATCGCATACCGCGTCGACCGGGCCCGCGTCGGTGGCGAAGGTGACCGACAGCGACTCGATGGCCAGGGCGGCCGTGCGGTCCAGGGACTCAGTCACCGGTGGCCTCCTTCGGTGCGGCGGCGGTGGCCGCGCGGCGGGTGCGCAGCAGCGGATTGAGCACCTCGTTGAGACTCTCCCCCACCAGCGTCATCCCGAGCACCACCAAAACGATGGCGACGCCGGGGAATACACCGGTCCACCAGATCCCGTTGGACACGTCGGCCAGCGCCTTGTTGAGGTCGTAGCCCCATTCCGCCGCCTGGGTGGGCTCGATGCCGTAGCCGAGGAAGCCCAGTGCGGCCAGGGTCAGGATGGCCTCGGAGCCGTTGAGCGTGATGATCACCGGCAGCGACTGGGTGACATTGGGAAAGATGTGCCGGAACAGGATGCGCCGGACCGGCGCCCCGGTCACCCGGGCGGCGTCGACGTAGGGTTCGGTCTTCACCGCGAGCGTCGCGTTGCGTACCACCCGGAAGTACTGCGGCACGAAGATCACCGTGATCGCCACGGCGGCCGACAGCACGCCGCCGAAGCTCGACGAATTGCCCCCGGCCACCACGATCGACACCACGATAGCCAGCAGCAGGGTCGGGAAGGCGTACATGGCGTCCATGAACAACGTCAGCACCCGGTCGACCC
Source organism: Nocardia thraciensis (assembly GCF_054782435.1). Classification (NCBI taxonomy): domain Bacteria; kingdom Bacillati; phylum Actinomycetota; class Actinomycetes; order Mycobacteriales; family Nocardiaceae; genus Nocardia; species Nocardia thraciensis. The sequence continues at coordinate 223,042 of NZ_BAAGSM010000033.1, forward strand.
AGCGCCCGGCGTATCCGGACACCAAACCCAAAGGGACGCCGACGAACAGCGACAGCACCAGCGATACGGCTATGACCCACAGCGCGGTGCGCGCCCCGAACAGCACCCGGGAGAATACGTCCTCGCCGCGCACCGAGGTCCCGAACCAGTGCTCCGCCGAGGGCGCCTGCTGCCGGGCGAAATCGACTTCGTCCGAGGAGGTCTGGGCGAAGCCGTAGGGCGCGATCAGCGGCGCGAAGAGCGCCACGATCACGAATACCGCGATGAGCGCGAGACCGAAGATCAGCGTCACCCGCTGCAGTCCCGAGGTCATCGAGAACAGCCGCAGGCCCGGAATGCCCCGGCGCGGCCCGGGCGGAACGACGACGGGTTCCGCCAGCAGTTCAGGTGCAGTCATCTAGAACCTCACCCTCGGATCGATCAGCGCCACGACGACGTCGACGAGGAAGCTCATCACCGCCACCACCAGCGCCAGGAAGGCCACGATCCCTTGCACCGCAACGAAATCGCGGGCCTGCAGATAGCTCGCGAGCTGGTAGCCCAGGCCCTTCCACTCGAAGGTGATCTCGGTCAGCACGGCGCCGCCCAGCATCATGGCGATCTGCATGCCCATCACCGTGACGATCGGAATCATGGCGTTGCGGAACGCGTGCCGCCCGACCACCACCCGCTCGGTGAGCCCGCGCGCCCGCGCCGCGTCGACGAAATCGCTGCGCAGGGTCTGGATCAGGTTGATCCGGACCAGCCGCAGGAAGATGCCCGCGGTGAGCAGACCCAGCGCGATCGCGGGCAGGATGGCGTGCTCCAGCACGTCGGCCAGATATCCCATGTCGCCGTAGAGGATCGCGTCGATGGTGAGGATGTTCGTCTTCGGCGAGACGTGCTGCAGCGCCAGTTCCACATTGGTGCTGGCCCGGCCCGCCACCGGCAGCCAGCCCAGCTTGACGGCGAAGATCAGCTTCAGCAGCAGGCCGACGAAGAACACCGGGGCCGCGTAGACCAGGATGCCGAACAGCCGCAACCCGACATCGGAGGCCTTGTCGCGGCGCCGGGCCGCGTAGCGCCCCAAGGGAACTCCGACCAGGAAGGCCACCAGCAGCGCCCAGAACACCAGCTCCAGCGTGGCCGCGCCGTAGCTGGCGACGATATCGCTGATGGCCCGATTGTCGGTGGAGCGGCCGAAATCACCACGCAGCAGCCCGGTGAGATAATCCCAATATTGGCTCAGCACAGGCCGATTGAGCCCGGCGGCCTCCTTGCGGGCCTCGATCTGGTCCGGTGGCAGCCGCCCGCCCAGGGCGGCGCTGATCGGATCACCAACGACCCGCATCAGGAAGAACACGACCGTCACCAGAATCCATGCCGTCGGCACGATCAGCAGCAGCCGCACGCCCAGGTAGCGCAGCAGCACCCCGTACCGGGATCGGCTGCCGCGCCGCGCATTCCGAGGAGCAGGAGCCGGTGCGGGCGGCTCCTGCTCGGTTACGGCGGCAGTCACTTGCTCAGCACGCTGTAGCGGAACTTGGTGGACGGATCGAGGGTCGCCTCGGTGCCCTGGACGCCCTTCGTGGTGATCGCGATCTGCTTACCCGACAGCAGCGGCAGCGTCGAGATGTGCTTGTCCGCCAGGTCGCGCTGCACCTGCTCCAGGATCTTCACCCGCTTGGCCTCGTCGGGCTCGGTCACCTCCGCGGTCAGCTGGGCGGTGATGGCCGGATCCTCGAAGTGGTTCTGCAGGAAGTTGTTCGGCGCGAAGAACGGGGTCAGGTAGTCGTCCGGATCCGGATAGTCGGGGAACCAGCCCAGCTGGTACACCGGATAGCCGTCGCGTGCCCGCTCGTGCTGGTAGGTCACCCACTCGGTGGACTGCAGGTTGATCTTGAACAGGCCCGTGGCGTCCAGCTGGCTCTTGATCGCCGCGTACTCCTCGGAGCTGGAGCCGCCGTAGTGGTCCGGGTTGTACTGCAGGTTGATCTCGACCGGCGTCGGAACACCCGCGTCGGCGAGGAACTTCGCCGCCTTCTCCTTGTTCGGCTTGGCGCCGTAGATGTCCTTGAACGGCTCGGTCGCGCCGGTGAAACCCTGCGGGATGGGCGAATACGCGGGAGTGAAGGTGCCCTTGTAGACATCCTTCGACAGCGCGTCGCGATCGACGCTGGCGGCCATGGCCTTACGGATGGCGAGCTTCTGCTCCGGGGACCCGCCGGGCATGGTGTTCATGTTGAACACGATGTAGCGGAGTTCGCCGCCGAGGCCCTCGTGCACCGCGACCTTGTCGTTGCCGCGCAGCGACTCCATATCGGTGGGGCTCAGGCTGCGGTAGGCGACGTCGATGTTGCCGTTCTGGATGTCGAGCTTCAGGTTCTCGCCGCTGGCGTAGTACTTCGTCGACACCGAGCTGGTCTTCGGCTTGCCGAGGATGCCGTTGTAGTCCGGATTCGCCTGGTACTCGACGAGTTTGTTCTTGTCGTAGCTGGTGATCGTGTAGGGCCCGGAGTAACCCTTGGCCCTGACGACCGAATCGTCGTCCACGAGCTTGTCGGGCGAGAACACCGCCTCGTCGACGATCGGACCGGCCTGTGTCGCCAGGATCGACGGGAAGGTCTGGTCGTTGGCGTTCTTCAGGGTGAAGGTCACCGTGTGGTCGTCGACCACCTCGGTGCGGTCCAGGTGGGTCAGCAGCGCCGCCGGTCCGTTCGGGTCGTTGATCTTGACCATGCGGTCGAAGGAGAACTTGACGCTCTTGGCGGTCAACGGATTTCCGTTGGCGAACTTCAGTCCCTTCTTCAGCGTGCAGGTGTACACGGTGGGCTGGGTGAAATCGCACTTCTCCGCGGCATCGGGCTCCGGCTTGGTCTGGCCGGGCGCGAAGTTCATGACGTGCTGGTAGATCTGGGTCTCGGGAACATAGGAACCCTGATCGTAGGCCGCCACCGGATCCAAGGAGAAGATCTTGTCGGTGGTGCCGATCACCAAGCCGCCGCCGTCACCGCCGCCCCCGGTGCGCCCGGACCCGCACCCCGCCACCGCGAGTAGCGCCAGGCCCGCCATCCCTACTGCCGCAACACTTTTCACCCTGGCGCCGGGCACGCGGCTCCTCCGAGCCGCCGACGCCGGTGAAGCCGAAAACCGCATGACTGTCCTCATCTCGCAACGCGGGCGCGCCCGAGGCCTGGATCACAGGCCGGGCGCGTACGCGGTGAACTTCGGTATGGCGGGGACAGTACCGCCGGGCCGTTGCAAATATGTTGCGTTTCGCAACAATTAATGGTCGTAAGTCCAAAAAGCGTCGGTGCCGGGGTGTTTGCACAGGAACCATTGCAGGCTGCGCAATCCCGTGGCCGACCGCCAGCCGGGACAGTGCGCAACTATGTTGCAGGCAGGAGATGGGCGATCGGAGCGTCAGGGGCGGCTGAGCGCGCTCGCATTCGCGTTGTCGCCCAACAGTTCCGACTCCCGCTTGCCACCGAGGATGCCCTCCAGCACATTCTTCCCGATCGCCGCCTCGGTGGGCAGCGGAATCGGGTAGTCGCCGTCGAAGCAGGCGCTGCACAGCCGGGACCGGGGCTGCTCGGTGGCCGCGATCATGCCCTCCAGCGAGATGTAGCCGAGCGAATCGGCACCGATGGAACGCCGGACGTTCTCCACCATCTCGTCGAGCGACTCGGTGTCGTCGGGGCCCGCGCCGTTGGCGATCAGCTCCGCGCGGGAGGCGAAGTCGATGCCGTAGAAGCAGGGCCACTTCACCGGCGGCGAGGCGATGCGCACGTGGATCTCCAGCGCGCCGGCCTCCCGCAGCATCCGGATCAGCGCGCGCTGGGTGTTGCCGCGCACGATCGAATCGTCGACCACGATCAGCCGCTTGCCGCGGATGACCTCGCGCAGCGGATTCAGCTTGAGCCGGATGCCGAGCTGGCGGATGGTCTGGCTGGGCTGTATGAAGGTGCGGCCCACATAGGCGTTCTTCATCAGACCCTGGCCGTAGGGGATATCCGAACCCTGCGCGTACCCGACCGCGGCCGGGGTACCCGACTCCGGCACCGGGATCACCAGATCGGCGTCGACCGGATGCTCCCGGGCGAGGCGGCGGCCGATCTCGACGCGGGTGCCGTGCACCGAGCGGCCCGCGATGGTGCTGTCGGGGCGGGCCAGATAGACGTATTCGAAGACACAGCCCTTGGGCTCCGGATTGGCGAAGCGCAGCGAGCGCACGCCGTCGGCGTCGATCGCCAGGAGTTCGCCCGGCTCGATATCGCGCACGAATGAGGCACCCACGATATCGAGCGCGGCGGTCTCGCTGGCAACCACCCAGCCGCGGTCGAGGCGGCCCAGGCACAGTGGGCGCACCCCGTGCGGATCGCGCGCGGCGTAGAGCGTGTGCTCATCCATGAAGGTCAGGCAGAAGGCGCCGCGCAGCGTCGGCAGCAGCTCCATGGCCGCCTGCTCGACGCTCTTGTCGGCGGCGGCGTGCGCCAGCAGCGCGGTCATCACGTCGGAGTCGGAGGTGGCCGACATCGAGCCGTCGGATAGTCGGCCGCCGACCAGTCCGCGTTCGCGCGCCCGGGCGGCGAGCTCGGCGGTGTTGACCAGATTTCCGTTGTGCCCCAGGGCAAGTCCGGTGCCGACGGCGTTGGTGCGGAAGATCGGCTGGGCGTTCTCCCAGGTGACCGAGCCGGTTGTGGAGTAGCGGCAGTGGCCGATGGCGACGTGGCCGGGCATGGCGGCCAGGGTCTGCTCATCGAATACCTGGCTGACCAGGCCGAGGTCCTTGAACACCAGCACCTGCGAGCCGTCGGCGACGGCGATGCCCGCCGCCTCCTGGCCGCGGTGCTGCAGTGCGTACAGCCCGTAGTAAGTGAGCTTGGACACATCCTCGCCCGGGGCCCAGACTCCGAAGACGCCGCACTCCTCGCGCGGCTCGTTCTCGGGCTGGTCCGCGGGGGGCGTATGTAGGGTCACCGTTTGCTCCCTGTTCGGCGGGCGGGGGGCACTGATCAGTCTACGGGTCATTCCCGCGAAACCTCGCGCGGGATCACCCGGTTGGCGGGCCGGTTGCTGCTACCGTTCGACCGTGGCGACGACGGACGGTTCGGAAGTGAGTCCTCCCCGGCGACACCTGACCCCGCTCAGGTGGGCGTTCCCGGTGATAGTGATGACCCTGCTGGCCTCGCTGCTGGGCGTGATGTATCTCGACTACGTCGTCGATCCTGAGGAGAACCTGCACGACTTTCCGGTGGCGCTGGTCAATCAGGACGTCGGTGACAAGCTCGGCGCACCCGGCCAGGAAAAGGTGGTCAATTTCGGCGACCAGGTCGCCCAGGGGCTGCAGCAGGCGGTACCGGCCGACAAGATCGATCTGCGGGTGCTGGGGCCGAGCGAGGCCCAGCTCGCGATGCAGTCGGCGCAGGTGTACGGCGCCATCTATATCCCCAGCGACTTTTCCAAGCGGCTCGGCATCCTGGGCGTCGGCAGCATCGTCCCCGGCGATATCGAGCAGCCGGTCATCACGCTGCAGACCAATCCCCGGACCGGCGCCTTCGCGACGGCCATTCTGGAGCGGTTCGGCGAAGAGGCGCTGACCCAGGTGCAGGCGCAGGTCGGCAAGCAACTGACCGAACAGGTCCAGGCCCAGCTGCAGCCGCCGCCCGGCGGGCCGCCCGCGCCGGAGCTGTCCGGCGCCACCCGGATCACGCTGGAACGTCCGCTGAATATCATGGTCGAACAGTTCCGTCCGCTGCCGGGCGGCTCGGGCGAGGGCCTCACCGCCTTCTTCTACAGCCTGCTGCTCCTGCTGGTCGGGATGGTCGGCGCGATGATCATCCACCAGCTGATCGACGCGTCGCTGGGATTCCTGCCGACCGAATGGGGCCCGTGGTACCTGCACTATCCGCGCGCCTCGATCTCCCGCACGAAGACGCTGCTGATCAAATGGTCGGCGGTGACGGCGATGGCGTTGGTCGTCTCCGCGGCGCTGCTGGGGATCGGCAAGGCGCTGGGGATGCCGATCGACAAACCGCTGGCGCTGTACCTCTACGGCGCCTTCGTCATGATCGCCGTGGGTTTCACCTGCACCTCGGTGCTCGCCGCCATCGGCACCTCGGGCCTGATCATCAACCTGATCATCTTCGTCATCCTCGGCCTGCCGTCCTCCGGCGGCACCGTGCCGATCGAGGCGACGCCGAAGTATTTCGCCTGGCTGGCCGAGTTCGAACCGATGCACCAGGTCTTCCTGGGCGTCCGCTCCCTGCTGTACTTCAACGGCAACGGCGCCGCCGGGATGACGCGCGGCGTCTGGATGGCCGTACTGGGCCTGGCCATCGGCGTCGCCCTCGGCCTGCTGATCACCCGCTTCTACGACCGCAAGGGCCTGGAACGCAAACCGGTGAACCAGACGTAGGCGTAACGGAGAACGCCACCACCATCCCCGGCATACCACCAACCACGGTTCCCGGCATGCCACCAATCACGATTCCCGGCATGCCACCAATCACGATTCCCGGCATGCTTTCGGCCGGGACCTAAATCGCCACCACCGGCAGCCACCGGGCCAACTCCCCCGCCCGCAGCCCGGACGCGCTCAACGCACCCGACTCCACGGCATCATCGAAGCTCAACAGCCCGGTGGCCACCAACAGCCAGGTCCGCGCATCGGTCTCGACCACATTCGGCGGCGTCCCCCGCGTATGCCGCGGCCCGTCGATACACTGCACCGCCACAAACGGCGGCACCCGCACCTCCACCGAATGCCCGGGGGCATTCGCGGCGAGCGAGCGCGCGGTCGCTTTCACCGCCGCCGCCACCTCGGCCCGCGCAGGCGCGGGCACGGCTTCCTCACGTAGCCAGTCACTTACCACCGTCACCGCTGCACGCAGCTCGGCAGGATCCACCGCAGGTCGTCGTGCCACTCTGCTGAGATTAGCGAGGTGGTGCGACAGAACACGATTCCCCACCGAGCCCCCGAGCCAGAAGCCACGAGGCGCCGCCGCCTCGGCTACTCGTCGAATACCTCATCGAGCCTGTCTGCCTCGAGAGCACGATCGGTCCAAGCTTCGAGCTGATCGGTGTCGGTGCAATTCATGACGCGGTCGGCGACAGTATCGGGAACCGTGAAACGGTGCCGGAGAATCTTGAGGAGGACCTTCGCTTCGCCCTGCTCCTCGCCCCGACTGTAGTAGCGGCGCGCGAACTCGCTCTTGTACTCATAGGTGCCGGTGGTCATCAGGGTCTCCAACACATCCCGGGCCGCCTTCGGGAGTACGGCCATTACCAGGTCAATGTACATTTCTCCGTTAGGAACGTCGACCATCGTGCTCGCGACGACGTTCAGAATCGCATCCCTGTCGCGGTGGTTCCGATGGGCGATCGCCGACAGCACCGCCATCTCGGGGTTGGTCGAGGCGAGAGCCGGGTCCAGCACGACCGGCACATCGGCAGGACCGATGACGACCGGTGTCAGCAAACATCCGGGGGCTAGCGGAATCGGTGTGCGGCACCAGGCTGCCGTGCGGTCGTTCGGACACAGAATCAGCAGGACGACCGGGGAGCGAAGACGTGCGCGCAATGTGGTCAGGTAGACCGGCCAACTCCAGGTTTTGTCGGCGTCGGGTCTGAGCTGTGCCTCCACGATGACACCCAGCATCGGAATCTGACCTCGCGTCAGCACTACGACAGCGTCGGCGCGATACTCGGTGGGGTCGATGTCGGGGAAATCGCCGCATTCCAGACGGGCGTCGGTGAAGTCGGGTACTACGATATCGGGTACGAGCTGCAATAGATCGGCCGCCAGGCGGGGCCGTTGCCGAAACAAGTCGGCTAGAACTTCGTGCAGGGCACTGGGCATAGCAGCAGGCTATAGGCCGCTACCGACATGTCCGGTGTCGCTCGATCCGACTGCGGGACAAGCGGTTACCGGTCGAACGTTCATTTCGAGCGGTCGGTTGGTTCATACGCCCGCGAGGTGGGGGGTCAGGGCGCCGCCGACGTTGAGGGCCAGGTGGAGTAGAGCCGGGGCGGTGGTGCTGGCGGTGTGGCGGCGAAGCCGGGAAAGGACCAGGGCACCGGCCGTGGTGAAAGCTACCGACGCCGCGACATTGTCGCCTGCGGCTCGGGCGGGGGCGATGTGCCAGAGTCCGAAAGTCGCTGCGCCGAGCCACTTTCCCGCAGACCCGGCCGCGGTGTCGAGCAGTGGGTCCAGGGTAGCACGAAAGATCAGTTCCTCGCTGTAAACGGTGCCGACGGGAATGTGGACAGCGGCCCATTCGGCGAGCGGGACCTCCGGACCCCGGACGGCGAACTCGGCGAGACGGCGACGTAGTGGCGGAACAGCCACAGCGGCAGCGTAACCCGCTGTAACCAGCGCCGCAGCACCTGCGCCCCAACGCCATCCGCGACCCGAGCACCAGTTCGGACGCGCGCCGAAGGTGGCCGCGTACGCCGTGGCGAAAGTCGCGTTCGCGACGGTGCGCATCCGCACATCCAGAGCCGAGCGCGGCAACACCACGTTGCTCCACAGCAGCGGAACCCCCACGGCGGCAACCGAGATCCCGAGACGCCTGCTCACGGCTTACCCCCCTGCCTTCCAGCTCCGGTTCCGACTCACGACGGTCCCTGCGCGACGGCATCGATCCCACGCTGCCCCGGCCCGGCGGGTAGCGCCACCGGCGCCCGGCCCACCGCGTCCCCGCACGCTCATCCTCACTTCACCGCGCGTTCGAATGACTCGGACAGGTCCAGCTGGATACGGATGCGGTCCAACTCCTCCGGGGTCCAGTCCGGTGGCGGGAGTACCGCGACCCAGCCGTCCAGCATCAGGTTGCCATAGTTGTGACCGTGCCCGTCGCTGACGCCCTGGGCGTTGGTCAGGTCCACCGCGACCTGCCAGAAGGTGACCAGCGGCCACCAGCGCATCTGCGAGGACACGTCCGCGCCGCGCGGCTCCGACAGCCAATCCGGTTGGGAGAAGATCAGGTCCGTCGACCACCACACGATCGGATCGGAGGGGTGCTGCAGGTAGGCGATGCGCGGCCGACGCCAGTCCGGCGACGGCCTGCTCAGATCGGTTGCCTCCGTGGCGAACCGCACCACCAGCCCGTCGGCGTATACCGGATCCACCGCCCGGGTTCCCGGGTCGCGGCGCTCGGTGAACTGGCTCCACAGGCGATTCGAGTTCGGTGGGCCGACCCACAGCGCCCCATCAACCTTCGCGCGCAGATCCGCCAGCCCGTCGAACGCCGCCTCCGACCCCTGCGAGCCCAGGCTCTCCCCGTACACCAGCAGCTTCGGCCGGGCCTCCGGCGGGCGCTTCGACCAGGCCGCGTAGACCGCGTCGAACATCTTCTTACCCGCCGCCGCCACCTTCTGCCGGTCGGCCAGGAACGACAGCACGCTCGGCAGATACGAGTACTGCGAGGCGGCGATCGCGGTGTCGCCGTGATACAGGTACTCGATCGCCTCGGCCGTCTCGGAGTTCACCCAGCCGGTGCCGGTCGTGGTGACGACCACCAGCACCTTTCGGTCGAACGCGCCGGTGCGCTCCAACTCGTCGACCGCCAGCTGCTCCTGCGTCACACCATCTTTCGCCGAATCCAGGCCGACGTAGACTCGAACCGGTTCGCGCGCGGGCGCTTTCGTCACCGCGCCGATGCGGAAGGCGTCCGGCCCGTGCGAGACGAACCAGCGGCCCTCCGAGCCCAGCGTCTCCCATTTCGCCAACGAGGCGGGGCTGCCTGAGCGCTCCGGCGACCGCGGCTGCACCGCGTAGTCCGACATCTTGTCGTTGCGCACGCTGAACGCGGAGTTGGCCACCGCGAAGAACGCCCGGGTGGCGACGCCGTTGAACAGCGTCACCGCCAGCACGGCCAGCACGATCACGCCGACGGTCGGGGCGAACCGCGGCGGCACCCGCACCCACCGGCTCAGCAGCCGCGCGAAGAAGCGGACGATCTCGCGCAGCGTGCGATACACCGCCACCGCGATGACGCCGACCGCCAGGCTCAGCGCGCCCGTGCGCAGGTATGCCGCGCGCGTGGTGCCCGCCATGTCCATCAGCGCCGAGATCTGCCGCTGCCAGTCCGCCGACAGCACCAGCATCCAGATCGCGATCAGCACGCACGCGGTCAGCACGGCGAACTTCACCGCGTACTGAACCCCCAGCGACGGACTCCGCACCGGCAGCTTGGGCCGAATCCACTTGCGGAACAACCACTCGAGCACGCAGCCGACGCCGTAGCCGATCGCGGCGTTGAGGCCGCTGATGAGTCCCTGGAACAGCCAGTCACGCGGCAGCAGCGAGGGTGTCACCGACCATCCGAAGAACACCGTCGCCACCACCAGGCCGACGTAGTTCAGGTCGATGACGTCGTCCTCGAGGCGGCGCAGCAGATGCTTACCCTGCCGGACAGCGACAACGCCGCGTGTACGCAGCGTTGTGAGAGTCTCGGCGGTATCGAGCACCCGTCAAGTATGGCGGCAGCGGCTCGGAAATCGGGGATCTGGTCGCGTGAGCATAATGACCTGCGGCGCGGGAATTACCCGTGTCGCTCGAGTAGTTCTACCGGCGATCGCGGGCGCCGCACGCCGCACTCTATACCCATGAGCAATGCCAACGCACCGCAGAAGAGCACTCCGGCTTTTCTCGCGCAGGCCGCGATCGCCTTCGGCATCAGCTTCGTCGCGGCCTGCGCGGGGATCCTCTACCTACCCCTGGACATCTGGCAGCGCGGCTTCCTTCTGATGGCCGTGCTGTTCCTGGTCAGCAGCAGCTTCAGCCTGGCCAAGGTGGTCCGGGACCAGTTCGAGTCGTCCAGGGTCACCCACCGCATCGATGAGGCGCGGATGGAAAAGCTGATGGCCGAACATGATCCGTTCAAGGTCATGGGCTGAGGACGCCCTGACCGCCCTACTTCCGGTGGTTCAGTTCACGTGGCCGAAGAGCGTGGGCAGCGTGCCCTCGAAGACTTCGCGCAGCTCCGCCATCGGCACCGTGAACTGGCCCTGCACCTCCACGGAGTCCGAGCCCTGGTCGACCACGCCGATGCGTACCCACGGCAACCGCCGCGCGCCGCACATCTTGGTGAAGCGGGTCTCCTCCGAGCGCGGCACCGCCACCAGCACGCGGCCCGCCGATTCGGAGAACAGCATGACGAACGGGTCGGCATCCTCCGGAAGCAGGATGCGGCAACCGGTCTCACCGGCCAGCGCCGCCTCCACCACCGCCTGGATCAGGCCGCCCTCGCTGAGATCGTGGGCGGCGCTGATCATTCCGTCGCGCGACCCGGCGGTGAGCACCTCGGCCAGCAGCTGTTCGCGGGCGAGATCGACCCGCGGCGGCACGCCGCCCAGGTGGTCGTGTTCGACCTGCGACCAGATGGAACCGCCGAACTCGTCGCGCGTATCGCCGAGCAGGATCAGCGTCTCGCCGGGCTCGGTGCCCAGACCGGTCGGGATGCGCCGGTGCACATCGTCGATGACGCCCAGCACGCCCACCACCGGGGTGGGCAGGATCGCGGTCTGCCCGGTCTGGTTGTAGAAGCTCACGTTGCCGCCGGTGACCGGAATGCCCAGGGCCGCACAGCCGTCCGCGAGCCCGCGCACGGCCTGCTGGAACTGCCACATCACGCCAGGATCCTCCGGAGAGCCGAAGTTGAGGCAGTTCGTCACGGCCTTCGGGGTGGCGCCGGTGGCGGCGACATTGCGGAAGGCCTCGGCCAGCGCCAACTGCGCACCGGTGTAGGGGTCGAGTTTGGTGTAGCGGCCGGAGGCGTCGGTGGCCAGCGCGATGCCGCGGCCGGACTCCTCGTCGATGCGGACCACCCCGGCGTCGGCGTGCTCGGCCAGCACGGTGTTGCCGCGCACGTAGCGGTCGTACTGTTCGACGATCCAGCGGCGGCTGCACAGCTGCGGGCTGGCGAGCAGCGTCAGCAGGGTCGCGCGCAGTTCGTCGCCGGTCTTGGGGCGCGCCAGCGCATCCGGGACGTCGGCGATCAGCGCGTCCTGCTCGGCGGGACGCCGCACCGGCCGCTCGTACACCGGGCCCTCGTGGGCGACGGTGCGCGGCGGCACGTCCACCACGGTCTCGCCGTGCCAGGTGACCTGCAGCCGGTCGCCGTCGGTGACCTCGCCGATCACCGTGGCCAGCACGTCCCACTTCTTGCAGACCGCCATGAACGCGTCGACATTGTCGGGAGTCACGACCGCGCACATGCGCTCCTGCGACTCGCTCGAAAGAATCTCCGCCGGAGTCATATTCGCCGCCCGCAGCGGCACCCGGTCCAATTTCACGTGCATGCCGCCGTCACCGGCCGCGGCCAGTTCGGAGGTGGCGCACGACAATCCGGCGCCGCCCAGGTCCTGGATGCCGACCACCAGCCCGGCGTGGTAGAGCTCGAGACAGCATTCGATGAGCACCTTCTCCGCGAACGGATCGCCCACCTGGACGCTCGGCAGCTTCTTGCGTCCGGTACCGGACTCGTCGCCGGAGAAGGTGTCCGAGGCGAGCACGGAGACGCCGCCGATGCCATCGAGCCCGGTGCGCGCACCGAACAGAATGATCTTGTTGCCCTGCCCCGAGGCGAAGGCCAGGTGCAGGTCCTCCACCCGCATCACGCCCGCGCACAGGGCATTCACCAGCGGATTGCCCTGATAGGACGGGTCGAATACGGTCTCGCCGCCCACATTCGGCAGGCCCAGCGAATTGCCGTAGCCGCCGACGCCGCGCACCACGCCGTCGACCACGCGCCGGGTGTCGGGATGATCGGCCGCGCCGAACCGCAGCTGGTCCATCACCGCGATCGGCCGCGCGCCCATCGCCATGATGTCGCGCACGATGCCGCCGACGCCCGTCGCGGCGCCCTGGTAGGGCTCCACGTAGGAGGGGTGGTTGTGGCTCTCCACCTTGAAGGTGACCGCCCAGCCGTCGCCGATGTCGACCACGCCCGCGTTCTCGCCGATACCGGCCAGCATGGACGCGCGCATCTCGTCGGTGGTGGTCTGGCCGAAGTAGCGCAGGTGCACCTTCGAGGACTTGTAGGAGCAGTGCTCGCTCCACATCACCGAGTACATCGCCAGTTCGGCGTCGGTGGGGCGGCGGCCGAGAATCTCCCTGATGCGGGCGTATTCGTCGTCCTTCAGGCCCAGTTCCTTATAGGGCTGCGGGGTATCCGGGGTGGCTGCGGCGGCGCTGACGGTGTCGACGTGGACAGTCACGGTGGGTACCAGGGTCCTTTCGGCCGGGCATACGACGGGCAACCGGCTTGCTCACCGGATGCGGCGCGACGCTCGAGCGGGTGGGGAGACGAACTCAGTCTAGTGTGTGGCAAACCCCACCCGACCAGGCGTCCAGCCCACTGCGGGATACCCTGATCAGGTGACAGATCGATCCAGGGTCGCGGATCCGGACGAAGCGCCCGTGGCCACCTCCGTGGCATCGTCCATAACCGGTCTGACAACTCGCCAGCTACGACTGTTGTCTCTCGCGATTGGCCTGTTCGTCGTCTCGGCGATCGCATCCTTCGTATTCAAGCTATGGCACGGCTACATCGATCTCGAGGTGTACCGCAACGGTGCCCGGGTCTGGCTCGACGGCGGCGACCTCTACGGTCCGATGCCGAAGTCGGGCGGCATCGGCCTGCCGTTCACCTATCCCCCGCTGGCCGCGTTGTTCTTCACGCCCCTGGCCCTGCTACCGCTCGGGGTCGCGCAGGGGCTGGTGCTGGCCATCTCCATTGCGAGCCTGGGGATCACGCTGTGGCTGGTGCTGGACCGGATGCGGCCGTCGCTGGAGCTGCCGACCCGGGCGGCGCTGATCGTCGGCGCGGTCGCCCTCCTCGGGGTGACCGAACCGGTGCGCCAGACCTACAACTTCGGGCAGATCAATCTGGTGCTGATGGCCGCGATCGCACTCGACATCCTGGTGCGCAAGCCGCGCTGGCCGCGCGGCATGCTCATCGGAATCGCGGTGTCGATCAAGCTGATTCCGGCGGCGTACCTGCTGTACTTCCTGCTGCGCAAGGATTGGCGCGCGTCGATCACGCTGGTGCTGTCCGCGATCGGGGCGATCGCGCTGGGATTCCTGCTGTTCCCGGGGGATTCGGCCGAATACTGGTTCGAGACGCTGTGGGACACCGACCGCATCGGTCCGGCCGCCTACGCGGGCAATCAGTCGCTGAAGGGCTTCGCGTTCCGGCTCGGATTCTCCGAGGAGGTGGCCACGCTGACCTGGATCGCGCTGTCGGCCGTCGCCCTCGCCTTGGCGGCGGTGTGGATGAAGCGACTGCTCGACACCGGCGCGGACGTGGCCGCGCTGCTGGTCAATGCCGCTGCGGTGCTGCTGATCTCGCCGATCTCGTGGTCGCACCACTGGGTGTGGGTGGCCCCGGCGATGCTGACGGTCGCCGCCGCGAACCCCTGGCGCGATCCGGGCGCCGCGCGACCGAACCGCCTCCGCCGCAGCCTGATTACCGGCGCCCTGGCCGTCATCACCGTGATGTTCTTCATCGGGCCGTTCTGGCTGCTGCCGCACCAGAACGACCAGGAGGCGGGCTGGTCGCTATGGCAGCAGGTGATCGGCAGCAGCTACGCGCTGGTGACGCTCGCGGTTTTGGCCTTGGGCGCGTGGGGGTCCCGGCCAAGAGCGTGCCGGGAAAGCGAGGGGGAAGCATGCCGGGAAAGCGAGGGGCGGGCCATTCCATAGCACGCGACGGCGGGCCATTCCATAGCACGCGACGGCGGGCCATTCCATAGCACGCGACGGCGGGCCATTCCATAGCACGCGACGGCGGGCCATTCCATAGCACGCGACGGCGGGCCATTCCATAGCACGCGAGGGCAGGTCATTCCATAGCACGCGAGGGCAGGCCCTTCCATAGCACGCGAGGCGGGTCATTCCGTCGGTGTCAGGAACGTCTCCAAGGCAGCGGAGTAGGACTGGACGTCGGCCGCGCCCATCAGCTCGCGCGCCGAATGCATCGCCAGTTGCGGCGCGCCGACGTCGACGGTCGGCATGCCCGTGCGGGCCGCGGTCATCGGGCCGATGGTGGACCCGCAGGGCAGATCGGCGCGGTGCACGTAGCGCTGCAGCGGCACCCCCGCCTGCGCGCACGCCAGCGCGAATGCCCCGGCGCCGACCGCGTCGGTGGCGTAGCGCAGATTCTGGTTCACCTTCAGCACCGGGCCGCCGTTGATCTCGATGCGATGCGCGGGCTCGTGCCGCTCCGGATAGTTGGGGTGCGTGGCATGCGCCATATCCCCCGAGGCGCAGACCGAACCGGCCAGCGCCGCAAGGTATTCCGAGCGTCCGCCGCCCCGGGCGAGCACGATCCGCTCCAGCACCGCAGGGAGCAGATCCGACTGCGCACCGCGCTCGGACTGGCTGCCGACCTCCTCGTGATCGAACATCGCCAGCACCGGCGCGGCCACGCCCGGCCGGTCCGCGGCGGCCAGGAACGCGTGCAGGCCCGCGTAGCAGGTGCCCTGGTTGTCCAGCCGGGGCGCGCTCACCAGATCGAGGTCCCGCCCGACCGCGCGGCTCGGCGACAGGTCGTGGGTCATCAGCTCCCAGCCGAGCACCGCGCCGGGATCGGCGCCGGCCCGCTCGGCCACATAGTCCAGGAACGACCGCGGCTCGCCGCCCACACCCCACACCGCGTTGACGTGGCGCTGCGGATCCAGCGTCACCCCGCGCCGGTCCTCGGACAGGTGGATGGCCAGCTGCGGCACCCGCAGCAGCGGTTCGTCGATCCGAACGAGGCGTTCCACCACGGCATTTCCGTCCCGCACCGTGAGCCGCCCGGAGATGCCCAGCTCGCGATCCAGCCAGGAGTTCAGCCAGGCGCCGCCGTAGGGTTCCAGCCCGACCAGCTGCCATCCGGCCGCCGCCAGATCCGGGTGCTGTTTGACCCGAAGATTCGGGCTGTCGGTGTGCGCGCCCACCACCCGGAAGGGGTGGGCGGGGGAATCGTCGGCGGCTCCGGCCCACGCCACCAGGGAACCGCCGCGCACCACGAAGTAGCGGCCCGCGCCCCCGACGGTCCACGGCCGCGACTCCGGCAACTCCGTGAAACCCTGGGCGGCCAGTTCGGTGGCGACGGTGTGGACGACGTGGAAGGGGGACGGCGAGGCGTCGACGAAGGCGCACAACCCGGACGCCGTCGCGGTGGTCGAGACGGGCATAGGGGCGATCTTAGACACCGCTGATCTCGTGGACCTTCTCCTGCGCCGTGACCGCATCGGTCACCCACATGCGCAGGCCGCGGCGAATACTTCGGTTTCCTCCCCGGGAATCACCATCGCGGTGGAGTACAGCTCCGTCTCGTCGTACATCACACCGGTTGTCGAAAATTCCGGCATGACAATCAGATCCAGTTCCGAGTGGCCGGTTTCAACCCGCCCGCTCCTCGCAATCGATTTCTTCCATTCGGAAACATAAACCGGATTCGGTGCGCCCGCGCGGCGAGCCGAGAGCAATGCCTGTCAATCGACAGAAATCAGTCGGCTACCGGTACCTCGGCGACGAGTTCCAGCAGCCGCAGCAGGTCGGCGTGGTTGCGGGCGCCGATCCGCTTGCATAGCTCCTCCTCGGCCCGCAGTTCCTCGGACCGCACGGACTCGACCAGTTCCGAGCCGCGCTTGGTCAGCCCGATCAGGATGCGGCGGCGGTCGTCCTCGGCGGCGATCCGGAAGATCAGGCCGCGCTCGGCGAGCGCGTCGGCATGCCGCGTGGCCGAGGAGGGCGGCAACTGCGAGCGGGCGGCCAACTCGCTCATCGTGACGCCCACCTGGTCGGACAATTTCGACAACATCGCCCATTGATCGGCCGACAGTTGCCTGGCGCACAATGCGGCGTCCAGGTGACGTAACCAACTGCGCTCGGCAGCACGCAGCGCGCCATGCAGCGTGGAAAATCCGCTTACAATGGTCGACATATTTTCCCGCCCATTCATTTTCGCTCGGACGAGAAGAAGGGTACCGAATGTTCGCGTTCCGCGAGTGCCCGGATGATGTGGTCGAGGTTCTCAACATCGTCCCGCTGCAGGGGTCCGGAGGAATTGTGGCCCCCTCGTGCGATGCGGCAATTTCGCTGGCGGTCGACGAGATCAACAGCGGCGCAGGAATTCTCGGGCGCGAGGTGCGGGTCACCACCATCGACGGCGGCCGGTCGCCGCACGAGGTGGCACAGGAGGTCTCGGCGCTGCTGGCCACCGGTATGGTGCACGCGATCACGGGTTGGCACATTTCCGCCGTCCGACGTGCCGTGGCGCGGGCCGCCGCCGGGCGCGTCCCCTATCTCTACGCGACGACGCACGAGGGTCTGCCCGACGAGATGCCGGGCGTGCTGATGATCGGCGAGGATCCCGAGGGCCACATCCTGGCCGCGATGGGATGGCTGCGTCGCGAACTCGGCGTGCGGCGGTGGGCGATCATCGGCAACGACTACATCTGGCCGCGGGTGACGGCCGCGGCCATCCGCTCCGCGCTCGGCGCTCCCGAGACGATCGTGCTGGAGCAGTTCGTCCCGCTGGGCACCGAGGATTTCGGCGGATTCCTCGCCGATCCGCGCCTGGACGGGGTCGACGGCGTGGTCATGCTGCTGGTCGGGACGGATGCCGCCCGTTTCAACAGACAGTTCGCCCGCACCGGCAGGGCGGGCAGACAGGTGCGGGTGAGCCCGGCCGTCGACGAGACGGTGCTGCTCACCGCGGGCGCCGCGGCCAACGAGAACCTCTACGTGTCCTCCTCGTTCTTCCCCGACCCGGACCGCCTGGACCGGTACCGCGCCATGCACGGCGAATTCGCGCCGCAGCTCACCTTCTTCGGCAATACCAGCTACGAGGCCATGCACACGCTGCGCGCGGTGGCCGAATCGGTCGGTGGCCTGGACGTGCCGCGCATGCACGCCGCGCTGAGCGGCGGTGCGGTGCTCACCACGCCGTCCGGTGACCGCAGCTTCCGTGGCAACCAGGCGGTTCAGTCGGCCCGGATCGCCCGCGCCCAGGGCGTGGACCTACAGATTCTCGGCCGGATCGCCTGATTCGTACCGGTCGGTACCTTCCGGCGACACCGTGGTCGCCGCTCGAGCCATCGGCGATTTGTGAGTAAGCTCTCGGTGAGCCAGGCATCGAGCAGTATCCGCCATCACCAGCGCAGCTGACGGAGAGTGCGATATGAGAACGCCGGGGGGTGAACACGACACCTTCGAAATCCTGAACGTGGTGCCCCTGCGCGGGCCGGGCGGGATGATCGGGCCGTCCTGTGAGGCCGCCGCCGGGTTGGCCGAACTCGAAATCAACAGCGGCAGCGGCATTCTCGGCCGCGAGGTGCGCATCACGACCGTCGACGGCGGCGCCCCGCCGCGCGAGATCGCCCGGGAGGTCTCGGCATTCCTCGCCACCGGCATGGTCGGCGCCGTCACCGGAATCCCGATGCCCGATGCTCGCGCCGCCGTCGTGCAGGCCGTGGACGGGCGGGTGCCCGCGCTGTTCGGCATCGGCGACGACGGCCAATTCGGTTCGCGGCGCGGCGTGTTCATGATCGGCGAGAATCCGGGCGCGCAGACCGTGGACGCGCTGAACTGGCTGCACCGGGAGTTCGGAGCGCACCGTTGGGCGCTCGTGGCCAGCGACTACATCTGGTCGCGCATGATGATTCCGGCCCTGCACCAGATGCTCGACCGGCCGCACTCGGTCGTGGCCGAGTACGTCCTGCCGCAGGGGTGTTCGGATTACGACGAGGTCCTGACCGATTCGCGGCTGGATCTCGCCGACGGCGTCGTGGTGCTGCTGGTCGGGGCCGACGCGGCGCGCTTCAATCGGGCCTTCGCCGCGGCCGGGCGGGCCGAGCGGCAGTTCCGCACCGGCCCGACCGCCGACGAGAACCTGTTGGCCGCGGGCGGTTTCCGGGCCAACGCCAATATCTACGTGCCTTCCAGCGTGATCCCCGATGCACGCCTGCGGCCCGACCGCGAGCGAATCGAACGCTATCACCGGCTGCACGGCAGTTTCGCGCCGTCGTTCAGCCGCTTCGCCACCTGTATATACCAGTCGCTGCACACCCTGCGATCGATGCTGGCCGCCGCGGGGTCCAACGATGTGGAACGCATTCACACGCGGGTCGGCTCGGGAACGGTCTTCGAGCACAACGCCGGGGAGTTCCGGCTGCGGGGCGACCAGTTGCAGCAACCGATCCGGATCTTCCGGGCCAACGGCGCCGAATTCGAGGTGCTGCTGCGGGTCTAGGCCGAGACCAGGCTGTCGAGCACCGACAGGAAGATGCCCAGCCCGTCGTCGCTCGGACCGGTGAGGGGCTCGGTGGCGTGTTCCGGATGCGGCATCAGGCCGACGACGCGGCCGTCGGCGGAGGCGATACCGGCGATATCGCGCTGCGAGCCGTTCGGGTTCGCACCGGCGTAGCGGAACACCACGCGGCCCTCCCCCTCCAACTCGTCGAGCACCGCCGGCGCGGCCTGATAGCGGCCCTCCGCGTTCTTGACCGGGACGAGGATCTGCGCGCCCGGCTCGTATCGGGAGGTCCAGGCCGTATCCGTCTGCTCCACCCGCAGCCACTCGTCGCGGCACACGAAGTGCAGGCCCTCGTTGCGGGTCAGCGCGCCGGGCAACAGCCCCGCCTCGCACAGCACCTGGAAGCCGTTGCAGATGCCCAGCACCGGCATGCCCTTACCGGCCGCCTCGACCACCTTGCCCATGACGGGAGCGAAGCGGGCGATGGCACCGGCACGCAGGTAGTCGCCGTAGGAGAAGCCGCCGGGGACGACGACCGCGTCGACACCCTTCAGGTCGGCGTCGGCATGCCACAGGCTCACCGCCTCGGCGCCGGACAGCCGCACCGCACGGGCGGCGTCGACGTCGTCGAGGGTGCCGGGAAAGGTGACGACCCCGATGCGCGCCGTCACAGCCGCACCACTTTCCAGTCCTCGATCACGGTGTTGGCCAGCAGCGCCTCGGCGATCTTCGCGAGCTCCGCGTCGTCCACGCTGTCGTCGACGTCGAGTTCGAATCGCTTGCCCTGCCGCACCTCCGAGACACCGGGGAAACCCAGGCGCCCGAGTGCGCCGACTATGGCCTGGCCCTGCGGATCCAGGATCTCGGCCTTCGGCATGACCTCGACCACGACTCGTGCCACGCGCTGCTCCTCACGCTGGTGGGGGATTACCTGAACAGCGTAATAGGCGGGGTTACGGTGAACACATGCGCATAGCCCACTTCGGTCATTCCTGCGTTCTCGTCGAGATGGACGGCACCAAGATCCTGTTCGATCCGGGTACGTTCTCGCACGGATTCGAGGGCATCACCGGACTCGACGCGATCGCGATCACCCACCAGCATCCCGATCACATCGACCCGAACCGGATCGAGGCGCTGCTCGAGGGGAATCCGGGCGCGCGGCTGCTCAGCGACCCGCAGACCGCGCGGCTGCGCGGCGAGCCCTGGGAGGAGGTGCCCGCGGGCCGGGTGCTGACCGTCGGCGGCGTGCAGATCACCGGCGGCGGCGGACGGCACGCGGTGATCCACCCGGAACTCCCGGTCATCGACAACACGGTCTTCCAACTCGGCACCCCCGACGATCCGGCGCGGTTCGTCCACCCGGGCGACTCGCTGTGGGTACCGCCGGCGCGGGTCGGCGTGCTCGCCATGCCCGCGGTGGCGCCGTGGATGAAGATCAGCGAGGCCGTCGACTACCTGCGTGCCGTCGGTCCCCGCACCGCCTTCCCCATCCACTACGGGATCATCGCGCCCGAGGCCCAGGGCATCTACTTCGGCAGGCTGTCGGAGATGCGGCCGCCGGACACGGACTTCACCGTGATCCAGGCGGAGGATCACGCCGATCTCTGACCGGAGTAGGTGGCGAGGAACAGCGCCTCGGTCAGCGCCATATGCTCGATCTCGGTGGGGTCCACGCTCTCGTTGGGGGCGTGGATGAGGCATCTGGGTTCCTCCACGCCGATCAGCATGATCTCCGCGTTCGGGTAGGTGTCGGCGAAGACGTTGCACAGCGGGATGGAGCCGCCCTGGCCCTCGGTGGTCGCCTCGCGGCCGTAGGCGGCCCGGAAGGCGGCCTCCATCGCTCGACGGGCCGGGCCGCTGGTGCCGGAGCGGAACGGGGAGCCGACGGATTCGCAGTCCACCCTGACCTTCGCATGCCACGGCGCGTTCGATTCCAGGTGTGCGGTAAGGGCTTTCAGCGCCTTGTCCGCCTCGACCCCCGGCGGTATCCGAAGATTCAGCCGGGCACGGGATGTGGGCTGGATGGCGGCCGCCGAGCCGACCACCGGCGGCACGTCGATGCCCAGCACTGTGATCGCCGGTCGCGCCCAGACCATATCGGATACGGTGCCGTCGCCGAGCAGGTCGACGCCGTCGAGCACACCCGCGTCGGCGCGGAACTGCTCGGCGGGGTACTGCGCGCCGTCCCAGACCTGATCGCCGGGCAGCCCGGCGATCGTGGTGTTGCCCTTGGCGTCCCGCAGCGTGGCGAGAATGTGGATCAGCGCCGCCAGCGCATCGGGCGCGGCGCCGCCGAACATCCCGGAATGCATGGGGCCCGACAGGGTTTCGACGGTCACGACGACATCGATGGCGCCGCGCAGGGTCTGGGTGAACGTCGGCACGCCGACCGCGAAGTTGCCGCAGTCGGCGATCACCAAGGCGTCGGCGCGCAACAGGTCGGCGTTCTTCGGGACGAACGCCTCCAGCCCACCGGTGCCCTGCTCCTCCGAACCCTCGGCGACCAGCGTGATCCCGACCGGGTAGTCGTTGCCGCCCAACGTTTCCCGCAATGCGCGCAGGGCCGTCAGATGCGTGACGATATTGCCCTTGCAGTCGGCGGCGCCGCGCCCGTACCAGCGGCCGTCCCGCTCCGTGAGCTGCCAGACCGGGGTGTGCCAGGCCGCGTCGTCGAGCGGCGGCTGCACGTCGTAGTGGCAGTACAGGAGCACCGTCGGGGCATCGGCCGGGGCGGGGTGCCGGGCGACGACGGCCTTGCTGCCATCGGGCGTCTCGTGCAGTCCGGCGTCCGACAGGCCCGCCGCGGCGAAGGCATCGGCCACCCACTGGGCGGTCCGGTGGCATTCCTCGGCCGGGAACTGCCGCGGATCGGCCACGGACCGGTACGAAACCAGTTCGGTCAGATCGGCTTTCGCCTGCGGCATCAGCGAACGCACCTGGGCGCGCAGTGCGGAGGTACGGGAATCACCGATCATGTCAGCTCATTTCGTCGTATCGCCGAGCTTCAGGTCACTCATCTGCTCGAGGTAGGCACGCAGCTTGTCGGGGCAGTAGGTATCGATGGCCAGTTCGGTCGCCGCGATCGTGTCGACGTCGGCGATCACCGGCCGGTTCCCGGGTCCGCTGGCGCCGTTGGCCATCGCGGCCCGATACCGCGCCCTGATCAGCGGCGAGGACGGATCCTGACAGATCAGGCCGCCGTCACGCCCCAGCGAATCGCCGATCACGTCCGGCCCCGGGGCCGGTAGACCCGCGGCTACCAACCGATCATGGAGGTCCCGGGCCCGCTGTGTGGCGAGCGAATCACGTTTGTTCTGCTCGAACAGCGCCAGCCCGATCACCACGATCAGGATCAGCACGACCGCGACCGCCGCGTTGACGATACGCCGGCGACGAGTCTGCTCCGAGGTCTCCAGATGCTCGCTCATCCCAACACCTCCTGTGGCACCTCGGTCTTCCAGCTCGGTTTCCGGAACCGGAAGAACAGGTAGGGAATCAGCAACCCGACGATGCCCATGCCGAGGCCGATCAGCAGTACGTAACCGAGCGCATTACCGCTGCCGTACTGCGAGGGCGGCACGAAGCCGATCAGGAAGGCGGCGACCGAGGACACCGTCCCCAGCCCGCACAGTGCGATCAGGGCGGGCGCGCGGTAGCCGCGCGGATGATCGGGTTGCTTGCGCCGCAATCGGATCGCGGCCACGAACATCAGCACGTACATGATCAGATAGACCTGGGTGGTGATCACCGACAGGATCCAGTACGCGCTGGACACATCGGGGATGAAGGCGTAGAGCAGCGCCAGGATCGTGGTCACGACGCCCTGCGCCACCAGCATGTTCTGCTGCACCCCGTGCCGATTCACCCGGGTCAGGATCGGCGGCAGGTAGCCCTCGGTGCGGCCGATCAGCAGCAGCCCCTTCGACGGCCCGGCCAGCCAGGTCAGCATGCCGCCCAGCGCCGCGGCCACCAGCATGACGCCGAGAACCGGTGTGAGGAAACCGATTCCGAAATGATTGAAGAAGCCGTCGAAGGCCTGCATGACACCGGCGGTGAGGCTGAGGTGCTGCGCGGGCACCACCCAGCTGATCACCACCGCGGGGATGATGAAGATCCCCAGCACCAGCGCCACGGCCAGCGCCATCGCCCTCGGATACTCCCGGCCCGGATCCTTCAGCGACGACACGTGCACGGCGTTCATCTCCATGCCCGCGTAACTGAGGAAGTTGTTGACGATCAGCACGAGGCTGGCCAGGCCGGTCCACGCGGGCAGCAGATGCGAGGAGTCCATCGGGGCGGCCGACGCATTGCCCTGCGCGAGAAAGACGATACCGAGCACGACGAGCAGCGCACCGGGAATCAGGGTGCCGATGATCAGCCCCATACTCGACAGGCCCGCAACGGTTTTCGTGCCCTGGGCGGATACGTACACCCCGGCCCAGTAGATGACGATGATGACGATCGCGACATAGAGCCCGTTCGAGGCCAGCGACGGATGAATGATGTAGGCGAAGGTGCTCGCCACGTACGCCAGCAGGCTCGGGTAGTAGAAGATCGTCATCGCGAACTGGCACCACACCGCGAGGAATCCCAGCGGCTGCGACAGCCCCTCCCCCACCCACTTGTAGACACCACCGGCCCACCCCGACGCCAGCTCGGCCGCGACGAACGCCGTCGGCAGCAGGAACAGCAGCGCGGGCAGCAGATACAGGAATACGCACGCCAGCCCGTACACCGCCATGGTCGGCGCGGACCGCAGGCTGGCCACGGAGCTGGTGGTCATCAGCGCCAGCGTCACCCAGGAGATGTATTTGGTGACCACGGCCGTCTTGGCCGTATTCGCCCTCGGCACCGCTGTCGCCATCACCGCTCCTTCTTCTGCCCGCTACCTACTGGTATCCAGAGCCCGAGCAAACGGTCGAAACGGCACCGTTCCAGCTCACTGTGCCATCCGGGATCGCGGTTCGGCCATACTTCGGCACCGTTCGGCGACACTTCGTTAACAATCCGCAATCGGTACTACGACCGTGCTGGTCCGGCACGGGTGTGGGTTCACCCACAGCGCCACCGCCGTGGTCGGCACCGAAACCCTGCGGCACGCGGCCGGACTCGACAGGTGACCGCCACCGAGCAGAGGTCCCTGCGAGACCGGTTCCGGCGCTATCGCAGGGATCGCGCCGCGGCGGCGGCGATCAGGGCGGCGACCGCGCTCAGCGCCGGGGAGTCCAGGCGCCACTGCTGCCAGTACAGCGGGACGTCGATGTGCAGTCCGCGGCCGAGAGCGACTATGCGACCGGCATTTTCGTCGGCGGTGGACTGCAGATCCGGCAGCAGGCCCCAGCCGAGGCCGAGCCGGACCGCCTCGTAGAAGCCCGACAAGGACGGGATGTAGTGGCGAGGCGGGTCGAGCGGCCGTCGGGCGCGCCGCCGCATCAGCCGGTCCTGCAGGTCGTCCTTGCGGTCGAACAACACCACCGGCGCGACCGCGAACGCGCGAGCGGTGGCGCCGTCCGGAAACCAGGAGCGCACGAATTCCGGTGTGGCCATGGCCCGATAGCGCATCGCGCCGAGCCGCTCGGCCCGGCAGCCCTGCACGGGCTGCGCGAGTCCTGGACTCCGCCATCGCCCTCATCATGCTCACCCTCGCCCTGGGCCTCCTTCTCGGCTGAGGTCAGGCGGCGCGGGCGGGGGCGAGCGGCTCCCAGCGGTAGATGTCGGGGGTGGCCTCGTGGAACAGGGCCAGGTCGATGGCGTCGAGCATGGCCTGGCGGGGGCCGGAGCGGTCGAGCTGGGAGGCCGAGATCGCCAGGCGCAGCACGGCGCGGCGGCGGGCGGTGCGCGCGGCGCTCATCACCAGCGCATGGCACCACCACGGCTCGGTGCGGAAGCCCTCGCCGATGCCGTGCACCCAGGCCCGCTGCGCCGCTTGGCGTTCCAGGTCATGGACCGCGCTCAGGCTCAGTGCCAGACGGAACCCGACTGCCGGCAGCGCGGCCATGGCGCCGTCGGAGGCGTTCCAGCGCGGCGCCGCGAACAGCCGGGTCCGCAGGCCGACCCCCTCCATCACCCGGTCGGCCGCCATCAACCGCAGCCGCGCCTCGTGGGCAGGCAACGACGCGAACTCCGCCCGGCGCCGCTTGGTGGCGGCCTGGTCGTAGCCGTGCAGCACGATCGCGTCACCGGACTCGCGGCGCGACCGCAGCCACTCCTGGGTCTGTGGGTCGTCGGCGAGCCGGTACTTGCCCTTCAGTCGCGGCGCCACCAGCAACGACAACGGAACGTCGCGGCGGTCCATGTCCTCGGCGAATCTCATCGCCGTCTCCCGAGTGGTGTCACGGATGCCCGACACCGAGACGATCAGCTGTGCACGCATATTCGCGCGTACCCCCTTTCGGTGCTGCCAACCACACCCACTGTGAGTGCGGCAGGTGTCGGCACCGTGCTGCGCGGGTGACGGCGCGGCGAATTCGCGCTACCGAATCAGCTGATCATGGACGTCCGCGAGACCGACGGTGTCCAGCACCCAGGCGTACTCGAACGCCACTTCCTTCCACTTCTCGTAGCGCCCGCTGACACCGCCGTGGCCGGCGCTCATCTCGGTCTTCAACAGCAGCTGCGCGTCACCGGTCTTGGTGGCGCGCAACTTCGCCACCCATTTGGCCGGTTCCACGTACAGCACGCGGGTGTCGTTGAGGCTGGTGATCGCGAGGATCGCCGGATAGTCCTTGGCCTCGACGTTCTCGTACGGCGAATAGGACTTCATGTAGTCGTAGACCTGCTTGTCCGCCAGCGGATTTCCCCACTCGTCCCATTCGATCACCGTCAGCGGCAACGACGGATCCAGGATCGAGGTGAGCGGATCCACGAACGGCACATTGGCGAGGATGCCCGTGAACAGCTCCGGCGCCAGATTGGCGACAGCGCCCACCAGCAGGCCGCCCGCGCTGCCCCCGTCGGCGACCATCCGGTCCGGCGCGGTGACCCCGGTATCGACGAGATGCCTTGCGCAGGAGACGAAATCGGTGAAGGTGTTCTTCTTGGTGAGGGTCTTGCCGTGCTCGTACCAGAGTCGGCCCATCTCGCCGCCGCCCCGCACGTGCGCGACGGCGAACACCATGCCCCGGTCCAGCAGCGACAGCCGCGACACCGAGAACGCGGGGTCGATGCTGGCCTCGTAGGAGCCGTAGCCGTACAGCAGCAACGGTTTCGGGCCGAGGCCGTTCGAGCCCTTGCGTCGCACGAGCGAGATCGGGATCCGGGTGCCGTCCTCCGCCACGGCCCAGTCCCGGTGCTGCTCATAGTCGTTCGGGTCGTAACCGCCCAACACCGTCTGCTGCTTGCGCAGCAGCAGCTCGCCGGTCGCGGGCACGTAGTCGAAGACCTGCACCGGGGTGATGAACGAGGTCAGCCCCACCCGCAGCGTGGGCTGGTCCCATTCCGGATTGGAGCCGACACCGGCCGCGAACAACTCCAGCCCGAAGTCCAACTCCTGCGGCTCGCCGTACCCCTCGGAGGTCAACGGCCACACCGCGACTCGCGACAGCGCCTCGCGCCGATAGGACAGCACCAGGTGGTCGGCGAAGCAGTCGATGTCCTCGAGCCGCACGTCGTCGCGATGCGGGATGAGCATCGTCATATTCGCCGGATCATCCACGGGCGCGTCGGCGAGCACGAAGTTCTCCGCCTTCACACCGTCGACGACATCGTTGTGCAGGATGAGGAATCGATCCCGGCCGCCGACCACCGCGTGCTCGGCCGAGTACTCGACGCCCTCGCGCCGCGGCAGCAGCACCCGGAATTCGCCCTCGGGATTGTCCGATTCGAGGATCCAGCCCTCGCTGGTGATCTTCGACCCCACCCAGACCATCAGGTACTTCTCGGAACGAGTGGCGCCGATGCTCACCCAGTAGCGCTCGTCCGGCTCGTGAAAGACCTTGGCGTCCTGCTCTTTCGGCGTGCCCAGCCGATGCCGCCACACCGTATCGGGTCGCCAGGATTCGTCAACGGTCTGATAGAAGACGTGGGTGCCGTCCAGCGACCAGGTCGCCCCGGGCGCGGTGCCGGGGATCTCGTCACCGAGCGGTTCGCCGGTGCGCAAGTCCTTGAACCGCAGCACATATCGCTCGTCACCGACGGTGTCCACCGAATACGCCAGCAGCGTGCCGTCGTGGCTGATCGAGAAGGCGCCCAGCGCGAAGAAGTCGTGACCCTCGGCGAGGGCGTTACTGTCCAGCAGGATCTGCTCGCCGGGGATTTCGGCGCCCACCTCCAGCTGCGGCGGCGTCCAGTCGTCCGGGTCCGCGATCGGGCAGCGGCAGTGCACCCCGTACTGTTTGCCCTCGAAGCTGCGGGAGTAGTACCAGTACTCGCCCATCCGCGCCGGAACCGACAGATCGGTCTCCTGGGTCCGGGCCTTGATCTCGTCGAAGATCTTGTCCTGCAACGGCCGCAGCTGTGCGGTCTGCGCATCGGTGTAGGCGTTCTCCGCCTCGAGATGGGCGATGACGTCCGGATTGTCCTTGTCGCGCAGCCATTCGTAGTCGTCGACGAAGGTATCGCCGTGATGCACGCGCTCGATCGGCACTCGCGGCGCGGTCGGCGGTGTCACCTCGCCGGGCCGCGACGAAGACCCGGCGGACGCTGTGCCGCCGACGTTCGGGGTCGTTCCGGTACCACTGTCGAGAGCCATGCGCTCCACCGTAGTGCGCGGCCCACGGCGACCGGCGCCAACCCCGGCGCGCGGTTCAGCTCAGCCCGGGCGTGCGCGGCACCGGTCGGCGCAGGTCGCGACCGCCGTCGCGGGCCGTGCGGCGGGAGTCCATGAGGAAGTACAGGGCGGCCTTGCGGCGGGGGCATTGGTCGGTGGGGCAGCTGCGGTGGATGTGCAGGATGTTGTGCGCTTGCTCGACGGTGAGGTGCCGGGGCACCACCGCGCAACTGTCGAAGACGGGTGCCATGCGGTGCTCCATCCTTATCGTGCCTGGGGTGTGGCGCGGCGCACACTGTCCGGCTTCTCCGTCCAGTCGACGCCGTATATCCGCCACAGTGAGCTGGGTTTCCGATTCACTTGCCGGGTAAACCACGAGAATGCCGTGCCCCGCCGACAAATGCCGCCGCTCACCGGCGCCCCCAGATCATGTGCCAGCAGCGTCATGAACAGCGGTTTTCCGTGCCCGCCGCAACCTCCGGCCCGACGTGAGCAGCGCCCGTCTACCCGGCTGGATTCAGGCATTCGCCTGCGGCCGGAAAGCCTTTCCCGGTCCACGCGTCGTCATTTTCGGGAAGGACTTGCGGCATCGGAGAAGAATGTCGTAGCACGGATTTCCGGCCGCGGTGGGACCGGCTACTGTGGCTGCGACACCGCACGGCGAACGGATACCACCCGTACAGGAGCAGATGTGGAAGCGAAGAACCGCGAGATCAACACCGACGCCGTGTGGCATCGCAGCAGCGAATCCGGCGGCGTCGAGGTGGCCTTCCTTGCCAGCGGCAATATCGGCCTGCGCGATGCGAAGAATCCGGACGGTCCGACGCTCATCTTCACCCCCGGCGAGTGGTCGGCCTTCGTCGCGGGCGCGAAGGACGGCGAGTTCAACCGGCCGCGGTCCTAGATCGCCGCGACCCGGTTCGGGCGCACTCGTCAGCCGGTCACGCGCCGATCGCCGACCCGACGGTGGGCCACGACGCGTGCAGTTGGTCCTGCCAGTAGGACCACGAATGCGTACCTACCGGGCTGCGATCGACGTGGGCGGGGATGTTCAATCCCCGCAACCGCTGCTCGAACGACGTCACGCATCCGTCTACGCCCGCCTCGATCGGCGCGCCGAAGAAGATGTTCTCCGGGAGCTGGGGCTTGATCTCGGTCTCGTGCGGACCGGGAATGCCGGTGCCGGTGGACAGGTAGATCGTGGTGCCGCGCAGCCGATCCGCCAGCAGCGCCGGATCGTGCTCGGCCCAGGCCGGACCGCCGGGCGGGCCCCACATATTGCCCGGGGTGCCGCCCCTGTTGGCGATAGAGAACAGGATCGGCCCCTGCGCCAGACCCAGATCGGGGCAGGCGCTGTACCCGGCGACCGCGGTGTACAGACCCGGATTGCGCACCACCAGCACGAATGCCGCGATGCCGCCCATCGACAGCCCGCCGATCGCGTTGACGCCGTTGCCCGCGAAGTGCGCATCGATGATCGGGGGTAGTTCCCGGGTCAGAAAGGTCTCCCAGCGGTAGCGGCCGAACCGGGGATCATCCTGCTGCCAGTCGGTGTAGTAGCTCGCCTGGCCACCCATGGGCAGCACCACATTGACGTTGCGCCCGGCGAAGAAGGGCTCGGCGTCGGTGGCATTGGTCCAGGTGCTCTGCCGCTCCCCCGGGTCCAAGCCGTCGAGCAGATAGTAGGACGGGCGCGCGCCGCCACCGGCCGGATGCAGCACCTGCACCTGGATCGTGCGGCCCATGGCGGCCGACTCCACGAAGACCGCGGACCTGGTCGGGCTGAGCTCATCGATGCCGACGACCCGGGCCGCGGCGGCGGGCGGCGCCTGCCCCACCCAGGGCGCGAGAGTTCCCAGCACGCCCGCGAGCACAACAGCAGCAACAGCGCGACGACGCATAGCCCACCTCCATCACCCCACCACACGTGCCTTCAAAGTTAGCTCACGCGTTGATAAGCCGGGGCACATTGGCGGGCTGGCGTTTCCTTGGCAAACCGTGTGGTTCGTGTCACGACACGGGTCGGCTCACTGCTGCGGGACGGCCCGCTCCAGCGCGCCACGGATGGACGTCGCCAGATAGTCCAGATCGGCCCGGGCCGGGGTGGTCGGGCGGCCGCGCAGGCCGAACCCGTCGCCGGGGGTACGCGGAATGACGTGCAGGTGCACATGGAAGACCTCCTGGCCCGCCGTCACCCCGTCGGCGAGGAAGAAGTTCACCCCGTCGCACCGCACCTCGGACGCGCGCAGCGCCGCCGCCAAGTGCTGCCCCACCCGGAACAGCTTGCCGCCCAGCTCCGGGTCCAACTCGGCCAGACTCCGCGCCGGAGTCTTCGGAATCACGAGCAGATGCCCCGGCGTCATCGGCCGAATGTCCATGAACGCCAGCACATCCGCGTCCTCGTGCACCTTCGACGCGGGGGCGCGACCGGAGACGATGTCGGCAAAGATCGTGTACGGGTCCATGGGCAGCCAGCCTACGTGCCGGACGACGGCCGGGCACCCTCGCCGTGTCCTCGGGCGGTCGGAACGCGCTGTGCGGTCAGAGGATCGGAGACGGGGTGTAGCGCGCTGCCTCGGGGTCGGCGTCGGCCAGCTTCTGTACCTGGGCGACCACGTCGGCGACCTGGGCCTCGGCCGCACCGATGAACGCGGACTTGTCGGCCAGCGCCTCGTCCAGGGCGGCCCGGTCCAGCGGCAGGCGCTCGTCGGCGGCCAGGCGGTCCAGCAGATCCGGCTCGCGGCCCTGCTCCCGCATGGCGAGCGCGACCGCGACCGCGTGCTCCTTGATGACCTCGTGCGCCGTCTCCCGGCCGACACCGGCACGGACCGCGGCCATCAGAATGCGGGTGGTGGCCAGGAACGGCAGATAGCGGCTGAGTTCGCGATCGATCACCGCCGGGTACGCACCGAACTCGGCCAGCACGGTGAGGAAGGTCTCGATCATGCCGTCGACGGCGAAGAAGGCATCCGGCAGCGCGACACGGCGCACCACCGAGCAGAACACATCGCCCTCATTCCATTGCGCCCCAGCCAATTCCGCGGCCATCGACGCGTACCCGCGCAGCACCACCTGCAGGCCGTTGACGCGCTCACAGGAGCGGGTGTTCATCTTGTGCGGCATCGCCGAGGAACCCACCTGGCCCGGTTGGAAGCCCTCGGTGACCAGCTCGTGCCCGGCCATCAGGCGCACCGTGTGCGCGAAAGACGAAGGGCCCGCGCCCAATTGGACCAGCGCGGAGAGCACGTCGTGGTCCAGCGAGCGCGGGTACACCTGCCCGACACTGGTCAGCACGGTGGCGAAACCCAAGTGCCGCGCCACTTTCTGCTCCAGCAGGGCCAGCTTCGCCGGGGCGCCGTCGAGGAGGTCGAGCATGTCCTGCGCGGTGCCCATCGGGCCCTTGATGCCGCGCAACGGATACCGCTCGATCAGCTCCCGCAGCCGGGTCAGCGCGATCAGCACTTCGTCTGCGGCGCTGGCGAATCGCTTGCCGAGCGTGGTGGCCTGCGCGGCCACATTGTGCGATCGGCCCGCCATCACCAGCGCCTGATACTCCGCCGCCCGCTCGGCCAGCCGGGCCGCGACCGCGACGCCGTGCCCGTAGACGTGCTCCAGCGACAGCCGGACCTGCAGCTGCTCCACGTTCTCGGTGAGATCGCGGCTGGTCATGCCCTTGTGGATGTGTTCGTGCCCGGCCAGCGCGTTGAACTCCTCGATGCGCGCCTTCACGTCGTGCCGGGTCACGCGCTCCCGCTCGGCGATCGAGGCCAGGTCGACCCGGTCGATGACGCGCTCGTAGTCCTCGACGACACCGGGCGGCACGTCCACGCCCAGTTCCGCCTGGGCCCGCAGCACCTCCAGCCACAACCGGCGCTCGAGCACGATCTTGTTCTCGGGTGACCACAGCCGCACCAGTTCGGGGCTGGCGTATCGGGTGGCGAGGACGTTCGGAACAAGACTCACGAAGCCCAGTTTAAGGTTCGGTCGCTGATCGATTGCCGCCGGTGGCTCACGCCGTGGTGTGCTGCGGCAGAGTGTGCGGATTCGCGGGATGTTGGGCCGTCGGGTGGGGCGGATGCGGCGGCGAGTGGGATGCCGGGTGCTGCGGGGTGGGCGGGGCGATCACGTCGATCACCTCGAGTAGCGCCCCGCGGGCCACCCGGCGCGGCTGTGGATCCAGCTCCGTCAGGGCCGTCACCACCGCGCCGTCGACCACCGCGACCAGCCGCCGCAGCTGCTCGATCCGCACCACCCGATCGGACCGGCGCAGCACATCGGCCAGCAACTCGTCCAGCTGAGCGCGTAGTCGTAGCTGTACCTCGCGTAGTTCGGGGTGGCGGGCCGAGGCCACCGACCGCTCGTAGCGCGCGATCAGTTGGCCGCGCTCGAACTCGTCGTGGCCGTCCACCCCGACCAGTAGGTCCAGGAGCAGGTCGACAGTCGCCTCGGCGCCGCGGCGGCGGTGGGTCACCTCGCCGACGCGGCGGCGCATGGCGTCGAGTTCGGCGTTGCCGCTGAACTCGACCGCGCGTGCGATCAGGTCCTCCAGGGACTCGAAGTAGTAGGTCGTCGACGCCAGGGGCAGATCCGCGCGGGTGGCCACCGAACGGTGGCGCACGGCGTCGAATCCACCCTCCAGTAGCAACTCGGCCGCAGCCGCAACCAACGCTTGGCGACGCCGTTCGCCTTTCGGTGTCGTCGCGGTGATCACCGTGTCATCGTGCCAGTCATCATCGGTTCATCCGTGCCAAATCGGTGCGATCTATGACAAATCCAGTTCCGCGTGGGCAAATGTCCAGGCGGCATTGAAAAAACAACCAACGCTTTTCTACCCCATCCGGGCACTCCTGGTGGGCCAGAACGAAAAGTCTTTGCGCGTCGGCGCTGCTCAGGCGTGTCGACTGTTCAGTTGTCCAGATAGCGCCGCAGCCGTGCCAGCGCCTCCTCGATATCGGCGGTGGCGCCCGCGAACGAGAAACGGACCGTATGGTTTCCGTTGTTGGTATCGAAATCTATGCCCGGCGCGATCGCAATGCCGGTGTGCGCCAACAGGTCCGCGCACCAGCGGAGCGAATCATCGGTCAGATGCGCGATATCGGCGTAGGCGTAGAACGCGCCGTCGGCCGGTGCCAGCTCGGTGATGCCCAGCTTGGGCAGGCCCTGCAGCAGCAGTTCGCGGTTCTGTGCGTACCGGCGGACGTGGCCGTCCAATTCCGACTCGGCCTCGGGGCCGAACGCGTGCACCGCGGCGTACTGCGAGATGGCGGGCGGGCAGACCGTCATATTGGAGGCCAGCCGCTGCAGCGCCGGGCGCAGGCCCGGCGGCACCAGCATCCAGCCCAGCCGCCAGCCCGTCATCGAGAAGTACTTCGAGACCGAGCCGACCACCACGGACTCGCACGAGGTCTCCCAGGCGGAGGCGGTCGGCTCGGTCTCGGCGTAGACGATGCCGTGATAGATCTCGTCGGAGATCAGCAGCGTGCCATGGTCGTCGCACCAGCGCGCGAGGGCGGCCAGTTCGTCGGGCGCGATCATGGTGCCGGTCGGGTTGGCGGGGCTGGCCACGATCAGTCCGGCGGGCGGTTCCGGCAACGCCTCCAGCATGGCGACCGTCGGCTGGAAGCGGGTCTGCGGGCCGCAGTCCAGCTCGACCACCCGGCAACCCAGGGCGGCCAGGGTGTTGCGGTAGGCGGGATAGCCGGGGCGGGCCACCACCACGGTGTCGCCGATATCGAAGGCGGCCAAGAAGATCAGCGTGAAGGCGCCGGACGAACCGGTCGTGACCACGACGTCGTCGGGATCCACCGCGATGCCGTAGGTGCGGGTGTGATGCTCGGCGATCGCCGCGCGCAGCGGCAGGATGCCGAAGGTCTCGGTGTAGCCGAGCAGTTCGCCGTCCAGCGCCGCCCGCGTGGCCCGCAACACCGGCGCGGGCGCGGGCGTGGACGGCTGGCCGGCCGCCAGCACCAGCACGTCGCCGTGGGTGCGGGCCCGCTCGGCGGCCGCCTTCCAGACATCCATGACGTAGAAGGGCGGGACACTCGACCGGCGGGATTCAATGCGCACCCGACGACGGTAGAACACGCGACGCCGGCGCAGCGCAGGTATTACCAGCCTCCGATCGCGCGGATCCGGCCGCGGCGGACATGGTCGGCGCTCAGGTGGCGATTGCTGCCGCGACAATCGGATTCGTGTCCGGCCAGGCCGGACCTTGCCCGCCTGCGGTGCGCAGGAACGCCCTGTTATCGTCGGCAGAATGCCTGACCAGGCACGCAGTGCGAAGGTTGTACCAGGGGGTGGGACGGCGCTCCGACCCGACTGGCGTTCCGCGCTGCGACGGGAACGGGGTGCGCGGCGGCGTCGCCTGCGACGAGCGGCCGTGCGGGCGAGGCGTGCGGCCGGACTGATTCGAGGGCGGGCGCGGGATCTGTGGCATGCGCTCGTGCACTTCGACTGGCGGGAATTCCTCCATCGAGACTGGCGGGCCTACGCCCACGAACAGTGGCCGCGGTTGCGCGGCTGGTTGATTCGGCATCGCGTGCTGGTGGCCGGGGTGGTCGTCGTGGCGCTGTTCGCGGCCGCCGACGCCACCGCGCCACGACCCGTGGAGACGCCCGTGGCCCAGGGCGGCGAGCAGCGCATCCCGGTCGCGTACCCGCTGCAGGTGCGGTCGGCGCCGGAGTCGAGCAAGCGCTATCTGAACGCCATCGACAACGGCGAGCGGATCCGCGAATCGCAAGTGGTGGCCGCGGCGGCCCGCGCCACCCTGGAACGCGCCAAGGCGGAGGCGTCTGCGGCCGTCTCCGGGCAACCGGCGCCCTGGCTGGGCGGCACCGTCACCCCCATCCCCGGTGGAATCCTGCCCGGGATCGGCGGTTTCGTGCTGCCCGCGCGGGGGTTGTTCACCTCCGGATTCGGGCAGCGCTGGGGCACCTTCCACGCCGGTATCGATATCGCCGCGCCGATCGGCTCGCCGATCTACGCGATCACCGACGGCACCGTGGTCGACGCCGGGCCCGCCCAGGGCTTCGGCCTCTGGGTGCGCGTGCGCCACGACGACGGCACCATCTCCGTCTACGGCCACATGTACGACTTCTCGGTCTCGGTGGGCGAACGCGTCCGCACCGGCCAGCAGATCGCCCGAGTCGGCAACCGCGGCGACTCCACCGGACCCCACCTACACTTCGAAATCCTGATCAACGGCAACCACGTAGACCCCCAACCCTGGCTGGCCCTACACGGCCTACAACTGGGCTGACCGACCCACCCATCGTCGTGATCCCGTGTTCGCGGCCCCAGGGGGCCGCGAACACGGGAAATGAAAAGCCCACCACACTCGCGGGATAGGCCACCAGCACACTCGCCGGATAAGCCACCAGCACACTCGCGGGAGAAGCTACCAGCACACTCGCGCAACCAGGAAGCGCCGGAACGCGCGCAGGGTGAGGAAGTACCGGCGGGCTTGCTTACTCCACTTCTGTCATTTCCGGCGTGCTCTTGGCCGGAATCGCTATGCCGCCCTCTACTGCGGCCAGGGCGATGTCGGTGCGGTAGTGGCTGCCGGGGAGTTTGATCTTGGTGATGCGGGTGTAGGCGCGCTCGCGGGCCTCGGTGAGGTCGGTGCCGGTGGCTACGACGTTGAGGACGCGGCCGCCCGCGGACAGCAGCGCGCCGTCGTCGCGGAGGGACGTACCCGCGTGCAGCACTTCGGCATTCGGGTCGGAGCCGTCGGTACCGGCGATCACGTCGCCGGTGCGGGGGCGGCCCGGATAGTTCTCGGCGGCCAGCACCACCGTCACCGCCGCACCGGACTGCCACCGCGGCGGCTCGGTCTGAGCGAGGGCGCCGGTGGCGGTGGCATGCAGCAGCGCGCCGAGCGGACTGTCCAGCAGCGCCAGCACCGCCTGGGTCTCGGGATCGCCGAAGCGGCAGTTGAATTCGACCACGGCGGGCCCGGCCTGGCCGATCGCCAGCCCGGCGTACAGCAGCCCGGAGAACGGGACGCCGCGCCGGACCATCTCCGCCGCAACAGGTTTCACGACGCCGTCGACGATCTCCGCCACCGTCTCGGCGGGCAACCACGGTAACGGCGTGTAGGCGCCCATACCGCCGGTATTGGGCCCGGTATCGCCGTTGCCGACGCGCTTGTGGTCCTGCGCGGGCAGCAGCGGCACCACCGCCTCGCCGTCGACCAGGCAGAACAGCGAGACCTCGGGACCGTCGAGGAAGGATTCCAGCAGCACCGGATGGCCCTGCTCGAGCAGTTCGGCACCGTGGTCGCGGGCCGCCGACCGGTCGGCGGTCACCACCACGCCCTTGCCCGCCGCGAGACCGTCGTCCTTCACCACCCAGGTCGGGCCGAAACGGTCGAGGGCGGCATCCAGCTCACCCGGGTGGTCGACGATCTCGCTGTGCGCGGTGCGCACCCCGGCCGCGGCCATCACATCCTTGGCGAAGGCCTTCGAGCCCTCGATCCGGGCCGCGGCGGCCGAGGGACCGAAACAGGCGATCCCGGCCGCGCGGACCGCATCCGCGATGCCCAGCACCAGCGGAACCTCCGGCCCGATCACCACCAGATCGATCGCCCGCTCGCGGGCCAGCGCGACCACCGCCTCGGCGCTGCACGGATCCACCGGGCGAATCTCGGCGTGCTGCGACATCCCGGGGTTGCCGGGCGCGGCGACGACGGCGCTCACCTCCGGATCCCGCCGCAGGGCCAGCACTAGGGCGTGTTCACGGGCTCCGGCACCGATGACGAGTACGCGCACGCAGGACAGCTTAGGCGACGCGTTCGCGGACCTCGGCAGTCGATCCGGTAACCCACCGAAGCGGCTGGCGCAAATAGACTCGGCTCATGGCTTCTGTTTTCAGCGCGATCATCGACGGCCAGTTGCCCGGACGGTTCGTGTGGGAGGACGACGAATTCGTCGCCTTTCTCACCATCGCCCCGATCACCCCGGGACATACGCTCGTCGTGCCCCGCAAGGAGATCGACCAGTGGCAGGACATCGACCCCGACACGTTCGCGCGGCTGAACGGCGTCGCCCAGAAGATCGGCCAGGCGGTGCGGGCGGCCTGGGAGGCGCCGCGCGCGGGCCTGCTGGTCGCCGGGCTGGAGGTCCCGCACCTGCACGTGCACGTCTTCCCGGCGTTCGAACTCGGCGACTTCAACATCT
Organism: Nocardia thraciensis; assembly: GCF_054782435.1. Lineage (NCBI taxonomy): Bacteria > Bacillati > Actinomycetota > Actinomycetes > Mycobacteriales > Nocardiaceae > Nocardia > Nocardia thraciensis. The sequence goes on from NZ_BAAGSM010000033.1 coordinate 260,160, forward strand.
CCCAGGCCGATCCGGAGCCGAGCAAGGAATCCCTGGACGAGGCCCAGGCCAAGATCAAACAGGCCCTCCGCGACCTCGGCTACGGCGCCAACGTCCCCGCCTGACGGGGGAGGCGGACGGTGAAGGTCGTGCCCTCCCCGGGGGCGGTACGGGCCGAGACGGCGCCGCCGTGGGCCGTCACGAGCGCTTCCACGATGGACAGACCCAGGCCGGTGCCGCCACTGTCGCGGCTGCGGGAGCTGTCGGCGCGGTAGAAACGTTCGAAGACGCGGTCGGCGTGCTCGGGCGGTAGCCCGGGACCGGTGTCGAGGACCTCCAGCAGCACCTCGTCGGCCGCCGGGGTGAGCCGCACCGTCACCGCCGCCTCCGGCGGGGTGTGCACGAGGGCGTTTCCGACCAGGTTGGACAGCACCTGACGCAGCCGCGCCTCATCGCCTTCGATCTCCAAAGTGCCTTTACCGGAACGTATTTCGAGATCGATCGAGCGACCCGGCCCCTCCGGCCGCTGCGCGGTGTCCATGGCGCGGGCATTGTGCACGGCATCGCTGGCCAGCGCGAGCAGGTCGACGGGGCGGCGCTCCAGCGGGCGCTGCGCGTCCAGTCTGGCCAGCATCAGCAGGTCCTCCACCAGCAGGCCCATGCGGTGGGATTCGCGTTCGATCCGGTCCATGAACAGTGCCGGATCGGCCAGCGCCCCTTGCCGATACAGCTCGGCGAAGCCCTGGACAGTGGTGAGCGGCGTGCGCAGTTCGTGGCTGGCGTCCGCGACGAATCGCCGCATCTTCGCCTCCGAGCGCCGCGCGGCCTCCTCCGACGCCTCGGTGGCGGCGAAGGCCCGCTGGATCTGCGAGAGCATGCCGTTCAGCGATTGCGACAGCCGGTCGACCTCGGTATCGGTGCCCCGCACGGGAACTCGCCGATGCAGGTCGCCACCCGCGATCGCCGCAGCGGTCGTCTCGACCTCCCGCAGCGGCCGCAGGCTGCGCCGAATCACGAACTGCGCCACCACCGCCAGCGCGGCGAGCACGATCACACCCACCACCACCTGCAATCCGATCAAGCGATCGACGATGTTCTCGGTTCCGCCCAGCGGTATCGCCACCACGCTGGTACCGGCCGGAGTCTCGTATCGCACCGCACGCCAGTGCTCGTCGGGGTTGCCCACCGAGCCCACGGTGCGCGGACGACGGCCGAGATCGGCCGGTATGTCGGGGGCGACGTCCTTCGCGTCCAGCTTGGTAAGGAGCGTGCCCGACGAATCCCGCACGCGCACATAGAACGGCTCCAACGTGCGACGCGGCTGGAACGGCGGCGGCGGATCCGGCGGCGGGACCCCTGGCCGCGCGAAACCGTGTACGGCATCGGAGATTTCGCGATCGACACGATCGATCAGAGTGCGCTGCATGACGGAGGTCACCGCGATCCCGGAGGCCAGCAGCCCGAGCCCGGCCAGCACCACCAGGGCCAGCACCAGCGTCACCCGCAGCGGCACACGCGCCATTCGCTGCGAAATCGCTTGGCGCGCAGCTTGAATCGGTTGAGCGGACGGCACGGCCGCGACGTCGGGGTCGCCGCCCTGCCGGATGCTCATTTCACCGACGATCGGAGACGGCTGGGGACGCGCATGACATAGCCGACCCCGCGCAGCGTGTGGATCAGCCGGTCGGGGCCGGTGTCCACCTTCTTGCGCAGATAGGAAACGTAGGTCTCGACCACGCCGACCTCGCCGCCGAAGTCGTAGCGCCACACGTGATCCAGGATCTTCGGCTTGCTGAGCACCGTGCCCGCGTTGACCATGAAGTACCGCAGCAGCGTGAACTCGGTGGGCGACAGCGCCACAGGCTCCCCCGCCTTCCACACCTCGTGCGTGTCGTCGTCGAGTTCGATGTCCTCGAACCGGATCCGCGAGGACTTGCGTTCCTCCGTCGTATGACCGGAGCGGCGCAGGATGACCCGCAGCCGCGCGACCACCTCCTCCAGGCTGAAGGGTTTGGTGACGTAGTCGTCGGCGCCCAGCGTGAGCCCGGTGACCTTGTCCTCCACCTCGTCGCGGGCGGTCAAGAACAGGACGGGGGCGTCGATGCCGTCCGCGCGCAACCGCCGCAGCAGTCCGAATCCGTCCATACCCGGCATCATGACGTCGATGATCAGCGCATCCGGCCGAAAGGTCCGGGCCCGATCCAGCCCCTCGGCCCCATTGGCCGCGACGGCGACCTCGAACCCCTGGTAACGCAGGCTGACCGACAACAACTCGACGATCATCGGCTCGTCGTCCACCACCAGCACACGCGCCTCGGGCGCCGGATCCGCAGGCTTACCACTCATGCAAGCCATGCTCCTCCACACCACGCCGAGGAGGCTGTGTGCTGCCTGGGAGTTTCCTGGGAACGAACAGAGCCCCCTGTCAGGATTGAACTGACGACCGCTCGCTTACAAGGCGAGTGCTCTACCACTGAGCTAAGGAGGCGGAAAAGGCGGTGCCATCATAACCGGGGCACCCGGCCGCACCGAAAATCAGCGGGCACCGGCCACGGCGACGGTGGCTGCGCGACCCCTGAAAAGGGCATCACGCAGCCACCGGTCGTGACCATTACCGCGCAGTATCGGGACCGCGGGTCAGGACTGGGCGGCCTGGCGGGCCGCGTCGTCCGCGGCCATCGCGTCACGCAGGCTCTTGGGCCGCATGTCGGTCCAGTTCTTCTCGACGTATTCGACGCAGGCAGCGCGGCTGTCCTCGCCGAACACCACTCGCCAGCCGGCCGGGACCTCCGCGAAGGCGGGCCACAGGGAGTGCTGCTCCTCGTCGTTCACCAGAACGAAGAAGCGGCCGTCCTCGTCGTCGAACGGGTTGGTGCTCATTTCACCTCACTGGATACGTGCGCTGTGTACGGGGAAACACGGCGGGACCGGAGATCCCCCGTGCGTTGTGTCGACCCTAGCAAGGACGACGTTACGGTTGGTCAGTTACCTCGAGCCCCGAAGAAGTCGAGCAGAACCTTGTTGACCGTCTCGGGCCGCTCCAGGTAACCGTAGTGCCCGGCATCGGGAATCTCCTGGTAGCGCGCGCCCGGAATCACGTCCGCGACCTCCCGCGTGAGGTACGCCGGAATCATCCGATCGTCGGCGAACCCCATGGCCAGGCACGGAACCTTGATGCCGCGGTAGGCCTGCAGCCGGTCGAAGTCGTGATCCATGCGCCGCTGTGCGCGGATGCCGGGGGTGACCGGGCCGCCGGTGAATTCGAACAGGTCCAGCCAGTCCCGCGCGGAATTCGGGTCGGCCAGGGTGGCGGGAGAGAGGTTCATCACGGCGGTGGTCGCGGCCTCGTACTTGGCCGGCAACTGCACACCGGAGGCGTCCAGCTCGTGCTCGCCCAGCGACAGCGTCTTCTGGAACTGGTCGAGGCGGCCGTGCCCGGCCATGAACACCGCCTTGCGCACCAGGTCCGGACGGGCCAGCGCCAGCTCCTGCGCCACCCGCGCACCCATCGAGGTACCGGCCAGCAGCACCGGGCCCTCGTCGAGGAATTCGATCAGCGCCGCGGTGTCGCGCACCAGGTCGTCGATGTGCATGCCCTGGGCGGCCTCGTAGGAGGGGGCGATACCGCGATTGTCGAAGGTGCACACCCGATATCCGGCCGCCAGCAGCGCGGGCACCTGGTGCAGCTCCCACACCCGGCCCGGGCTGCCCGTGCCCATGATCAACACGACGAGCGGCGCCGCGCCCTTGGTATCCGTGCCTTTGGCCTTGTCCCCCTTCACCTGGTAGTTCAGCGAGATTCCGTTCACCGTGGCCAACGGCATAGTGCTGGGACCCTTCTTTCCGTGACGATTGCTCTCTCCCCACGGTATAGGTATCGGGGAAGACAACGTTTCGGTGTGTCAGTTCGGGGGATCCCGGCCAACAGCACCCCGAGACGACAAGGACCGAGCAGGCGGGGGTCGAGCAGACCGCGCGGATTCCCCCGCCCGATACCATTGACTGCGCACAACGAGTAACGACCCCGAGCCGAGAGGATACGAAGATGGCCGCGAAGGGCGCCAACGACATCGCGGACGACGATCTGGAGCCGCTCGCCGACGAGACCGCACGACAGGCCCAGCGCGTGGTGGCCGCCTACGCCTCCGACGCGGACGAGTGCCGCATGCTGCTGTCCATGCTCGGGATCGGGCCCAGCGCTCGCAGCGAGTAGCCGCCGATCTATCCGATACAACTTCACGGGCTCGAGCAACCGGAGGATCCAGAAGTGGACCAGAAGAGCGATTCCCCAGCCGATCTATCGAAGCGCGCTCTGCCGGATGCCGACCCCACCCCATCGAGCTACCAGAGCGGCGACGCGGGCTCCGGCTTCGTCGTCGTCGCCAACCGGCTGCCGGTGGATCTGGAGCGACTACCCGACGGCTCCACGCGCTGGAAGCGCAGCCCCGGCGGGCTCGTGACGGCGCTGGAGCCGGTGCTCCGCAACAACAACGGCGCCTGGGTGGGCTGGGCGGGAGTGCCCGACGTCGACGTCGATCCGATCATCGAGGACGGCCTGGAGCTGCATCCGGTGCCGCTGTCGGCCACCGAGGTCGCCGACTACTACGAGGGGTTCTCCAACGGCACGCTGTGGCCGCTCTACCACGACGTGATCGTCCGGCCCGAGTACCAGCGCCGCTGGTGGAGCGCCTACGTCGACGTCAACCGCCGCTTCGCCGAATACACCGCGAAGGTCGCCGCCGAGGGCGCCACCGTCTGGGTGCAGGACTACCAGCTGCAGCTGGTGCCGAAGATGCTGCGCATGCTGCGGCCCGACCTGACCATCGGCTTCTTCCTGCACATCCCGTTCCCGCCGGTCGAGCTGTTCATGCAGTTGCCGTGGCGCACGGAGATCGTGGAGGGTCTGCTGGGGGCGGACCTGATCGGCTTCCACCTGCCGGGCGGTGCGCAGAACTTCCTGTATCTGGCGAGAAGGCTTGCCGGACAGCCGACTTCGCGCGGCACCATCGGGGTGCGCTCGAAAATGGGTGTGGTGCAGGTAGGTTTCCGCACCGTGCGGGTGGGTGCGTTCCCCATCTCGATCGCCTCGGCCGAACTCGACGAGAACTCGCGACGAAAGTCGGTGCGCGAGCGGGCCGCTCAGATCCGCAGCGAACTCGGCAACCCCAAGCACATCCTGCTCGGCGTGGACCGGCTCGACTACACCAAGGGCATCGACATCCGCCTGGAGGCGCTGGAGGAACTGCTGCAGGAGGGGCGCATCGACCCGTCCGATACGGCGATGGTGCAGCTCGCCACGCCCAGTCGCGAGCGGGTCGAGAGCTACATCCAGATGCGCGGCGATATAGAGCGCCAGGTCGGGCGCATCAACGGCGAATTCTCGCGGGTCGGCTTCCCGGTCGTGCACTACATCCACCGGCCGATCCCCCGCGAGGAACTGCTCGCCTTCTTCGTCGCCGCCGACGCCATGCTGGTGACGCCACTGCGCGACGGCATGAACCTGGTGGCCAAGGAGTACGTTGCCTGCCACAGCGGCCTCAACGGCGCGCTGGTGCTCAGCGAATTCACCGGCGCCGCAGCGGAATTGCGTCAGTCCTACCTGTGCAACCCACACGATCTCGACAGCGTCAAGGACGCCATCATGGCCGCCCTCGACGACGACGCCGACACTCGGCGCCGCCGCATGCGCGCCCTGCGCCGCCAGGTCCTCACCCACGACGTGGACCGCTGGGCCCGCGCGTTCCTCGAGGCCCTGGCCCAAGACCAGGTAGCAGGCAGCGCCCTGCTGAGCGACGACGACGTAGACCCGGCGCGCCGGTAATCAGATCGGATTCACCTGTCCGACCAGCCAGTGCCCGTCTTCCTTGTCGAGCGAGACGCGGACGCGGCTGGGCGTCACATTGCCCTGCGGCGCATCCTTGCTCGTGGTGACCTGGTTCAGATAGAGCAGCACGACCGCGTGCGAGCGGTCGGCGGAGACGACACCGGCGGCCTGGGTATTGGCCTGGACGCTGAGCTCCTTCTCCTTCGCGCCCTTGGCGATCACGTCGTTGACGAGCTTCAGATAGTCCTTGCGGAAGGTGGGAGTGAGGCTGTCGCCGACCTTGGGCAGCTCGGTGTCCACGGTGTGGAAGTCGTAGGTGAACATGGCCTGCACGGTGCGGCGCGCCGCCGCGACGGAATCGCTGCGGGCGCTGTCGGCCTGGTTGTCGGACCAGACCTTGAAACCGGTGAGGCCGCCGACGACGGCAGCGGCGACGAAAAGGACTGCCGCACAAGCGATCAGGATGGTGCGCAGGATGTTTTTCATGCCACGAACTCCACTTGCGAGGCGGTGAGGTTGCCGTCGTCGCCGCGGGTGACCGTGACCCGGAAGCGGTAGTACCGCTGCTGCGGGTCCGGGGAGGCGGCGTTCGTCAGCGTCTGTTTGGCGGCGACCAGCACGCGGGCGGAGTGGTCGTCGTCGCTCTCGACGGCGGTCTCGATGATCTCGCCGCTGGCCCTCACCTGGGCTTGCTGCACGACCTGCGCGTAGGCGTCCTTGCGCTCGGTGTACTCGGCCTTCAGCTGCCCCGACGCCACCGCCAGGACGCGATCGATGTCCTGCGGCGCGGTGTCGCCCTTGATGTTGGTGAGGTTGAGCACCGCCTGCTTGGCGGTCTGGGCGTAATCCGCGCGCCGCGTGTCCTGCGCGCTCACCTGATTCTCGTGGTACAGGAAGAACACCCCGGACCCGAGCAGCGCCAGGGCCGACAGCACCGCGACCACCGCGGCGGCCCAGCCGAGGATGCCCACCGAGCCGGCCTTCTTCGGGGACGGTTCGCCGGACTCGGCCACGCCCCTTGCTTCCGTGTCGGTCTCGGGATCCCGGCCAAAAGCATGCCGGGAAGACGAAGAAGCCGAGTCGGGGGCGTCGGACGGTTGCCCGGTCCCCGTCGGCTCATCGGCCGACGCCCCACCCCCGACAATCGGCGCGTCGGAGGGCGCGTCAACCTTCACGGTCGGCTCGTCCGAGGACGCGGCAACCTGCACGGTCGGCACGTCGGAGGACGCGGCAACCTGCACGGTCGGCGCGTCGGAGGACGCGGCAACCTGCACGGTCGGCGCGTCGGAGGGCGCGCCAACCTTCACGGTCGGCTCGTCGGAGGGCGCGGCGGATGGGGTGGTGTCCTTGGGCTGGGTGGTGGGGGTGGCGCGTTCCACCGATTGCGCGGCTCCGCCGCTGTCGACCGGCGGTCCCGCCGACCGCACCACGCGACGGCGCGCCCGACCGGCGGTTCCCTTGTTTTCGCTCATTTCTGCTGCTCCTCGAGCATCGACTGCCAGCTCGACGGTACCGTTCCCGATCCGTCACCAGCCACGTCGCCCTGTCGGTAGGTGCGCCCGTCGGGTCCCAGGAAGGTGCCGCTGCCAGGGTCCATCGGCCTGGTGACCGACGCCGGATGCGTCTCGGTGGCCGGGGGCGCCGGGGGTTCGCCCGAGGCCCCGAAATTCTTCGTGTCCCCGAAGGGCGGGTTGTTGCCCTCCGGCACGTAGCCCTGCGGATCGCGGCACAGCTCCGGCGTCGGGGCCCGCTTGCCCGGCACCTCCGCGCACGGGTAGTTGCGGATGCCGCGCACCGCTTCCTTGGCGTCCTGCGGGACCTTGCAGTACAGCTCGGGCGTATCCGGAATGGAGAAGTCGTTGGCCGACCGCCGCTGATCCGGCGGCAGGAAGCCGGTGATACACCCCGGCGGGTCGTTCAACCCGAGCATGAAGTCCACCATGGCCCCGTACTTGGTGGGCCCGGTCTTCGCGGCGGTGAACAGCGCCGAGATCATCGGCGGCAGCACCACGAGGATCTGTTCCAGCCCGGCGTGATAGGTGACCCCGACCTGGCCGACGCTGACCAGATTCGAAAGCAGCAGCGGCAGTGTCGGTTTCAGGTCCTGGAAGGTCGAACTGACCTTCTGCGCCGCGGCCGGAGTCTTATCGATCAGCCCCCGCAGCGACGGATCGTGTTCGCGCAGTTGGTCGGTCACGGTGGCCAGATCCCTGGTCCACGACCGGACGGCGGCGTCGGACTCGTTCTGGGTGTCCAGCAGCGGCCCGAGCTTCGCCAGCAGATCCTTGGTCGGACCGGTGTTCGCCTTGGCCTCCTGGACCAGCAGCGAGGCGGAGTCGATGAACTTCTGCAGATCCGGCCCGGCGCCGTTGAACGCCGTGAACGCGTCGTCGATGACCTCGCGGAGCTTGGTGTCGGAGATGCTGTTCAGCAACCGGTCGGCCTGATCGAGCATGGCGCCGACATCCTGCGGAAGTTTGGTCCGCTGCGTCGGGATCACCGATCCGTCGGACAGGTTGCCGCCGCGCGGATTCTGCGCGGGCACCAGATCGACGTACTGCTCACCGATCGCGGACACGCTGCGAATCCACGCGTCCACATCCGAGGGCACCTTGTAGTCGCTGTTGACCGACAACTTGGCGTCCACCCCGTCCGGCGTGAGCCGAACCTCCTCGACCTTGCCGATATTCGTGCCGCGATAGGAGACGTTGGCGGTCGGATACAGCCCCCCGGTCGCCGCGAGCTTCACGGTCACCTCGTAGCGCCCGAATCCGAACATCGCCGGGAGGTGCACATAACTGGCGGACATCACCACCAGGCCGATCACCGTCAGCACGGAGAAGATGACCAGCTGTGTCCGGACGAACTTCGTGAGTTTCACTGCCCCGGACCTCCTTGCGGCGCACCGGGAACCGTCAATCCCGGAATGGCGGGCAGGCCCGGAATCGGCGGCAGCCCGGGAATGGTCGGCTGGGCCGGGGGCGGCTGCAGCGGCCCCTGCACGGGATCGCCCTTCTCCCCGGCCGTCCCGGCGATGGTGCCGAGCGCGCCCTCCACGCCGTAGAGCGCCTGTACCCCGCCGAGGCTGCCGCCGAGCGGGCTGCCCGTGAGGAAGTTGGAATCCATTCGCTTGCCGGTGATGTCGTAGGTGACGAACAGATTCATGTAGTCGCCCTTGACCGCCTTGTTGATGCCCTTGATCGGGAACGGGAACGTCAGCAGCATCTGCAGCGAATCCGCGAGCCGGTCGCCGGTGGAGGCCAGCGACTCGAGCGTCGGCGCGAGGTCGGCCAGCTCCGCCTTCAGGTTCTCCCCGCCCTGGGCGATCAGCCGCTGCACGACATCGCTCAGATCACCCAGTGCGGTAATGGTTTTGGTGATGTTCTCGCGCCGATCCGCGAGCACCGTCACCGCCGGGTGGATGTTCTCGATCGCCGACGCCAGCTGATCCTTCTGCTGGGAGAGCTGACCGGAGAACCGGTCGAGCCCCTCCATGGCGCCGATGATGTCGCCGGTCTGCTGATCGAGCGTCGTGGTCAGCTGGTTCAGCTGCGGCAGCAGGTCGCGGATCGCGTCCTCCCGCCCGGTGAACGTCGCGTTGAGTTCGTGCGTGATGGTCTCCAACTGCGAGATTCCGCCGCCGTTGAGCACGACCGACAGCGACGACAGAGTCTGTTCCGTGGTCGGGTAGGCGCCCGCGCGATCGAGCGGAATGACATCGCCCGGGCGCAATTGCCCCTGCGCCGCAACGCCTTCGGGAGCCGCCAGCTCGACGTGATTACTACCCAGCAGACTGGTCTGCCCGATGCGCGCGACCGCGTTGCCGGGCAGTTGGACACCCTTGTCGAGGCTGACCGTGACCAGCGCGTGCCAGTTCTCCACCTCGATCCCGGTCACTGTCCCGACGGTCACGTCGTCCACCTTGACCGGCGAATTGCGGGTCAGCGTGGTGACATTCGGCATCTGGATGCGGACCTGCCAGGCGCCCTCCCCGGTCCCGGCCGCACCGGGCATGGGCAGGGTGTTCAGGCCGTCCCACTGGCAGCCCGCCAGGCCCAGCGTCAGCGCGAGCCCGATGGCCATTCCGGCCGCTCGAATCCTGCGACTCCTCATCGCCCACCTCCCGGAACGGCCAGGCCCGCGATGCCACTCGGCACCGCGACGGGCGGGGCGCTGGGGACCCGCTCCGCGAGATCCGGCGTGCTGTACTCGAGCTGCTGCGGGAACGCCGTCTGCAGCGAGGCCGGATTCGCAATCAGCGGCGGATAATTCATCATCAGCGAATTCAGGACCGGTGCCAGATACTGCCTGCACAGTTCCCCGGACTTCTGGGAGTCGTTGGCCCCGATGCCCTCGATCGCCCCGCACAGGAAGGTGACGGGGTTGGAGAAGTTGGTGCCGGTCACGTTGCCCGTAAGGGAGCCCTGCGCGGGCTTGTAGATCTGGTAGAAGTTCACCAGGCCGTTCGGGCCCGAATGCAGCACCCGCTCGAGTTCGGGCCGCTTGTCGGCCAGCAGCTGCGTGACGTCCTGCAGGCGCTGCACGCCCTCGGTGAGCGCGCCCCCGCGCTCGTCCAGGAACCGCTTGACGTCGACGATCGCCGAGTCCAGATTGTCCAGTCCCGCACCGAGATCCGACGAGACGCCCGCCAACACCGACGAGACCGACGCCAGCCGTCCGCCGAACTGCACGATCTGGTCATTGCTCTTGGACAGCACGTCGACGAACTGCTGCAGGTTGCGGATGGTGCCGAAGAGATCGGTGCGGCCGTCGGAGAGAGTGTTCAGCGTGCTGGACAGCTCCCGCAGCGTGTCGCGCAGCGCCTGGGCGTTGCCGTTGCCGAGGTTGTCGGCGGCGGTGCCGATCGCCCGGCCGAACGAACCCTGCTCGTCCTCGCCCACCGGACCCAAAGCCTCTGAGAGCCGGGTCAATTCGGATTTGATGTCGTCCCACTCCACCGGCACCGCGGTGTGCTCGATCGGGATCTCGCCGTTGTCGTGCATCTTCGGGCCGCCGTTGTAGACCGGGGCCAGCTGCACGAACCGCGCCGACACCAGCGACGGCGACACCGAGACGGCCTTCGCGTCGGCCGGGATGTCGATGCCGCGGTCCACGGTCATGGTCACCTTCACGCGGTCCCGGCCCGGTTCGATCGAGTTGATCTTGCCGACCTTCACCCCGAGCACCCGCACGTCGTCCCCGGCGTACAGGCCGTTCGTAGACGGGAAATACGCGGTGATGTGGGTCTTTCCGATATTGGTGACGGCGCCGTAGACGATCCATCCGGCGAGAGCGACGACCAAGGCCGCGGCGACGTACCGCGTCCAGCGAGGCAGCTGGGAGATCTTGCGCAATGGAGTCATTTCGGCGGCTCCTGTTGGGCGGGGTTGGTCGTCAGCGGAGCGTTCAGATACTCCTGGAACGACTGTGGCAGGCGCTCCGGCCACACCAGCGCGTCGACCAGCGGCCGCATCGTCGGGCTGGTGAGGTTGGCCAGGTAGGACTGGAAGTACGGCCCGCTGCCGACCTGCTCGCCGAGCGCGGCCGCGTACGGGCCGAGGTCGGTGAGCGCCTGTCCCAGCTTGTCCTTGTTGCGCTGCAGCAGCCCCAGCACCGAATTCAGTTTCTCCAGTGCGGGTTTCAGCTGTGCCTCGTTGTCGTCGACGAAGCCGGTCAGCTGCTGCGCCAAGCCGTTCACATACACGATCAGCTGACTGAGCGCGGCGCGGCGGGCGTCCAGCTCGCCGAGCAGATCGTTGCCGTTCAGCAGCAGCGCGTTGATCTGGTCGGAGCGGTCGGCCAGCACCTTGGTGACATTCTGGGCGCGCCCGAGCAACTGGGTGAGGGCCTCGTCGCGGGCGTTCAGGCTGCGCGAGAGCGCCGTGACACCGTCGAGGGCCGACCGCAGCGGGGCCGGGGTGTCGGCGAAGGTCTCCGACAGCGTGTCCAGGGTCTTGTTCACCTGATCGAGGTCGAGGCCGTGCACGGTCGATGCGAGATCGCCGAGCGCGTCGTTGAGCGAGTACGGAGACCTGGTGCGCTCCAAGGGAATCGCGTCGTCGCGGCGAATGGCCCCGGCGCCCTGCGGATCGACCTCGAGCGACTTGCGCCCCAGCACAGTGTTGGTCTTGATGGCCGCGGACGTCTTGTCGCCCAGCACTATCGACTCGTCCAGGCTGAAGCGCACCCGCACCTTGGTGCCCTCGAGCCGCACGTCCTCGACCTGACCGGTGCGCACCCCGGCCACCTGGACCTGGTCCCCGGGGACCAGTCCCCCGGCATCGGCGAAGAACGCGCTGAACTCGGCGCCGCTGCGGATGAAGGGCAGGCGGTCGAACTGCAACGCGGACAACGAGATCGTGGCCGCCAGCACGACGCCGACGATGCCTGCCGACAGTAACCGGTTTCCGTTCACTCGCTCGCACACCTTCCGGTCGACTGATTACCCGGCAGATGCACTTCCATCGGCTTGCCGTCGGGACCGTCGGCGAGCATGGTCACGCCGCAGACGTACATGTTCAGGAACGAGCCGTAGGAACCGATCCGGACCAGTTTCCGGTAGGTCTCCGGCAGCTGATCGAAGATGTCCTGCAGGTCGCCGGACTTGTCGTCGAGATTCTGCGACAGCTGCCCCAGCTGGCCGAAGGTCTGCTTCAGATCGGGACGGGCCTGCTGCAGCAGGCCGGTCAGGTCCCCGGTGGCGCCCGCGAGCCGCGGCAGTGCCTCGCCGATCGGATCCTTGTCCGCCGCAAGACCGCTCACCAGACGATTCAGTTCGGTGAGGGTGGTATCGAATTCCTTGCCGCGGTCGTCGATGGTGGCGAGCACGGTCTTCAGGTTCTCGATCACGCTGCCGATCAACGCATCCCGGTCCGCCAGTGTCTTGGTGAACGAGCCACCGCTGTTCAGCAGCGACACCAGCGCGCCGCCCTGCCCCTGGAACACCTGCAGCAGGGCACTGGTCAGGTCGTTCACCTGGGCGGGGTCGAGCCCTCTGAGCAATGGTTTGAACCCGCCGAGCAGCAGATCCAGATCGAGGGCGGGCTTGGTCTTGTCGGTACCGATGGTGGCGTTCTTCGACAGCTGGTGGGCGTTACCCGGGCCTTCCAGCAACTCCAGATACCGGTCGCCGACGAGATTCTCGTAGCGGATGGTCGCCCGGGTGCTCGCGTAGAGCTTGTATTTGGTGTCGACATCGAAATCGACGTGCGCTAGATGATCCTTGCCGACGTACACCCGCGACACCGATCCCACCGGCACCCCGGCGATGCGCACCTTCGAACCGGGCAGCATGCCCGACGAATTGGTGAACACCGCGTGATAGCCGGTCTCCCGGGAGAACCGCATCTGGCTGAAGATCACGCCGAGCAGCGCGAGTACGAGCACCATGACCAGCGTGAAGATGCTCAGCTTCACGGTGGCGGCGTGTGGTTTGAAGCTCACGGGTGGGGCACCCCCGGCATTCCGGCGAACATCAACTCGAAGACCCTGGAACCGTTGAGATGCGACTGGAGTTCAGGGGTGTACACGGTGCCCTCCGCGGTATCGGTGACCAGATAGTTGGAGTGGCTGCCCGGCTTGCGATCCATGATGTTCTCGCAGTGCGGGCCACCGGTGGCATTCACCTTCGGCAGATCCTTCGGGTATTTGTACGGCTCACCGCCGGGCATGAAGCCCGCGTTCAGCAGCACGCCCGCCCCGCTGCCGCCGAAAATGTGGTTCGCCAGGTCGAGGTTGTTACCGATGCCCTCGACTACGCAGTTCAGACCCGAGCGGTACTCGTAGAGCAGGTCGGTGGTGGGCCGCAGCAGATCCAGCGCGGTGACCAGCGACTGCTCGTTGTCCCGCAGGATGGGTGACACCGTATCGGCCAGCCCGATGAGATTCACCAGCATGGCGTCGAATTGGTGTTCTTTCTCCACAACCGTCGCACCGGTCGTCTGCACATTGTCGGTGGTGCGCAACAGATCCGGCACGGTATCCGCGTACAGATTCGTCACGCCCACCGAGGACCGCAGATCTCGTTGCAGATCCGGAAGGCTCGGATTGATGTCCTTCAGATACTGATCGCTGTCGGCCAGCAGTTGGCCGAGTTTGGCGCCGCGGCCCTCGAGGGCCGTTCCCAGCGCTGTCAGCGTCGCATTCAGCTTCTCCGGCTGCACCTTGCCCAGCACATCGGTCAAATGCTGGAACAGCGTATTGAACTCGACCGTCACGGCCTGTGCGGCCAGCGTCGCGCCCGGGCGCAGATGGTCCTTCGACGGCTGTTCCGGAATCTCGAAATTCACGTACTTCGCGCCGAATACGGTGGTGGAGCGGATGTCGGCAACGGCATTGGCGGGCACCAGCTTCAGCTGTTCCGGATCCACCGCCAGCCGCAGTCGCGCATTGTCGCCCGTATACGAAATCGACGAGACCCGGCCGATTTCCACGCCCCGGATCTTGACCTTCGCATCCGGATCCAGCACCAGCCCGGCCCGCGGCGCCTCGACATAGATCGCCCGGGTGTCGGTGAATCCGCCCGCGAACATGGTCAATGCGACGGCGACGATCGCCGCCATGCCCAGCACCATTGCCAGCCCGGCCAATTTGACGCCCCACCCAGCGCCGAATATCTTTCCGGCGCCGTCCTTTTCGACCAGTTTGTTTGCCGCCATACCGCCTACCCGGAGAGATGGAAATTGCCGGTGGTGCCGTAGATCGCCAGCGACACCAGCAGAGTCACCGTCACAACCGCGACCAGCGAGGCGCGCACCGCGCTGCCGACCGCGATTCCGACACCGACCGGACCGCCCGTGGCGTGATATCCGTAGTAGGTGTGAATCAGCATGACCGCCATGGCCATGACGATCGCCTGCACGAACGACCACAGGATGTCGCTGGGTATCAGGAACGTCGAGAAATAGTGGTCGTACACACCGGCCGACTGCCCGTAGATGATCACCGTCGCGAATCGGCTGGCAATGAACGAGGCGATCACCGCCAGCGCGTACAGCGGAACGATCGCGATCATGCCGGCGAGCACCCGGGTCCCGATCAGGAACGGCACCGGCCGGATCGCCATCGATTCGAGGGCGTCGATCTCCTCGGCGACGCGCATCGCGCCCAGCTGCGCGGTGGCGCCGGCGCCGATAGTAGCCGCCAGGCCGATGCCCGAGATCACCGGCGCGGCGATGCGCACATTGATGAAGGCCGCGAAGAAGCCGGTCAGCGCCTCGACGCCGATATTGCCGAGCGAGCTGTAGCCCTGCACCGCGATGGTGCCGCCGGTGAACAGCGTCATGAATCCGACGATCACCACCGTGCCGCCGATCACCGCCAGCGCGCCGGTGCCCATGCTGATCTCCGCGATGAGCCGGATCGTCTCCGTGCGGTAGTGCGTCAGCGCCCGCGGCACGGAGGCCAGCGACTGCGCGTAGAAAACCGCATGCCTTCCGACGTTGTCCAGCGAGGCGGACATCCTGCGCACTCGTCGCACAGTACGCGGGAAGCGGGATTCGATCACAAAGGCCATACCGTCACCGCACCGAGAATTTGACGCCGACGGCGGTGACCACAACGTTCACCACGAACAGAGCCATGAAGGAGAACACCACCGTCTGATTGACCGCATCGCCGACGCTCTTGGGACCGCCCCGGACATTCAGCCCGAGATAGCACGCCATCAGCCCGGCGATCAGGCCGAACAGTGTCGCCTTGACCTCCGAGATAACCAATTCGGGCAAATGCGTCAGCAGCGTGATCCCGTTGACGAAGGCGCCGGGATTCACGCCCTGTAGGAATACCGAGAACACGAAACCGCCGAGGATGCCGATCGTGCACACCAGTCCGTTGAGCAGCGCGGCCACGAACATCGACGCCAGCACGCGCGGCACCACCAGCCGATGGATGGGATCGATGCCCAGCACCCGCATGGCGTCGATCTCCTCCCGGATGGTGCGGGCCCCCAGATCCGCGCAGATCGCGGTGGCGCCCGCACCGGCCACGATCAACACCGTGACGATCGGGCCGACCTGGGTGACCGAGCCGAACGCCGCGGCCGCACCGGACAGGTCGGCCGCGCCGATCTCGCGCAGCAGGATGTTGAGCGTGAA
This sequence comes from Nocardia thraciensis, assembly GCF_054782435.1. Lineage (NCBI taxonomy): Bacteria > Bacillati > Actinomycetota > Actinomycetes > Mycobacteriales > Nocardiaceae > Nocardia > Nocardia thraciensis. The sequence goes on from NZ_BAAGSM010000033.1 coordinate 276,057, forward strand.
GCACACCAGCACGGTGAACGGAATGGCGACCAGCAGGGTCGGGGCGATCGACACCCGGGCCACGAACCACGATTGGTCGATGAACTCGCGCCGTTGAAAGGGGGGCCGTACCAGGGCTCGTGCCACACCGGCGGTGAGTTCGAAGAACCCGCCGACCGCTTGCATCGGCACGGCAAGAACCTGGTTCATTCCGCGATTCCTCCTAGCCGTGCCTTGCACATACTGCCTGCGACGGGGTCCACAGCAGGTCCACCGTCTCGAAGATTAGAACATGTTCATCCGCATTCTGGGCAGAATTTGTGGTTTTTGAGCTGCCCTTTTCGGTCGAGCCAGGGTCTGGAGCTAGAACATGTTCATACAGCGTACAGAGCGCCCTTGTGAGGAGCCACACACCATCGAGATCCATGTCTACCAACTGCGGGACAACTGATCAACCAGTGTCCGATGGCAGCTGACACCAGTTGCTCACTCAGCCGAGATCGTGCAGCGCTGTCGCGGAAAACGTACGCCCCGAGGGCCGTTCGGAGAAGTAGTTTCCGAGAGTGTCGGCCAGTGCGGCCGAACTCCATTCCGCACCGTCGGCGTCGAAGCGCCGCTCGACCTCCGGCGCGGCCATCAAAGCCACCATCGGCCCGTAGACCACGAAGACCTGTCCGCTGATCGCCGCGGCGGCCGGAGCGGCCAGATAGGCGACCAACCGCGCCACATGATCGGGCGACAGCGGGTCCACCTCGCCCTCGGGCGCGTCGGAGAACACCTTCTCGGTCATCGCGGTGCGCGCCCGCGGGCAGATCGCATTGGCCCGCACGCCGTAGCGCGCCAGGCCGCGCGACGCCGACAGCGTCAGCGCCGTGATGCCCGCCTTGGCCGCCGCGTAGTTGGCCTGCCCCTCCGGCCCGAGCAGACCGGCCTCGGAGGAGGTGTTGATCAGGCGCCCGTACACCGGCGCGCCCGACTCCTTGGACTTGCCGCGCCAGTAGGCACCCGCGTTGCGGGTCAGCAGGAAGTGACCGCGCAGGTGCACCGCGAGCACCGCGTCCCAGTCCTCGTCGGACAGATTGAACAGCATGCGGTCGCGGGTGATCCCGGCGTTGTTCACCACGATGTCGACCCCGCCGAACGCCTCGTCCGCCGTACGGATCAACGCGTCCGCGGTGGCCCGCTCGGCCACGCTGCCCGCCACGAACTCGGCCTTGGCACCGAGGGCGCGGATGTCGGCGAGCGTCGCGGCAACCGCCTCGTTTTCGGCCAGATCGTTGACCACGACGGCGGCGCCGGCACCGGCCAGGGCGAGCGCCTCCGCCCGTCCCAGCCCGGCTCCGGCTCCGGTCACAATCGCCACTCGACCGGAGAGACTCAGTTCACTTTCAGCCACGGGCCGACTCTAGAACGTGTTCCAGTCAACGGCAAGCATCCGGTCACTGAAGTTTCAGCGCCGCCTTCGGGCACTGCGAGACCGCGGTCTCGACATCGGCCAGCCGATCCGGGGCAACCTCGGCCTCCACGATGTGCAGCACGTCCTCGTCGTCGAGTTCGAACACGTCGGGCGCGATTCCGACGCAGATTCCGTTCGCCTCGCACTGATCGAGATCCACACTGACCTTCATTGCCATCTCCTTCGCCGCCGGTATCGCCGAGCTTATAGGGCCATCCCGGCCACCGCGGCTGAAGCGGCCGGATCTAGGCTCCATACTGGAACATGTTTCAGTCAATGTGCAATGATCGGAACACCGGCCCAGCCCCATATCGGACGGCTATCGAACAAAGTTATGAGGTCACCGCGATGCGCATTGCGTATACCCCGCAACAGGAACAGCTGCGCGCCGAGCTGCGCGAGTACTTCGGCAAGCTGATCACCCCCGAACGCCGCGCGGCGCTGTCGGCCCAGACCGGCGAATACGGGCACGGCGACGTCTACCGGGAGGTCGTGCGGGATATGGGCCGCGACGGCTGGCTCGCCCTGGGCTGGCCGAAGGAGTTCGGCGGCCAGGACCGCTCCACCATGGATCAGCTGATCTTCACCGACGAGGCCGCCGCGGCGGGCGCCCCGGTGCCGTTCCTGACCATCAACTCGGTGGCGCCGACGATCATGCACTACGGCACCGAGGAGCAGAAGAAGTTCTTCCTGCCCAAGATCGCCGCCGGTGAGCTGCACTTCTCCATCGGCTACTCGGAGCCGGGCGCGGGCACCGACCTGGCCTCGTTGCGCACCTCCGCGGTGCGCGACGGCGACGACTGGGTCATCAACGGCCAGAAGATGTGGACCAGCCTCATCCAGTACGCCGACTACGTGTGGCTGGCGGCGCGCACCGACCCGAATGCCAAGAAGCACAAGGGCATCAGCATGTTCATCATGCCGACCACGGCCGAGGGCTTCTCCTGGACGCCGGTGCACACCATGGCCGGGCCGGATACCAGCGCCACCTACTACCAGGACGTGCGGGTGCCGCACAGCGCGATGGTCGGACCGGAGAACGGCGGCTGGTCGCTGGTCACCAACCAGCTCAACCACGAGCGGGTGGCGCTGACCTCCGCGGCGCCGCTGCAGCTGGCGCTGAACCAGACGGTGGAGTGGGCGCGCGACGCCAAGGATTCCAACGGCGCGCGGGTGATCGATAGCGAGTGGGTGCGGCTGAATCTGGCCCGGGTGCACGCCAAGGTCGAGTTCCTGAAACTGCTGAACTGGGAGATCGCGTCGGGCGCCGATGCGGGCGGCGACGCCGCGCCGCAGCCGTGGGATGCCTCCACCTGCAAGGTGCTCGGTACCGAGCTGGCCACCGAGGCCTACCGCGCGCTCATGGAGGTGCTGGGGCCGCAGGGCTATCTGCGCCAGGACTCCCCCGGCGCCGCGCTGCGCGGGCGGCTCGAGCGCATGCACCGCGCCTGCCTGATCCTGACCTTCGGCGGCGGCACCAACGAGGTGCAGCGCGACATCATCGCCATGACCGCCCTGAAGCAACCCGCCGCGACCCGCTGAGCCCGATGGCCACGCGTGCGTCGGGCGGAGAGGGACCCCGTCCTGGCCGCGCGGTTGACACGAAAGCTAGGTAGACACAATGGATTTCACACCGACAGAGGGGCAGCAGGATCTCGCCCGGTTGACCGGCGAGGTGTGCGGCAAGCTCGTCACCGCCGATCGGCTGCGCGAACTCGACACCGCGGACGTGCGTTTCGACGACACCCTGTGGAAGTCGCTGGCCGAGACCGGGGTCCTGGCGGCGACGTTGCCCGAGTCCGTCGGCGGCAGCGACCTCGGCATCCTGGAGCAGACGGCGGTGCTGCGCGAGCTGGGCAAGTACGTGGCGGCCGTGCCGTATCTGTGGTCGGTCGTGCTCGGCGCGGGTGCGCTCGCGGCATTCGGGTCGCAGGCCCAGCGCGATATCGCCGCGAAAGCCGCTGCGGGCGAAGCGATCCTGACGGTCGCGCTGTCCGAGGAGCGCAACTGGGAGCCCGCCCGGCCCACGACCACGGCCGCCGCGGACGGCGCGGGCTGGCGGCTGACCGGCGCCAAGACCGTCGTGCCGTTCGCCGCGCAGGCTTCGCGAATCCTGGTGTCGGCCAGCATTTCCGGGGCACCGGCGGTGTTCCTGGTCGATCCGTCCGACGCGAGCGTGCGGGTGACGGCGCAGCAGGTGGTCGACCGCAGCCCGGAGTCCGAACTCGAATTCGACCGCACACCGGCGGAATTGGTCGGCACGGTCGAGTCCGGCGCGGAGATCCTGGACTGGCTGCTGTCACGCGGATGGCTGGGCCTGGCCGCCCTGCAGCTCGGAACGCTGGAGCGGGCGCTGGAGCTGGTCGCCGAATACGGCCGGGAGCGGGAGCAGTTCAACCGGAAGATCGGCAGTTTCCAGGCGGTCGCACAGCGGCTGGCCGACGGCTACATCGACCTGCAGGGCCTACGGCTGGCGGTCACCCAGGCGGCCTGGTGCCTGTCGGAGGGCCTACCGGCCGGGGCCGAGATCCACACCGCCAAGTTCTGGGCCGCCGAGGCCGGTCACCGCATCGCCCACACCGTCGTCCACGTACACGGCGGCGTAGGCATCGACCGAGACCACGTGGCCCACAACTACTTCACCGCCGCCAAACACAACGAATTCGCCCTCGGCGGCGCCACCGACCACCTCCGCGCCCTGGGCGCGAAGCTGGCCGAATCCCACTGAACCGACTGCGCGCCGGGACGAACTCCACCACGTTCGTCCCGGCACTCGGCCTCCTCGTCGCCCCCCACGTCCCAGTCGTCCACCGTGCCTGTACCCTCGCGCTCCGACTCCACCACCACGCTTACCCTCTCCTCCCGGCACACCCACACCATTTCCTGCCACACCCACACCATTTCCGCCACGCCACACCCATTTCCGCCACGCCACACCCATTTCCGGCACGCCCACCCCATTTCCCGGCACGCTCTTGGCCGGGATCTCACACCCCGCGGAGTTCACCCGGAGCTCGCGAGCTTCTGGTCAGGCGAGTCTGCGGTTCAGCTCCGCACTTGCCCGCTGTAGGCGCTCGACCGCGTAGTCGAATTCGGACAGCGGCTCGGCGCGGGTGAGGATCTGGTCGACGGTTTGCTCTACGGTGAGATCCGAAGAGTCCAGCCACAATCCGAGGCGCGGGGTTTCCGCGTGCAGGACCTTGTCGAGGTCCGCGACGGTGAAGGTGCCGTACGCCTTCTTGCCGCGACCGGCCTCGCGGCGCTCGACGGCTTCGGGCCGAGGTACCAGGACTACGACATAGAGCGGGCGGGTCCGGATCTGCTCGACCGTGTACGGCAGCAGCTCGCCCAGGACCGTGTCCTGCAGGACGGCCGTGAACCCCTCCGCCGCATAACCATCCGCGACCTGAGCCGCCAGGCGGTGCCGCAACCGCAGCTGCGCCAGTGCCTCCGGGCTCGGATCGGGGGACATCTCGGCGCTGCCACTGACCACCGCGCGCCGGTAGGTATCGCCGCGCACATGCGCCGACAGCGAAAACCGCTCGGCGAGAGCCTGCGCCACGGTGGATTTCCCCGCGGCCTGGATTCCGGTGATCAGATAGACCGCGCCGGTCAGCGGGCCCCCGCCCGCGCTCTCCGCAGGTTCGGCGGCCTCTCGACCGTGTTCGCGGGACGGATCGGAGGATGCTGCGTCGGATTTGGTCATGACTGGACCATATGTGCTGGCCGCGCGGCGCCGCACTGACATTTCCGCATCGCACCCACCTTCCGTGGTGGTGACTTGGGAGATGAATGGCGCTGGTTTTTCAGGGCTTGTCGGCCGATGTCGGCAGCACCGGGTCGTATAGGCGGTGTGCCCGCGGCAGATCAGGATCATGGCCGTCGTCGAGATCGAGAAAGTAGTCGCACTGCCACGTCTGCGACCGCCGCGCTTGCCTGTTGCCCGTCACCGACCAGGGCGGATACACACGAAACCCGCGCTTACCGCCGTGACCGGCCACGGACACGATGCCGTGCTCGACCAGAGCGGTCTTCGGGAACACGAACTGACCGAAGCGCCACCCCTCCCGGGCAGTGATCACCAGCAGATCGACGCCTTCCTCGCTGGTGAACGGCTCAGTCGACCCGTCCCCGGCGCGCCGCCACACCGTGACGAACAGGCCGACCTTCGCCGGCGTCGGCTTGCCCACCCGAAACCGGACAGACCCACGACCCACGCTGGACACGTACGCCCCGTAGTCGGCGTTGTCGGTCTCGGCGATCGCGGCCGACAACGCCAACCCCAGCCGGCCGACAAGGCGCCTCGCCTCGGCCACATCAGGGTGCACACCTACAGAATCCAAAACCAACTCCTCCGACCGCCCGAACCCACAGCGTCGCTGCATATTTCGTACACGCGTTACTTCCCGGTCGTCAGCTGTTCAGCTCGGTGCCTCCGCGGGTCGAATCCGTGGCACACGCCGTCGTCGCCCGAACACGCGCACCGTCCGCACCTGGACGGTTCGTTACGGTCCGCAACTATTCGATGAGTTTCGGCGGCCCGACCCGTCTGAATCCATGTACACGAACCGAGTGCGCAGTCGAAAGGGACCGGCATGGCCAGCAAGATGATCTTCCTCAACCTCCCCGTCGCAGACCTGGAGCGGTCCAAGAAGTTCTACGAGGCGCTGGGATGGAAGGTGAACCAGGACTTCACCGACGACAACGCCGCCTGCGTCGTCATCGACGACAACATCTGCGTGATGCTGCTGGTGCCCTCGTTCTTCGAGACGTTCACCAAGAGGCCGATCGCCGACACCGTCACAACCATCGGATCCCTCTACGCATTGTCACTGGGCAGCGCGCAGGAGGTCGACGACCTCACCGCCGCGGCCGTCGGCGCCGGCGGCACCGAGGAGGTCAACGCGGACAAGCGCGCCCAAGAGGCACAGGTCGGCATGCACGGCCGCACCTTCATCGACCCGGACGGCCACCAGTGGGAACTCTTCTACATGGCCGCCCCGGCCGCCTGAACACCCACCCGGCGGGGCCGCGTGCTTGTCGACTAGCTCTCTCGGTATTCCTTCTCCAGCCCGAACAGCGGGAACATGCGGTCGGTGTCGAGGAAGAAGTGCAGGCCGCTGATCTGGTCGCCGTCGAGTTCGAGGACGGTGATCGACCAGGGCTTGTACACGCCGGGCTCCTCGCTCGGCTTGTAGTGGCCGAACGCGGGCAGGCCGTTGGCTCCTGCCAGCGGGATCATCTTGGAACCCCGGCACTCCTGACCGGTCGTGAGCATGAACTGGGCGACGTTCTCCGGGCCGGAGACCCACAGCTCGAACGGCGGCATGGACAGTGCCACATCCTGTTTCAGCAGCGAGGTGAGCGTGTCCATGTCGTAGGCCTCGAACGCCTTGACGAAGCCCTCGACGAGTTTGCGCTGCTCCTCATCGGACTCGTCGTAGCCGCCGGACTCGTCCGGCTGCACCTTGGACATGGTGGCCCGGGCCCGCTGCAGCGCGCTGTTCACCGAGGCCGGTGACATGGTCAGCATGTCGGCGGTCTCGTTCGCGGAGAAGCGCAGGACCTCGCGCATGATCAGGATCGCGCGCTGGGTGGCCGGAAGATGCTGCACGGCGGCCACGAACGCCAGCCGCAGCGAATCCTTCGCCGTGGCGTGCTCGGCCGGATCGGCGCCGAAGGCCATGCCGTTGGGGATGGGCTCGACCCACACGTAGTCCGGCTGGGCGGGCGGCAGCGGCGTGTCCGGGCTCGACGGACCCGACAGGTCCATCGGCCGGGCCCGCCGCTGCGGGCCGTCCAGCATGTCCAGGCAGACATTGGTGGTGATCTTGTACAGCCACGAACGGATGCTGGACCGGCCCTCGAACGAGCCGTAGGCCTTCCACGCCCGGGTGAACGCGTCCTGTACCGCATCCTCGGCCTCGAACGAGGACCCCAGCATCCGGTAGGCGTAAGCACACAGCTCCCGCCGGTACCCCTCGAATTGCTCCAGCACCTCGCGAGTGATCTCGGTGGAACCGGCGGAACTGACCGTCTTGCTCATGTCAGACACTCTGGCACAGGGCACCGACAAGAAACACCCCGAAACCCAGGGCATTCACGTCTCAAACGTGACATAGACCACATGCGCCACACCATTTACCCGACGACCGCACCCGCTGGGCGACCTACTTGGTCGTGGGGGCGGGCGCGTCCTCGTCGGCCGGGCGCGATTCCGCGTGCGAGTGCGCCCACTTGTAGTCGGGCTTACCCGCGGGCGAGCGCTTGATCTCCTCGACGAACCACAGGCTGCGCGGCATCTTGTAGGAGGAGATCTCCTGGGTCAGCATCGGGCGCAGCTCGTCCAGGGTCGGCCGCTTGCCGCCGCGACACTGCACGACCGCGCACACCCGCTGCCCCCAGCGCTCGTCGGCGACGCCGATCACCAGCGCGTCGAAGATCTCCGGATGCGACTTCAGCGCGCCCTCGACCTCCTCGGGGTAGATCTTCTCCCCGCCGCTGTTGATACTCACCGACCCGCGGCCGAGCATGGTGACGGTGCCGTCCTCCTCCACCCGGGCGTAGTCGCCGGGGATGGAGTAGCGAATCCCGTTGAACTCCTTGAAGGTTGCCGCAGTCTTGACCGGGTCGTTGTAGTAGCCGACCGGGATGTGGCCCTTGCGCGCGAGCATGCCCACCTGCCCCGAACCGGGCGCGACGGGATTGCCCTGTTCGTCGAGCACCGCGGTCGAGGCGTCGATCTTCACCCGCGGACCGCCGGTGTGCGTGGCGCCCTTGGACGCGACGGCCAGACCGCCGAAACCGGTCTCCGAGGCGCCGATCGAGTCGGTGATCATCGTGGTCGACAGCAGCTCGATGAACTCGTCCTTGAGCGACGGCGAGAACAGCGCCGCGCTGCTGGCCAGGGCCCACAGGTTCGAATGCTTGTACGGCTCACCGGTTTCCGGGTGACCGGCCTTCAGCGCGTCGAGCATCGGACGCGCCATGGCGTCGCCGGTGATGAAGATGAGGTTGACGTTGTGGCGGTCGATGGCCTGCCAGACGCCGTGCCCGGTGAACTCCGGCAGCATGATCGCCTTGCCGCCGTCGAACAGGCTGTGGAAGGTGGCCGCCTGCGATCCGCCGTGGATCATCGGTGGGATCGGGTAGCGGGTCAGCTGCGCGTTGCTCGCGCCGTTCTTGGCCTGCTGCCATTCGTCTTCCACGTATTCGCCGGTCATGAAGTTGATGCCGCCGCCGAGCACGCGCCACCAGTCCTCTTGGCGCCACATCACGCCCTTGGGCATGCCGGTGGTGCCGCCGGTGTAGATCATGAAAATGTCGTCGGGCGAACGGTCACCGAAGTCGCGCTCGCCGGACGTCGTCGCCAGCGCGGCTTCGTATTCCACCGAATCGGGGGCGGTCGGCACCTCGGACTCGGTACCGTCGTTCACCACGATCACCGCCTTCAGCTTCGGACTCGCCGGACGGACGGCCGTCACCCGGTCGCTGTAGCGCCGCTCGTGAATCAGCGCGACCATATCCGAGTTGTCGATGATGTACTGCAACTCGTTCTCGACATATCGGAAGTTCACGTTGACCATCACGGCCCGCGCCTTGAACACCGCGATCATGGCCTCCACGGCCTCGATGGTGTTGCGGGAGTAGATGCCGACCTTGTCGCCCGGCCGCACACCCTGCCCCTGCAGGTAGTGCGCGAGCCGGTTGGCTCGATCCTCGAGCTCGGCGTAGGTCACCGAGCGAGTGTCGTCGGCCAGCGCGACGCGGTCCGGCACGAGGTCGATGGTGTGTTCGACAAGGTCCGCTATGTTGTGGCTCACAGGACAAAAATAGAACGTGTTCTTGGTCCTGACAAGAGCCAATTTACACCGTTTACGAATACCTCTGTTCGACGATAGGCCCCCGCCGGTGGCGCCGTGAGCGATTCGATGAAATACGTTGTGGTCCAACGACTTATGCCCCACCTGGCATCGCCCAGGTGGGTTTCAGCCGAGCACCCGACCGGACTACACCGGTCGACAGCACTCGCATCAGTACGGTTCTGTTATAACTGTTAGCTATTAATCTTCCTCACCAGTCATTCCGGCATGCTTTTGGCCGGAATCCACCTCGCATCGCAGAGATTCCGGCCAAAAGCGCGCCGGAATGACTGGGAGACAAAGCGCTACGCCTTCACATACCGATCCCGGATCTTGCGCTTGTAGAGCTTGCCGTTGGGGTCACGGGGCAGCTCGTCCATGTAGTCGATGCTGCGGGGCAGTTTGTACTTCGCCAGCCGACTTGCGGCGAACTCCATCAGCTCCCGCGTGAGGGCCGCGTCGCCGACCACACCCTCGGCGGGCTGCACGACGGCCTTGACCTCCTGACCCCAATCCTCATGCGGCAGACCGAATACCGCGACATCGGCGACCTTGGGATGGGTGATCAGCTCACCCTCGATCTCGACGGGATAGATGTTCACCCCGCCGGAAAGGATCAGATCCGAGCGCCGGTCGTGCAGGAACAGGTAGCCGTCGGAATCCATGTGGCCGATGTCGCCGACGGTGAACAGATCGCCGACGCGCGCATCCTCGGTCTTGGCCTTGTCCTTGTGATACTCGAAATTGGAGCCGCCCATCCGCATGTAGACCGTGCCGATCTCGCCGGGCGGCACCTCGTTGCCGTCGTCGTCGAGCACCTTGACCACGGCGTACGGCCACGCCTTGCCGACCGATCCGGGCTTCTCCAGCCACTCCGCACCGCTGATGGACGTCCCGCCGCCCTCGGTGGCGGCGTAGTACTCGGTGACGACCGGGCCCCACCACTCGAGCATTCGGCGCTTGGTCTCCTGCGGGCACGGCGCCGCGCCGTGGATCATGCAGCGCAGCGACGACACGTCGTATTTCGCGCGAACCTCCTCCGGCAGCGCCAGCAGCCGGTGGAACTGGGTGGGCACCATGTGACTGTGGGTGACGCGGTGCCGGTCGATCAGCCGCAGCATCTCCTCGGGTTCCCACTTGTCCATCAGAACGACCTTGTGCCCCAACTGAATCGAGATGGAGGCGAAGTTCAGCACCGCGGTGTGGTACAGCGGCGAGCCGCAGATATGGACGTGGCCGTCGAACGGCTGGATGCCGAACAGTCCGAAGAATCCGGTCGCCTGCGGCCCGACCACATCGGGGTCAGCGCCGGTGAGCGGACGCCGAACCCCCTTGGGACGCCCCGTGGTTCCCGACGTGTACAGCATCGGCGCACCGGTGGTGCGGGCGTCGGGCCGCCCGCTCTCCCCCGCACCCAGTTCCTCGAGCGGCCGAAAGCCGTCCACCGAACCAACCGAAAAACGCGCGTCCGCAGGAACTTTCGCCTCGTCGGCAGCACCGCGGGCGGCCGCGGCGAAACGCTCGTCGGCGACGAACGCCTTCGCCTCGCTGTCGCCGAGGATGTAGGCCACCTCCGGACCGGTGAGATGCCAGTTCACCGCGACGATGTACAGCCCGGCCTGATACGCCGCGAAGTACACCGCGAGCGCCTCGGCGGTGTTGTGCACCATCGACACCAGCACGTCCCCGGTGCGCAGGCCACGCGCCCGCAGGCCGCGGGCGAACCGGTCGGCCTGCGCGGCCAGTTCCGCGTAGCTGACCTCCCGGCCCGACGGATCGACCACCGCGATCTTTTCGGGTGCCGCGGCGGCAATATTCCACAATCCCAGCTGCTGTGCCTGCTCCATCGAAGTCACTCCTCGAACTTAGAACGTGTTCTACACATGGACAAGAGGTGCGAGGCGCTCGAATTGCGCCGTATCGCGCACCCCGACCAGGAGCATGGTGACCCCCGCCTGTTCCCACACCTTCAGCTGGTCGCGCACGTGCGCCTCGTCACCGATGATGGTGGTGTCGAGGATCAGCTCGTCCGGCACCGCGGCCGCCGCCTCCTCCTTCCGCCCCGACCGGAACAGGCGGGTGATCTCGTCGACCTGGTCGGCGTATCCCATGCGCCGGTACACCTGGGCGTGGAAGTTCAGCTCCTCCGCGCCCATGCCGCCGATGTAGAGCGCCATGAACGGGCGCAGCCGATCGAGTTCACCTCGGGTGTCGTCGGTGAGAATGACCTGCGCGGTGGCGGCGATCTCGAAATCCTCCCGCGAACGCCGGGCACCCGGCCGCGAGAAGCCCTCGTCGAGCCATTCGTCGTACATCCCGGCCAGCCGCGGCGTGTAGTAGATCGCCAGCCAGCCGTCCGCGATCTCGGCGGTCAGCGCCACATTCTTGGGCCCCTCGGCACCCAGCCAGATCGGCAGATCCGCACGCAGCGGGTGTGTGATCGGCTTGAGCGGCTTGCCCAGTCCGGTCGCGCCCGGCCCGGTGTAGGGCATCGGGAAATGCGGCCCCTCGCTCACCACCTTGCCCTCCCGCGCCAGCACCTGCCGGATGATCCCGACATACTCGCGGGTCCGCTGCAACGGCTTGGCAAACGGCTGGCCGTACCAGCCCTCCACCACCTGCGGACCCGAGACGCCGAGGCCGAGGATGTGCCGCCCGCCGGTGAGGTGGTCCATGGTCAGCGCCGCCATGGCCGTGGCCGCGGGCGTGCGCGCCGACAACTGCACCACCGAAGTGCCCAGCCGCACCCGGCTGGTCTGCGACCCCCACCAGGCCAGGGGCGTGAACGCGTCCGAACCCCACGATTCGGCGGTGAACACCGCGTCGAATCCGGTTTCCTCGGCGGCGGCCACGAGTGCTCCGACATTCGACGGCGGCTGGGCGCCCCAATATCCGAGCTGCAATCCGAATCGCATTCCACGTCCTTCCGTCGCATGGCTACTATTGCCACCAGAATAAGAACCTGTTCTACTCGATATCGTGACTCAGGGGAACACCATGACCGGCACAATCGCCGAGGGAAGTGGGCCTGGAACGGGAACCGTTCCGGACGTGCTCGCCGCAGAACTGCGCATGAAGTTCGACTACACCCGCTCGGTCGGACCGACCATCGGCCGGTTCCTGACCGGGCTGCGCGACGGCCGCATCGTCGGCGTGCGCGGATCCGACGGCCGGGTGTTCGTGCCACCGGCCGAATACGATCCGGTGACCGCCGATCAGCTCACCGACTTCGTGGACGTGGCCGATGTCGGCATCGTGCAGAGCTGGAGCTGGGTTCGAGATCCCTTGCCCGGCCAGCCTTTCGATCGTCCGTTCGCCTGGGCGCTGATCAAGCTCGACGGCGCCGACACCGCGCTGCTGCACGCGGTCGACGTGGCCTCCGCCGACGACCTGCGCACCGGGATGCGGGTGCGGGCGCGCTGGGCCGCCGTCCGCACCGGCAGCATTCACGACATCGCGTGCTTCGAACCCGGCGAGACCTCGGCCGCTCCGAGCGCGGCTGTCGAAACAGAGCCCGTCACGGGCATCGTCACCCCGATCGACCTGCGCTACAAGCACACCGCCGCGCCGCAGGAGACCGTCTACCTGCGGGCCATCGCGGAGGGTCGCCTGCTCGGCGCCCGCGCCTCGTCCGACGGCAAGGTGTACTTCCCGCCGCGCGGCGCCGACCCGCGCACCGGCGAGCCGACCGACGATTACGTCGAACTCGCCGACACCGGCGTCGTCACCACCTTCTGCATCGTGAACGTGCCGTTCCAGGGCCAGCGCATCAAGCCGCCGTACGTGGCCGCCTACGTGCTGCTCGACGGTTCCGACATTCCGTTCCTGCACCTGGTGCTCGGCTGCGAGGCGAGCGAGGTCCGGATGGGCATGCGGGTCAAGGCCTCCTGGAAGCCCCGCGAGGAGTGGACCCACGAGGGCCTGGACAACATCTCGCACTTCGAGCCCACCGGCGAGCCCGACGCCGACTACGACTCCTTCGCGCAGCATCTGTAGAGAGGCGCAAATACCTTGAGCGACAACACATCCGATATCGCGGTGGTGGGGTTCGCCCACGCACCGCACGTCCCCGAGACCTACGGCACCACCAACGGCGTCGAAATGCTGGCGCCGTGCTTCCGACACCTGTACGACAAGCTCGGCATCAGCGTCTCCGATATCGACTTCTGGTGCTCCGGGTCCTCGGATTACCTTGCGGGCCGGGCCTTCTCGTTCATCTCCGCGATCGACTCGATCGGGGCGGTGCCGCCGATCAACGAATCGCACGTGGAGATGGACGCCGCCTGGGCGCTGTACGAGGCGTGGGTGAAACTGCGCTCCGGACAGGCGAAGACGGCGCTGGTGTACGGATTCGGCAAGGCCTCCGCCGGGACACTGCGCCAGGTTCTCACCCTGCAGACCGATCCGTACCTGGTCGCCCCCCTGTGGCCGGACGCCACGTCGATGGCCGGGCTGCAGGCCCGGGCCGGGCTGGACGCTGGTCGCTGGACCGAGCGGGATATGGCCGCGGTCTCCGCCACCGATGACGCCGAGATCGAAAAGCGGCTCGCCGCACCGTATGTCGCCGATCCGCTGCGCGAGCACGATATCGCCCCGATCACCGACGGCGCCGCCGCGATCGTGCTGGCGGTGGGCGATCGAGCGCGCGAACTGTGCGAGCGCCCGGCCTGGCTGACCGATATGGCACATCGCATCGACACCCCCATCCTGGGCGCCCGCGATCTCACCGTCTCCGCCTCTGCCACTGCCGCTGCCCAGGCCGTAACCGGTGGCGACACTGGCGGATTCGATATCGCCGAGCTGCACGCGCAGTTCAGTCACGAGCAGCTGATCCTGAAAGAGGCTCTCGGCCTGGACGATTCGACCCGTATCAACCCCTCGGGCGGGCCCCTGTCGGGCAACCCGATGTTCGCGGCGGGCCTGGAGCGCATCGGCTTCGCCGCGACGCAGATCATGAACGGCGACGCCGGGCGCGCCCTCGCCCATGCGGCGAGCGGCCCTGCGCTGCAGCAGAACCTGGTGGCCAAACTGGAGGCACGATGACCAACCTCGCCGCGGTGCTCGGCACCGGACAGACCCATCACGTGACGAAACGATCGGACGTGTCCATGGCAGGCATGTGCCGAGAGGCGATCGACCGCGCGCTCGCCGATGCCGAGCTCACCATGGCCGATATCGACGCGGTCGTCGTCGGCAAGGCGCCGGATCTGTTCGAGGGCTCCATGATGCCTGAGCTGTTCCTCGCGGATGCGTTGGGCGCCACCGGAAAACCACTGCTGCGCGTGCACACGGCGGGTTCGGTCGGCGGCTCGACCGGCATCGTCGCGGCCAATCACGTCCAGGGCGGCGTACACGGCAAGGTGCTGGCGGTGGCGTGGGAGAAGCAGTCGGAATCCAATGCCATGTGGGCGCTGTCGAATCCGGTCCCGTTCACCAAGCCGGTGGGCGCCGGTGCCGGTGGATATTTCGCGCCGCACGTGCGCGCCTACATCCGCCGCGCCAACGCGCCGCTGCACATCGGGGCCATGGTCGCGGTGAAGGACCGCCGCAACGGCTCGAAGAATCCCCTGGCCCACCTGCAGCAGGCCGACATCACCATGGAGTCGGTGCTGGCCTCGCAGATGCTGTGGGATCCGATCCGCTTCGACGAGACGTGTCCCTCCTCCGACGGAGCCTGCGCGATCGTGCTCGGTGACGAGTCCTCGGCCGCGGCCGCGGAGGCCAGCGGAAAGAAGGTCGCGTGGGTGCACGGCACCGCGATGCGCACCGAACCGCTCGCCTACGCCGGTCGCGACCAGGTCAGCCCGCAGGCCGGGCGCGAGGCCGCGGCCGCGCTGTGGCGGCAGGCCGGGATCACCAATCCGCTGGAGGAGATCGACGCCGCCGAGATCTATGTTCCCTTCTCCTGGTTCGAGCCGATGTGGCTGGAGAACCTGGGCTTCATGCCCGAGGGCGAGGGCTGGAAGCTGACCGACGCCCGGGAGACGGAGATCGGCGGGAAGCTGCCGGTCAACCCGTCCGGCGGCGTGCTCAGCTCCAACCCGATCGGTGCCTCGGGCTTGATCCGCTTCGCCGAGGCGGCCAAGCAGGTGATGGGCCGCGCCGGGGACTACCAGGTCGACAACGCGCGCAAGGCCTTCGGGCACGCGTACGGCGGCGGTTCGCAGTACTTCTCCATGTGGGTCGTGGGCTCGGAGCGTCCCGAATGAAGTTCACGCTCGGTGTGGCGATGAGCCCGCTGGAGCAGTTGCCGGAGCTGGCGAAAACCGCCGAAGAGTGCGGGTTCTCGTCGATCGCGCTGCCGGATTCGCTGTTCTACATGCAGGAGCAGGCGGCGAAGTACCCGTACACGCCCGACGGCAACCGGTTCTGGGGTCCCGAGACCCCCTGGGCGGATCCGCTGATCGCCGCCACCGCCATGGCCGCGGCCACCAGCAGCATCCAGTTCTACACCAACGTGCTGAAGCTGGGCTCCCGCAATCCGCTGCTCCTGGCCCGGCAGGTCGGCTCGGTCGCGGCCCTGAGCGGCGACCGGTTCGGATTCGGGGTCGGAATCGGCTGGGCTCCGGAGGAATTCGAATGGTGCGGCGTGCCATATGCGCGCCGCGGCGCCCGCGTGGACGAGATGATCGAGGTCATCCGGCTGGTACTGGGCGGCGGGATGGTCGAATTCCACGGTGAATTCTTCGATTTCGGACCGTTGCAGATGAGTCCCGCGCCGAAGCGGCCGGTACCGTTCTACATCGGCGGGCATACCGAGCCAGCGTTACGCCGCGCGGCCCGTGTAGGCGACGGCTGGTGTTCGGCAATGATGAAATACAAGGACATCTGCAAAACCATCGGCAAACTCACCGCGCTCCGCGCCGAATACGACCGGACTGACCAGTCTTTCGAAATCCAGGTCGTATGTATCGATCGTTTCGGGCGCTCTGGCTACTCGGAACTTGCGGCCGCGGGAGTCACCGACACCATCGTGGTGCCGTGGGTGTTCGACGGCCTCGGCTTCGATGCCGACTTGGCCGCCAAGCAGGAGTCGCTGCACCGCTTCGCCGAGCAGTTCATAGCCGATCCGATCGGAGTTCCCGCATGACAACGACCACCGAACACCCCGCGCGCATCGCCGGGCGCGCCTCGCAGGCCGCGGTGCGCGCCCGCGACAAGGCCGCCTGGCTGGAGCTTTTCGCGGCCGACGGCATAGTGGAGGACCCGATCGGGCGTTCGCATTTCGACCCCGAGGGCAAGGGCCACCGCGGCCGCGATGCGATAGCGGCGTTCTGGGACAAGGCGATCGCGCAGACCGAGTCGATCGAGTTCGTCTTCGACGACTCCTTCGCCTGCGGTAACGAGGTCGCGTTCACCGGCCTGATCCGCACGCACATCGGCGGCCAGGTCATCGACGCCGAGGGCGTGTTCACCTACCGGGTCGACGAGGCGGGCAAGATCGCCGCCCTGCGCGCCTTCTGGGAGACCGAGCGGGCGATGAAGACGATGAAACCAGCGTGAAGGCGTCTTGTCGTCAGTGCGCCACCGGGCAGCCCGCGGTCTTGTAGTCGACCTGGAACTCCTTGATGCCGTTGAGCCAGCCCGACTGCAGGCGGCGCGGATCGCCGAGCTGGGAGATGTCGGGTAGGTGGTCGGCGATGGCGTTGAAGATCAGGTCGATCTCGAGCCGGGCCAGGTTGGCGCCGATGCAGAAGTGGGCGCCGGTGCCGCCGAAGGCCAGGTGCGGGTTGGGATCCCGCAGGATGTCGAAGGTGAACGGGTCGTCGAAGACCTCTTCGTCGAAGTTCGCCGAGCGATACATCATCACCACTCGCTCGCCCTTCTTGATCCGCACGCCGCTCAGCTCGGTGTCCTCGAGCGCGGTCCGCTGGAACGAGGTGACGGGGGTGGCCCAGCGGATGATCTCCTCGGCCGCGGTCTTGGGCCGCTCGGCCTTGAAGAGCTCCCACTGATCCGGGTTCTCGAGGAAGGCGATCATGCCGTGCGTGATGGCGTTGCGAGTGGTCTCGTTACCGGCCACCGCGAGCAGGATCACGAAGAAGCCGAACTCCTCGGAGGTCAGCGACTCCCCGTCGATATCGGCATTGACCAGCTCGGTCACGATATCGCTGGCGGGACAGCCCTTTCGCGCCTCGGCCATCTGATACGAGTAGCCGAGGATCTCCGCGGACGCGGCCACCGGGTCGGCGGTGGACTCGGGATCGTCGTAGCCGGTCATGTCGTTGGACCACTGGAAGACCTTCATCCGGTCCTCCTGCGGCACCCCGATCAGCTCGGCGATCGCCTGCAGCGGCAGCTCACACGCCACCTGCGTCACGAAATCGCCGGATCCGGCCGCCGCGGCCGTCTCGACGATCGACTTGGCCCGCGCCGACAGCTCGGCGCGCAGCCCGTTGATCGCGCGCGGCGTGAAGCCCTTGGAGATGAGCTTGCGCATCCGCGTGTGCTGCGGCGCGTCCTGGTTGAGCAGCACGAACCGCTGCAGCTCGATCTGCTCGCGGGTGATGTCGTCGTTGAAGCGCGGGATCGCGGTGTTCTCGAAGTTCGAGAACACGTCGCTGCGCCGCGACACCTCCTTGACGTCGGCGTGCTTGGTGAGCACCCAGAATCCCTCGTCCCGGAAGCCGCCGGTGCTGGGCGACTTGGGGTTCCACCAGATCGGGGCACTGCGGCGCAGCTCGGCCAGCTCTTCGACCGGCACCCGCTGGGCCCAGATCTCCGGATCCGTGACATCGAAACCGTCGGGAACGTTCGGCCGCGTCGTGCTCACCAGCTGTCTCCTTCGAATAACTGAAACAGGTTCTATCGCCATTGAAGCATAGGCGGTAGAACTAGTGAAGAAGCGGATAACTAGACTGAGAATGATCGCAGAACCTGTTTCAGTTTCTGCCCGAAAGGAATGACATGGGCACTCCCGTCATCGTCGAGGCCGCGCGGACGCCGATCGGCAAACGCGGCGGCTGGCTGGCCGGACTGCACGCCGCCGAGGTGCTGGGCGCCGCCCAGCGCGGCGTGCTCGAGCGCGCACACGTGGACCCGGCGCTGGTCGAGCAGGTCATCGGCGGCTGCGTCATGCAGGTGGGCGAGCAGGGCAACAACGTCACCCGCACCGCCTGGCTGCACGCCGGACTCCCCTGGCAGACCGGCGCCACCACCATCGACGCCCAGTGCGGCTCGGCCCAGCAGGCCAACCACCTGATCGCCGGGCTCATCGCCGCCGGCGCCATCGATACCGGCCTGGCCTGCGGCGTCGAGTCCATGAGCCACGTGCCGCTGGGCGCGAACGTCGGCGAGAACGCCGGGCCCCGCCGCCCCGCCAGCTGGGATATCGACATGCCCAACCAGTTCGAGGCGGCCGAGCGAATTGCCAAGCGGCGCGGCATCACCCGCGACGACATCGACGAATTCGGCGTTCGCTCACAGCGTCTGGCGGCGCAGGCCTGGGCCGAGGGGCGTTACGAGCGCGAGGTGCTCACCGTCACCGCGCCACAGGTGGACAAGGAGGGCAACCTCACCGGCGAGAAGTTGGACGTCGATCGCGACCAGGGCCTGCGCGACACCACACGGGAAGGCCTTGCCAAGCTGAAGCCGGTGCTCGAGGGCGGCATCCACACGGCCGGAACGTCGTCGCAGGTCTCCGACGGCGCCGCCGCGGTACTGCTGATGGACGAACAGGCCGTAGCCCGTGCGGGTTTGCGCCCGCGCGCCCGCATCGTGACGCAGGCGCTGGTCGGCGCGGAGCCGGAGTTCCATCTCGACGGTCCGGTGCAGGCGACCAGCCGACTGCTGGAGCGGTCGGGCATGAGCATGTCCGATATCGACCTCTTCGAGATCAACGAGGCGTTCGCCTCGGTGCCGCTCTCGTGGGCCTCGGTACACCGTCCGGACCTGGACCGGGTCAACGTCAACGGCGGCGCGATCGCACTCGGGCATCCGGTGGGCAGCACCGGATCGCGCCTCATCACGACGGCCCTGCACGAGCTGGAACGGTCGGACAAGTCGATCGCCATGGTCCTCATGTGCGCCGGTGGCGCACTTGCGACAGGCACGATCATCGAGAGGATCTCGTAACCCCCCGCTTTCAGGGGCAAAGGTTGAATCTTCATCCCCTAAACCGACAAACGTGGCGTACGACACACAATGCGCGGTACAGAAGGACGGATGAGATGTCAGCTATCCTGCGGCTACCGAAGGCCCGGCGAGCGAGACCCGCTCGACGGGCCAATACCGGGCTCCACCAGCGGTTCCCAACAACCGGTGCGGTGGCCCGCAAACGCCGCGGCCACAACCGCTTCCCGAACCGGTCGCCTGGAAGCTTCAAGGAAATCACGAATCAGGCGTAGGTTTTCAGTTACTCAGCCGCTAATATCAATGATACGTATCCGAGATAACGACTGTTAGTACAGCGAAGGGAATTGGGCGGCTCACAATGGCTGATTTCGCGGCGCGGCTGAACAAGCTGTTCGAAACCGTGCATCCCCCGGGGCGTAAGCCGCACACCAACGCCGAGGTGGCGGCTGCGCTGACGGCCTCCGGCCATCCGATCTCGAAACCGTATCTCTCGCAGTTGCGGTCGGGACAGCGGACCAACCCGTCCGACGAGACGGTGGCCGCGTTGGCGAAGTTCTTCAAGGTCAAACCGGACTACTTCTTCAACGACATCTACGCTGCCAAGATCGATCACGATCTCGAGCTGCTGTCCCAGCTGCAGGGCTATGGACTGCGTCGGTTGTCGAGTAGGGCGTTCGATCTTTCCGAGGAATCGCAGAACCTCCTCACCTCCATGGCGGAGAAGCTGCGAGCGAGCGAGGGTCTGCCCGAGATCCCGCCGGACGGCACGGAATAGCAAGTCCCACAAGGCGACACAGTGCGGTGACTCGGAGCCGCGCTGTGTTTGTTTTGCGGCTGAGACCGAAGCGGGAACGCTTCGGCCTCAGCTGTGTCCGCACTCGGCTCGGACCCGCCGGGTCCATGCCATGCCCGGACGCACTTCCGGCAATGTGACCCACGCCGCAATACCGGTCGGTCGGGCGAATCCCCGGCGTCTGTGATTCGATCTGCCCGCGCCGAACATTGTGACCGCCGGGGCACCAGCGTTGTTCAGCCCCGCTGGGACGCGGCGGGCCGCGGCTCGGCCGGGGTGGCGTCGAAGGCCCGGGCGATGGCGCGCACCCAGCCGCGCGGGCTCATGCCCTCGGGCGGCCTGATCCAGCGCGCGTCGACGATCACGTCCCCGAGCGGATGGCGCGCCCAGTACGCGACCTTGTCGGCCCGCTCGCTGACCGACCCCGCCGGCTCGCCCGCGACCACCAACTCCATGCCGCCGCCGGACTGGACGTAGAGCGCGTCCATGATCTGCGCGACCTGATCGGAGGCCCTGAGCTGCGTGCTGGAGGGGGTTTTCTCGGAGGCCACCACCTCGGGGAAGCGGCCGACCATCGTGCGATGCAGGGGCCGAATCTGCCGCAGCAGCAGGCGCGCTCGCGCCCACAGCTCGATCACGATCCAGACCGCGCCGATCGCGATGAGCAGGCTCGCCACCTGCCACGCGGGCCAGTACCACCCCGCCTGCCCCGGTCGGGCCGGTGCCACATCCATGGCCAGGCGGCGGATCGACAGCACCGCCAGCACGCCGACCAGGATGGTTCCCGAGGTGTAGAGGGCGATCCCGCGGCCCAGGCCCGTCCAGTCCAGATTGCGCAGGCCGGTGAAGGCGACGAAAACGCACGCCAGCAGCGTCACCACCCAGCCGAACAGGATCGACCACGCCAGCGTGATCGCGATGGCGACGATTCCGGCGGCGTAGATGAGCGCGCCGATCTGGCGCAGGTTCTGCCGCGACACGACCGGCCAGGCCGCCGCGGCCACCACCGAGGTCGCCACGGAGAACAGCAGCCATGCCGACACCTGGATCCGGTCGGCGAGCATCTGGCCGCGAATTCCGTTGGGCAGCAGGTGGTCCAGGGCCACGCCGACCTCGGGGATGGATACCGTGGCGGCCGCGGCGACCGCCGCCACGGCGACCACGATCGCGACCCGCGCGGTCGTGGCGGGCTTCACCAGGACGCGTCCGACGCGGGCGCCGGCGGCCATCCAGACCAGCAGGGCAGTCAGCCAGAACGTCATGCCGTCACCTCGCTCGAGCTGTGTCCCAGGTCGGATGACCGAGGGCCCTCCGTGGTTACGCAGGCTGCCGCCTCCGGGCCTGACTCGCTCATCCGAGTGCCTCGTCGAATCGCAGGACCGAGACGCCGGCGCCCCGGTTGTGGAATACGCGCAGCCGGGTCATCAGCATGCTGGCGAAGGTCTCTGCCTCCCACTCGCATTGGTCGTCCTCGCCGTCGTCGACGATCTGCTGGTGCGCGCGCTGGCTGAGCATGTAGGCGATCAGGTCGTCGTCTGCCTCCAGGGTCACCGCGGGAGCCGGTTCGCCGGGATGGTCGAAGATGATGTGCCCCAACTCGTGTGCGAGCGTGTGCTCACGGCTCGGCAGCGCCGAGGCCAGCACGATGATGTCCTTGTCCGGGTAGCTGCGGCGCTGTCCGCAGACGCCGGGACCCAGTTCGCCACTGGCGATCTCGATCGGGCGGCGGCGCTCCGCCGAGATGGCCAGCACCACCTCGTCGAGTGTGGTGGCGTCGAAATCGGCGGCCACCGCGCAGACCGCGTCGACGGCGGCCGCGACCCGGCGATAGGAGCGATTACTTTGCGTGCGACTGTCCGTCATCGGTCACCCCCTCATGCCCTCGGTCCGAAGAACTCCGCACGGGCGGCGTCGATGCGCGCCTGCGCGGCCGAGGCGCTCTGGAAGCTCACCGCGCCGGATCCGGCCGCGGCCAACGCCATCGCGGCCACGCCGCCGACGACGCTCAGCACCTTGATGGGCGGCAGCAGGCCGCTGTCGGCGGTGGGGCGCACATTCGGCTGCGCCTGCACCGGCGCGGGCGGCGCGGCGGGCGGTGGGGGTGGCGCGGGCGGCGGGGGCGCCGCGGGCGGGGCGGCCACGGGAACCGGTGGTGGCGCGACGGCGGGGAACGCCGGAACGGGCGGTACCGGCGCGGGCGGCACGGCGAGCGGCGGCGCGGGCACGGCAGGCGGGGGCGGCACCGGAACCGGCTGCAGGAGCAGCAGCAGAAGCAACGGCGACATCACCGCCGCCGAGCCCACCGCGGCAGAACCGGTCGCCGCCGAGCCCGTGCCGAGCAGCGCGGCCATTGCCGAACCCGTCCCCACAGCAGCGGAACCCGTTGCCGCAGAACCTGTCCCGAGCAGCGCGGCCAGCGCCGAACCCGTACCGACCGCAGCGGAACCCGTTGCGGCCGAACCGGTGCCGAGCAAGGCAGCCAATCCCGAACCGGCGCCCACCGCGGCGGAGCCGGTAGCGGCGGAACCGGTGCCCAGCAGGGCCGCCAGCGCCGAACCGGTACCCACGGCAGCGGAACCCGTTGCGGCGGAACCGGTTCCGAGTAGCGCGGCCAGGGCGGCTCCGGCGGCGGAACCCGTGCCCGCGACGGTCGGGCCGACCACGGACCCGGCGCCCGCGAGCGCCGAACCCGTTCCGGCGCCGGCGGATCCGACCGCGGCCGAACCGGTGACGCCCGCCGCGGAGCCCGTACCGAGCACCGCGGACCCGGCGCCCGCACCCGCGGAACCCACCGCGGCGGAACCCGCGCCCGCGGTGGCGCCGAGGGCGGCGGATCCGGTGCCGAGCACACTGGCCGAGCCGGTGCCGAGGAGCGCGGGCAGATCGAGCAGCCCGATGTCGGCGGCCGCGGTGTCCTGCGCCGGCGGGGCCTCATCGGGTCGCGACGCCGAGACCTCGCTCGGCGGAATCACCGGATCGGTCGAGCGGCCCGGGATGGAGAGGGGAGCGCCGTCGTCCTTGCCGCTCGAGCCCGACCCCGGACCACCGGGGCCGCACTGCGGACAGGGGTTGGGCTGCGCCTGCGCCGCCAACGGGCCCAGTAGGCCGCAACCGGCGACGATCCCGGCCACTGCCACTACGCGCGCTATGCGACCCATGGTCATGCGCTTGCCTTCCCCTCATCTTTCAGCGCAGATCTGCACCCGGTCGCGATCACATCCGGGAATACAACGGATGTCGATCATCATAACTGCCGAGTGTTTGCTCGCGCAGTGGGATGGTGTGACCTGCCCCACGGCGCTGTGAGCACCCGAATCGCCCGAAGGCGGCGACGACCGGGACGTGGACGGGAATCGGGCTGCACCCCGGCGTCCACCGATCGCCGTTCCGAGATACCTGCTGGCATCCGGGCTCTTGCTACTCGCACAGGATGATTCGGTGCCGGAGACCGGCCGGATCGCCGCCGCGGGAAGGTTGCGGCGCGTCGCGCGATTCGGCCGTGGCGTGTCGGACCTGCGGCAATCGCCGCGGGATCAGGCGCCGTAGACCGGCTCCGGCGGCGTCGACTTGGCAATCAGCTCGCGTACCGCGGGCCCGAGTTCCGCCGGTTCCCAGCGCGCGCCGCGATCGACCGGCACGCCGTGCCGCCAGCCGTCGGCGAGCGCCACCTTGCCGCCCTCGACCTCGAACATCCGGCCGGTCACACCGGCCGAATCCGGGCTGCCCAGCCACACCACGAGCGGGGAGATGTTCTCCGGGGCCATGGCGTCGAAGCCCTCCTCCGGCGCGGCCATCATGTCGGCGAAGACGGTCTCGGTCATCCGGGTGCGGGCGCTGGGGGCGATGGCGTTCACGGTCACGCCGTAGCGCCCGAACTCGGCGGCGGCGGTGATGGTCAGCCCCGCGATCCCGGCCTTGGCCGCGCCGTAGTTGCCCTGTCCGACGCTGCCCTGCAGGCCCGCGCCGGAACTGGTGTTGATGATGCGGGCGTCGACCGGCCGCCCTGCCTTCGACTCCGCGCGCCAGTACGCGGCGGCGTGCCTCATGGTGGCGAAGTGGCCCTTGAGATGCACCCGTACCACCGCGTCCCACTCCTGCTCGGACAGGTTCACCAGCATCCGGTCGCGGACGATACCGGCATTGTTGACCAGCACGTCCAGCCCGCCGAAGGTCTCGACGGCCTGGTTGATCAGGCGCTCGGCCCCGGCCCAGTCGGCGACGTCGTCACCGTTGACGACCGCCTTGCCGCCCAGCTCGAGGATCTCCTCGGCCACCTGGGCGGCGGGCGAATCCGTGCGGGGGCTGCCGTCGAGTTCCGCGCCCAGGTCGTTGACCACCACATTGGCGCCCGCGGCGGCGAAGGCCAGCGCGTGCGCGCGGCCGATACCGCCGCCCGCCCCGGTCACGATGACGGTGCGCCCGGCACAGATCCGATCGGTGTTGTCTGCCATATTCGTCGCTCTCATTTCGGTTGTGCTGCTGGTCAGGAGTCGTTGACGGTGGCGGCGTCCAGGAACGCCGGGCGCTCACCGCCGCCGTGCACGAGCAGCGAGGCGCCGTTGACGTAGCCCGCCAGCGGGGAGGCCAGGAAGGCCGCCACCCGGCCGATGTCCTCCGGCGCGGCCATACGCCGCAGCGGGACGGTGGCGCCGACGGCGGCGACGCCCGCCTCGTCGCCGTAGTGCAGATGGCTGGATTCCGTGTTCACCATGCCGACGATCACCGAATTGACCCGGACCTTCGGCGCCCACTCCACCGCCAGGGAGGTGACCAGGTTGTCCAGCCCCGCCTTGGCCGCGCCGTATGCCGCGGTGCCGGGCGAGGGCCGGTGGCCGCTCACGCTGGAGATCATCACGATCGAGCCGCCGCCGTGCTGCTCCTGCATCACGGCGTTGGCGGCCTGCGAAACCAGCAGTGGGGCAAGCAGATTCAGCTCGACGATCTTCGAGTGGAAGTTGCGGCTGGCCTTGGCCGCCAGGGCGAACGGGGCGCCGCCCGCGTTGTTGACCACGTGGTCGATCCGGCCGTACCGCTCCACGATCCCGTCGATCAGCGCGGGCACCGCGTCGCCGTCGCGCACGTCGCAGGGCAGGAAGTCCGCCGTGCGGCCCGAGCTCTCGATCGGGGCATCCGCCGGGCGGCGCGCGCAGGTCACCACGGTCGCGCCCGCGTCCAGGAACATCCGGCTGATACCGGCCCCCACTCCCCGCACGCCGCCGGTGACCAGAACGACGGCTCCGGAGAGGTTCACTTCGATTGCCACCGTGATAACCTACCAAGCACTTGCTTGCTTTGCCAACGAATGGACATGCGATGGGGATCAACCGTCACACCGAGACCTCGGGGATCGAGGTCGTCACGATCGACTACCCGCCGGTCAACGCCCTGCCCACGGCCGGCTGGTTCGGAGTGGCCGACGCCGTTCGGGCGGCCGGGCGCGAGCCGGAGACCAAGGTCGTGGTGCTGCGCGCGGAGGGCCGCGGGTTCAACGCGGGCGTGGATATCAAGGAGATCCAGCGCAATCCGGGCCACCAGACCCTGATCGACGCCAATCACGGGTGCTACGAGGCGTTTTCGGCCGTGTACGAGTGCCAGGTGCCGGTGATCGTCGCGGTGAACGGCTTCTGCCTGGGCGGCGGCATCGGCCTGGTCGGCAATGCCGATGTGATCGTCGCCTCCGACGACGCGACCTTCGGCCTGCCCGAGGTGGAGCGCGGGGCGCTGGGCGCGGCAACGCATCTCGCGCGGCTGGTGCCGCAGCACATGATGCGGACGCTGTTCTACACGGCGAGCACGGTGACCGCGCAGCAGCTGCAGCACTTCGGCTCGGTGTACAAGGTGGTCCCGCGCGCCGAACTGGATTCCGCCGCAATGGAAGTCGCCAAGAACATCGCGGCCAAGGACGGCCGAGTCATCCGCGCCGCCAAGCGCGCCCTCAACGGGATCGATACCCAGGACGTGCACCGCAGCTACCGGTTCGAGCAGGGCTTCACCTTCGAGCTGAACCTGGCGGGCGTGGCCGACGAGATCCGCGACCGGTTCGATGCGGACTTGGCCGCGAAGCGGGGTGAGAACTGATGCGCGACAAGCGAGTAAGCCTCGACGAGGCGGTCGGGCAGCTGCGCAGCGGCATGACCGTCGGGATCGGCGGCTGGGGTTCGCGCCGCAAACCGCTGGCCTTCGTGCGCGCGCTGCTGCGGTCCGATGTGACCGACCTGACCGTGGTCTCCTACGGCGGCCCGGACCTCGGCCTGCTGTGCTCGGCGGGCAAGGTGCGCAAGGCCTATTACGGCTTCGTGTCGCTGGATTCGGCGCCGTTCTACGATCCGTGGTTCGCCAAGGCGCGCACGGGCGGCGAGATCGTGGTCCGCGAAATGGACGAGGGCATGGTGAAGTGCGGACTGCAGGCCGCGGCCGCCAGGCTACCGTTCCTGCCGATCCGCGCGGGGCTCGGTTCGGATGTGCTGAGTTTCTGGGAGGGCGAGTTGCGGACGGTGCGGTCGCCGTACCCGAATGCCGACGGCCGCACCGAAACTCTGGTCGCCATGCCCGCGCTGACGCTGGACGCGGCGTTCGTGCACATGGACCTGGGCGACAAGCACGGCAATGCCGCCTACACCGGGGTCGACCCGTACATGGACGACCTGTTCTGCCTGGCCGCCGAGCGCCGCTTCCTGTCGGTGGACCGGCTGGTGGAAACCGAGGAACTGGTGAAAGCCGTTCCGCAGCAGGCGCTTCTGCTCAACCGCATGATGGTCGACGGCGTGGTGGAGGCGCCCGGGGGCGCGCACTTCACCTTCTCCGGCAGCTACGGCCGGGACGAGAAGTTCCAGCGGCACTACGTGGAGGCCGCCAAGGAGGCCGACACCTGGGCCGCGTTCAAGGCCCGGTTCCTGGATGTGCCCGAGGACGAATATCAGGCCGCCGTCCGCGAATTCGACGAGGAGCGCCGATGACCGACACCACCACCACGACGCGCGCCGAGGTGTGCGCGGTCGCCTGCGCCGAGATCTTCCGCGGCGCCGGGGAGATCATGGCCAGCCCGATGTCGCCGACCCCGACCATCGGGGCGCGGCTGGCGCGGCTGACCTTCGAACCCGATCTGCTGCTCTCCGACGGGGAATCGCAACTGCTCGCCGAGACGCCCGCGCTGGGTGCGAAAGCGCCTGTGGAGGGCTGGATTCCGTTCGGAAGGGTCTTCGATGTGGTCGCGTCCGGGCGGCGGCATGTCGTCATGGGCGCCAACCAGCTCGACCGGTTCGGCAATCAGAATCTGTCGGCGTTCGGGCCGCTGCAGCAGCCGACCCGGCAGATGTTCGGGGTGCGTGGCGCGCCGGGCAATACGATCAACCACGCCACCAGTTATTTCGTGCCCCGGCACAGCAAGCGGGTGTTCTGCGAGCAGGTCGATATCGTCTCCGGAATCGGTTACGACAAGGTCGATCCCGAGAATCCGGCGTATCGGTTCCACCATCTGCACCGCGTGGTGAGCAATCTGGGCGTGTT
This sequence comes from Nocardia thraciensis, assembly GCF_054782435.1. Lineage (NCBI taxonomy): Bacteria > Bacillati > Actinomycetota > Actinomycetes > Mycobacteriales > Nocardiaceae > Nocardia > Nocardia thraciensis. Next base: position 303,727 of record NZ_BAAGSM010000033.1, read on the forward strand.
CGACTTCGGTGGACCCGACCACACGCTGCGGGCGCTGTCGCTGCACCCGGGGGTGACGCCGGACGAGGTCGCCGACAACACCTCGTTCGAGGTGGGCGGGCTGGATACCGCCGGGACCACCCGGCCGCCCACCGAAGAGGAACTACAGATCATCCGGACCGTGCTGGACCCCAAGGGGATTCGCGACAAGGAGGTTGCGGGATGACGGCGCGGCTCCGGACTCCGCTCACGGAACTGGTCGGCATCGAGCATCCCGTAGTCCAAACGGGAATGGGCTGGGTGGCCGGTCCACGGCTGGTCGCGGCCACCGCCAACGCGGGCGGCCTGGGCATCCTCGCCTCCGCGACGATGACGTACGCCGAACTCGAGGCGGCGGTCGCGAAGACCAAGGCGCACACCGACAAGCCGTTCGGCGTGAACATCCGCGCCGACGCTACCGACGCGCCGGAGCGGATCGAGTTGCTGATCCGGGAGAAGGTGCGCGTCGCGTCGTTTGCGCTGGCGCCCAAAAAAGAACTCATCGCGCGGCTCAAAGATGCCGGGGTAGTGGTGGTTCCGTCGATCGGTGCGGCCAAGCACGCGGTGAAGGTGGCCTCGTGGGGCGCCGATGCGGTGATCGTGCAGGGCGGCGAGGGCGGCGGGCACACCGGCCCGGTCGCCACCACGCTGCTGCTGCCTTCGGTGCTCGACGCGGTCGATATTCCGGTCGTGGCCGCGGGCGGGTTCTTCGACGGGCGCGGCCTGGCCGCCGCATTGTCCTATGGCGCAGCGGGTGTCGCGATGGGCACGCGTTTCCTGCTCACCCAGGAGAGCACCGTGCCCGACGCGGTGAAGCGGGAGTACCTGAACCGCGGCCTGCAGGACACCGTGGTGTCGCTGAAGGTCGACGGCATGCCGCACCGGGTCCTGAACACCGATCTGGTTGAGCGACTGGAGCATTCGGGCCGCTGGCGCGGGCTGGCGGCAGCGGTCTCCAACGCCGTGAAGTTCAAGGGCATGACCGGCATGAAGTGGTCGACCATCGTCCGCGACGGCCTGGCCATGCGTAAGACCAAGGACCTCACCTGGTCCCAGGTCATCATGGCCGCCAACACCCCTATGCTTCTGAAATCCGGCCTGGTCGAAGGCAATACCCACGCGGGTGTCCTCGCTGCGGGCCAGGTCACGGGCATCATCGAGGACCTGCCCACGGTCAAGGAACTCGTCGACCGCATCGTCGGCGATGCCGCCGTGCGGATCGACGCGCTCGCCGCCCTGCGCCACGAGGTCGGGTAGGTTCACGGTTGTGCGTACATCGAACAGCAGTATGTCGTTCCGGCGTGGCATCAGCGGGCTGATGCTGGCCGGTGCGGTGGTCGCGGGTGTGCTGGCGGGCCCGGCGGCCACGGCATCCGCCGACAACGGCGTGCCCCTCACCAGCGAGGTCGAGCAGTCCCCGGTGGCCAACGACGGCTGCACCTTCTCCTCGGTCGGCGGGTCGTGCAGCGACCCCGGGCCGGTGGGCGGCGCCCTGATCGCCTTCCGGAATTGGCTCGTCAGCATGGGTTACGGCACCGGCAGTTCATCGCTGTCCGCCTACTTCTTCTGACATTCCGCGCCAGGTCCCCTGATATGGATGTTTTCACCTGGGCGGCGGCACTCGGCCCTATGGGTTTTCTCCTGGGAGAACAGGCCGGACCGACACCATTGCTCTGAAGCTTCCGTGATTGCCCCGCCTCCATGGCAGTGTCATGCCGAAATCACATGACTGCTGATGGGAGCGGGGTAAACACAATGCAAGGTGTCGGCAGCACACTTCCGCGGCGGCGGCTGGGACGCCTGCTGCGCGACTTGCGGCATCAGACGGGTATTACGCTGGAAGAGGCGGCGCATCTGATCGAACTCAGCCCCAGCTCACTCCAGCGCCTGGAAACCGGGCAGGCCACGCGCATTCGATTGGTGGATATTCGGGAGCTGTGCAGGCTCTACGACGCCGATGAGGTGACGGCGGCCGGGCTGCTCGGGCTGGCACAGCAAGCAACGGAGAAATCATGGTGGAACGCGTACGGCGGCCTGATACCTCCTGACTTCGATGTATACGTCGGATTGGAAAGTGCTGCGCGGCAGATCTTTTCGTACACTCCCGATGCGGTTCTCGGGCTCTTGCAAACTCCCGCATATGCCCGCGTTCTGGCTCGCAGTGTGTATCCGAACGACTCCGACGCCGAGATGGACCAGCGGATGGAGTTGAAGCTGAAGCGACAGGCAAAGCTCACCCGCAAGCGCCACCCTGTCCGCTTGAGTGTCGTTCTCCTCGAGTGTGCCCTGCGCCGGATGGTCGGTTCACCCCGGATCATGGCCGCCCAACTCCGGCATCTCGCCGATATGAGCACCAGGCCCAATATCGACCTGCGAATCCTGACCTACCGCGCAGGAGTGCCGTTGGGTGACCCGATCGGGCTGTTCACGATTCTCGAATTCGGCACCGACAACAGGGGCGAAGTGCTCGAACCACCCGTTGTGTACCTCGAAAACTTCACCGGCGATCTGTATCTGGAGACCCCGGACGACGTTCAGCGCTACCATGAAGCCCACCAGGCGATTCGACGGGCTGCGTTGGACAACGTCGCAAGCCGGAACTTCATCCGCCAGATTGCTAAGGAGTTCGTTGCGTGAGCAACTTCAACGACGTTGATTTATCGAATGTGGTGTGGCACACAAGTTCCCGCACTTCGGGCGGCAAGGACTGCGTCGAGGTCGCCTTCCTCCCCGACGGCTCCATCGGCGTCCGAGACTCGAAGGACCGCACCGGCCCCGCCCTGCGCTTCTCCGGCAGCGAGTGGGACACCTTCACGGCGGCACTGACGAACACAGATCTCACTCCGTAGGCGACCGGTCGGCAGAGCCGTGCGGGAACAGTGCCTCTGCCGACCACACCCGCGGCAGCACTGCTGAGTTCAAGGATGCGCTCTTGGGGGTGATCCGTTTCGACCCTCCTGGCGGTTGATCGTCACCTGAACTCGGTTGTCGTGGAAGACCGCTCCCCCGCCGAAGTCCGAGTCTCGTTCGTCGATGGTGGCGTTGACCGTGGCTCCGCCGGTGAATTTCGCCCAGCGGCCCTTGGGGGTGGCGGCGACGCCGGGGCGCACGCGATCGGAGACTTCGGCCGTGGCTTCGAAACTGCCTCGGTCGTTCGAGACGAGTACCGGTGCGCCGTCGGCGATTCCGCGGGCCGCCGCGTCGTCCGGATGGATCGTGACGCGGGGTTCGCCTGCGCGGCGGCGTAGTTCGGGGTTGTTGCCGAAGGTGGTGTTCAGGAAGTAGTGGGAGGCCGCCGAGATCAGGATCAGGCCGTCGCCCGGGTCGGACGGCGGGGTGTATCCGGCGAGCGGGTCGTGCCCGGCCTGGGCTGCCCGCGGCGATACGAACTGCAGTTTGTCCACAGGCACCGGACCCGGCTCTACCTTCAGGAATCCGTCGGCACGCAGCCGCTCGAAGTCGTATTGCTTCAGCAGTTGCCGGGCCAAGTCCTCGTCGGAGTCGTAGACCGACGGTTCGGTCACGCCCATGCGGTGGGCCAGGCGCCGGAAAGTCTCGGTGGTGGAAAGGCATTCGCCGGGCGGCTCGACCGCGGGCTCGTTCCACACCAGGTACATGTTGCCGTAGGCGGCCAGCACATCCAGGTGCTCGGGCTGCATGGTGGCGGGGAGCACGATATCGGCGTAGTCGACGGTGTCGGTCGGGAAGTGTTCCAGCACAACGGTGAACAGGTCCTCCCGAGACAGGCCCTCGATCACCCTGTTCTGGTGCGGGTTCGAGCCGACCGGATTGGCGGCGATCACGAACAGCGCCTTGACCGGGGGATCGTCGACCTCCAGCAGGCTGTCTCCGAGCCGCGTCTGCGACAGCGTGCGGACCGGATTCGGCAGCAGGTCGAACCGCACCAGCTCCGGGAGATCCAGCGTGAAGTGTCCGCTGGTCGAATAGTGCAGTCCCCCACCGGGAATCGCCCAGTCGCCGGTGACGCCCGGCAGGCAGGCCAGGGTGCGCAGCGCCATGCCGCCACCCGCGTGGCGCTGGATGCCCTGTGAGGCGCGGATCGCGGTCGGCCGGGTGGTGGCGATCCGCTCGCCGAGCGCCACGATCTGTTCCTCCGACAGGCCGGTGATCGCCGCGGTTCGGTCGGGGGTGAATTCTTCTATGCGCGCACGGAATTCGGGCCAGCCGACGGTGCGTTGGGCGAGGAATTCGGTGTCCTCGGCGCCCATCGAGACGACCACGTGCATCAGCCCGAGAGCCAGCGCCGCATCGGTCCCCGGCAGCGGCGCCAGGTGCTCGTCACAGCGCTCCGCCGTGCGGGTCCGGACGGGATCGATCGCCACCGTGTGAGCGCCGCTGTCCTGGATGAACTTCCACACGTGGTGTCCGGAGGTGAGCGGGTTGGTCCCCCACAGCAGGATCAGCTTCGATTTCGCGAAGTCCTCCGGATCCATGCCGCCCGAGGTGCCGAGCGTGTATTTCGCGCCCAGTGTCCCCGAGATCGAGCAGATCGTCGGATCGAGCAGCGACGAACCGAGCACGTTGAAGAATCGCCGCCCCGAAAACCCTTCCAGCCCTTGGATATAGCCCAGGCTGCCGGTCCCGTGGAACGGCCAGACCGCCTCGCCGCCGTACTCGTCGATGATCCCGGTCAGCCGCGCGGCGATCTCGTCCAGCGCCTCGTCCCAACCGATCCGCTCGAGGCGCCCCTCTCCCTTGCGCCCCACCCGCCGCATCGGATACATGATCCGGTCCTCCGCATGCAACTGCTCGAGATACCGGTTCACCTTCACGCACAACGCGCCCCTGGTCACCGGATGGTCCTTGTTCCCCCGCAGCCCGACCGCCACCCCGTCCTCGACGGTCACCACCCACGAGCACGCATCAGGACAATCCAGCGGGCAAGCACCCAGCACCTTCACCCCACCGATCGTAACCCCGGCCGAAAGCACGCCGGGGACGCGGAGCGGTGGTCAGGTCAGGCGTTCGATGATGGTTACGTTGGCGGTGCCGCCGCCCTCGCAGATGGTGAGGAGGCCGTAGCGGCCGTTCACGCGTTCCAGTTCGTTGAGGAGGGTGGCGAAGAGCTTGGCGCCGGTGGCGCCGAGGGGGTGGCCGAGGGCGATCGCGCCGCCGTTGACGTTGACCTTGTCGGGGTCGGCGCCGGTCTCCTTCAGCCAGGCCAGCACCACCGAGGCGAAGGCCTCGTTGATCTCGATGACGTCGATATCGTCGATGGTCAGGCCGGTCTTCTCCAGCGCCCACCTGGTGGCCGGGATCGGCGCGGTGAGCATGAAGACGGGATCCGCGCCGCGGGCGCTGACGTGGTGGATGCGGGCCCGGGGGCGCAGGCCGTACTCGGCGACCGCCCATTCGGAGGCGAGCAAAGTCGCGCTCGCACCGTCGGAGATCTGGCTGGCCACCGCCGCAGTCAGCGGGCTGCCGTCGCTGAGCGGCTTCAACCCGGCCATCTTCTCGAGGCTGGTCTCGCGCGGACCCTCATCGATCCAGAAGTCGCCGACCGGCACGATCTCGCGGTCGAACTTGCCCTCGGCGATGGCCTTGCGGGCGCGCTCGTGGCTGCGCAGCGCCCACTGCTCCATATCCCGGCGGCTGATGCCCCACTTCTCGGCGATCAACTGGGCGCCGTTGAACTGCGACACCTCGCCGGTGCCGTAGCGGTGGTCCCAGCCCTGCGCGCCGACGAACGGCGATTCGAAGCCGTACTCCTTGCCCGCCAGCATCGCCGCCGAGATCGGGATGGCGCTCATGTTCTGCACGCCGCCCGCCACGATCACCTCGGCGGTGCCGCTCATGATGGCCTGGGCGCCGAAATTGATTGCCTGCTGGCTGGATCCGCACTGCCGGTCGACGGTGACGCCCGGAACGACCTCGGGATACCCCGCCGCCAGCCAGGCGGTGCGCGCGATATTCCCGGCCTGCGGGCCGATCGCGTCCACACAGCCGAAGATCACGTCGTCGACCTGGATCGGGTCGATCGTATTGCGCCCCAGCAGACCCCGCAGGACACCCGCGCCCAGATCGGCCGGATGCACACCGGCGAGCGACCCGCCGCGCTTGCCGATCGGGGTGCGCACGGCATCGATGACGTACGCCTCTCGCAAGGGCGAGTACTGCGGTCGGGCGGATGGTGCAGACATGACGAAACTCCTACTTGCGTTGCTGCGCTTCAGGATTGGTGAGGCCATCGAGCACGATGGTCAGATACTGCTTGGCGAGGCTGTCGACGGTGATGCGGCCGCCGGGCTGGTACCACCGCACAGCTACCCACACGGTGTCGCGCAGGAAGCGGTAGGCGAGTTCGATATCCAGTTCGGGGCGGAAGCTGCCGTCCTCGACGCCGCGGGCGAGCACCTTGTGCCACAGCTCACGGAACTCCTGATTGTACTCGTCGATGTAGGCGAAACGCGGTGTGCCGCTGAGCCTTTTCGCCTCGGCCTGATAGATGGCCACCGCGGCGTGCCAGCGGTCGAAGGATTCGTAGGACGCGATCACCAACGCCTCCAACGTATCTCGCGGCGACAGGCCGGAGTCGACGATCTCCCGATAGCGGCCGAACAGATCGTCGAGGAAGCCGCGCAGGATCTCGTCCACCATCGACTCCTTGGAGTCGAAGTGGTGGTAGAGGCTGCCGGATAGAATTCCGGCCGCGTCGGCGATGTCCCGGACCGTGGTCGCACGGAGCCCGCGCTCGGCGAACAGACCGGCCGCCAGGGCAAGCAGTTCGTTGCGACGTGCGGATTTGGATGCGTCGGGAGCGGTCACCCGCCTATAGTACAACCAAGCATTTGCTTGGTCCACGCCCGCTCCCCCACCATCCCGCCAAGCGAGCACGCCGGAATATGAGGTCGAGCGCGTGGCCGGAATCAGCGGAACGAGTAGCGCAGGGGCGACGAGACCGAGAGGTCGGCCAGTAGGCGGTCGCAGATCACCACCGGCGACACCCCTGCCCGCGCCATGCGCGCCACCAGTGCCAGCCGCCGCTCGCAGCTGTCCCATTCGACGGTCAGCGGCCCGCGGCCAGGGCCCGCGTCGACAGTCGCCATGGCCCGCGGTGGGCCGACCGGCATGGGCTGCTCGCTGATCTTCAACACCATGCCGCGCTGCCAGGCGCGGTAGGTCTCCATATCGGCGCCGATCACCAATTTGTCGGTGGCGGCGCACAATCCCTCGGCGATCGTGTCGGCGAAGGCCACGCGGTCGAAGCTGAACTGGCGGCAGCGCCGCACCACCTCCAGCAGGTCGGCGCGCACCTCGCGCAGCAGCTCGTGCTGTTTGCGGCGATGCCGATCCTCGTCGGACTCGTCGGCGTGGGCCACGTGTTCCAGCCCGATGCGCTGGGCACGCATGCGGTCGCGCGCCAGGTCGGCACGCAACGCGCCGCGCGGATCGCGGGCGACGCCGATCTCGTCGACCGAGTGCTGCTCCAGGATCTGGGCGGCACGCATCGCGGTCGCGCATTCGGAGGTGTGATCGAGCAGTTCCGCACCGAGGGTGAGCGCGGCCAGCACGATGCTGTCCAGCCGTCGACGGGCCAGCACAACCTCGCGTACCAGCTCGAGTTCCAGCTCTTCGTTGTCTTCCTGACGACGGTCCAGCCCCATGGGTGGTCCCTTCGCAAATTTAGGAACCGGCCCTCATCAGGATTGCACACCCGGGGGTGCTCGGGGCACCCAATTTTCACCGTCTCCGGCGCGGCAACGTCAGGCGCGCTGACTGCTCACCGAAACCACCTCGCCGGTCAGGTACGAGGTGTAGTCACTGGCGAGCATGGCGATGGTGGCCGCCACCTCCCACGGTTCGGCCGCGCGCCCGAACGCCTCGCCCGCGGCGAGCCGGTCCAGCAGATCGGCCGAGGTGACCTTGTCCAGGAACGGGTGCCGGGCGATGCTCGGCGCGACCGCGTTGATCCGCACGCCGAGTTCGGCGGCCTCCACGGCGCTGCACCGGGTCAGCGCCATCACGCCCGCCTTGGCGGCGGCATAGTGCGCTTGACCGTGCTGGGCCCGCCAGCCGAGCACGCTGGCGTTGTTGACGACGACGCCGCCGTGCCCCGCGCCGCGGAAGTAGTTCAGTACCGCGCGGGTGCAGCGGAAGGTGCCGTTGAGCGTGATGTCGAGGACGCGGTTCCACTGCTCGTCGGTCATGTCGACAACCGGTGTCTCCCCGCCCAATCCGGCATTGTTGACCATGATATCGATGCGGCCCAGGCGCTCTGCCGCCGCCCGGATCAGCTCGTCGACCTGTTCGGTGCTGGTCACGTCGCACACCACCGAACTGACCCGGCGGTCCGGATAGGCGGCCGCCAGCTCCTCCTCGGTCTGCCGCACGCGCCGCTCGTGCCAATCGGAGACGACGACGTCGGCGCCCTCGTCGAGCAGGCGACGCGCGGTCGCCGAGCCGATGCCGGTCCCGGCGGCGGCGGTGATCACGGCGTTGCGACCGGCGAGCAGGCCGTGGCCGGAAATCGGCTGGGGCGCAACGGAAAGGTCTGTCACGGGATGGTCCTTCCTACCGAGCCTCACGCGGCAGACCGAGCACGCGTTCGGCGATGATGTTGCGCTGCACTTCGTTCGAACCGCCGTAGATGGTGTCGGCGCGGCTGAACAGGAACAGGCGCTGCCATTCGTTCAGGTCGTCGGGCAGCGAGATCAGGCCGGGCGCGCCCAGCACGTCCATGGCGAGTTCACCCAGACCGCGATGCCAGTTGGCCCACAACAGTTTCGACACCGACGCCTGACCGGCGGCGGTCCGCGGGTCCACCGTGTCGTGGCCGGACTCCAGCGTGCGCAGAGCGTGTGCCCGCAGCACCCGCAACCCGACCCAGGCCTGGTCTATCCGCTCCGCGATGACCGGATTCTCCAGGGCGCCATTGGCTTTCGCCACCGCCTCCAGGTCGGCCAGCTCCCGGGCGAAGCGGATCTGCTGCCCTACGGTGGAGATGCCGCGCTCGAAGGTCAAGGTGCCCATGGCGACCTTCCAGCCGTCGCCGGGCTCACCGACCACCAGATCGGCCGCGGTGCGGGCGTCGTCGAAGAAGACCTCGTTGAATTCGGCGGTTCCGGTGAGCTGGATGATCGGGCGCACCTCGATGCCGGGCTGCTTCATCGGCACGAGCAGGTAGGACAGGCCCTTGTGACGGGACGAGCCCGGTTCGGTGCGGCAGATCGCGAAGCACCAGTCGGCGACGTGCGCCAGCGAGGTCCAGATCTTCTGTCCGTTGATCGCCCACTCGTCGCCGTCGCGGCGCGCGGTGGTGGTCACGGCGGCCAGGTCCGAACCCGCGCCGGGTTCCGAATACCCCTGGCACCACAGCTCGGTGACGCTCTTGATCCCGGGCAGGAAGCGCCGCTTCTGCTCCTCGGTGCCGAAGGCCAGCAGCGTCGGGCCGAGCAGTTCCTCGCCCAGGTGCGACACCCGGCTGGGGGCGTCGGCCTTGGCGTATTCCTCGTGAAAGATCACCTGCTGACGCAGGGTGGCGGCGCGGCCGCCGTATTTCTCGGGCCAGCCGAGGCAGGTCCATCCGGCGGCGGCCAGGTGGCGGTCCCACTCCAGCCGCTCGTCGAACGCCTCGTGCTCGCGGCCCGGACCGCCGAGCCCGACCAGGTCGCGGAACTGTCCGTTCAGGTTTTCGGCCAGCCATTCGCGCACGTCGGCGCGGAATTCGGCATCCTGGGAGGATTCCGCCGCGGTACCCGGATCGTGGGTCTGGATCACACTCACTCCGGTAGAGTAACCTACCAAGCACTTGCTTTGTATACCGACAGATTCTGATTCGCGGCTCGCCGCGGGAGGACGACCGTGACAACCCCTGTGCAGACCACTCCCCTCGCCCTGCAGGAGGCGGCGCGCACCTTCGGCGACGCGCCCGCCGTGCACGACGGCGACGTCCAGCTGAGCTGGGTGCAGTTGCTCGATGCGGTCCGGCGGACGGCCGGGGCGCTGATCGCCCGCGGTGTCGAGCGCGGTGACCGGATCGCCATCTGGGCGCCGAATACGTACCACTGGGTGGTGGCGGCGCTGGCCTCGCACTACGCCGGTGCGGCGCTGGTTCCGCTGAATACTCGATACGTCGCCGCCGAGGCGGCGGAGACCTTGGAGCGCGTGAACGCCAAGGCGCTGTTCGTGGCCGGGCCGTTCCTGGGGCGCGATCGGCTGGCCGAATTGCGGGATGCGGCACCGGATCTGGTGATCGATACGGTCATCGTGATTCCAGGGGACAGGCCCGGCGAGCCCCCCGAATTTCCGGCAGATGGGAACGCGGTCGTCGAATGGTCCGAGCTCGAGCGCCTCGCCACGCAGGTCTCGCGGGATGATGTGATCGTGCGCGGGGAATCCGTTGGCCCCGAGGATATCTCGGATATCCTGTTCACCTCCGGCACCACGGGCCGCAGCAAGGGCACCCTGGTCGCGCATCGGCAGGCCCTCGACGTGGTGCGCGCCTGGTGCGAGTGCTCGACGGTGAACAGCTCCGACCGGTACCTGGTGATCCCGCCGTTCTTCCACAACTTCGGCTACAAGGCGGCCATGATCGCCTGCCTGGTCACCGGCGCCACCATCGTGCCGCAGGCGACGTTCGACGTGCCGGAGACGATGCGGATGGTGCAGCGGCAGCGCATCACCGTGCTGACCGGACCGCCCACGATCTACCAGACCATCCTGGAGCACCCCGCCCGCGCCGATTTCGATCTGAGCAGCCTGCGGGTGGCCGTCACGGGCGCCGCGACCGTCCCGGTGGTGCTGATCGAAAGAATGCGCAGCGAACTGAAATTCGATGTGGTGGTCACCGCCTACGGACTCTCGGAATCCGCCGGATTCGGCACCATGTGCCGACCCGACGACCCCGCAGAGGTGATCGCGGGCACGTCGGGCGGGCCGATCGCCGGATTCCAGCTGCGCATCGACGACAACGGCGAGCTGCTGATGCGCGGGCCGAACGTCATGCTCGGCTACCTCGACGATCCCGAGAACACCGCCAAGACCATCGATCCCGACGGCTGGCTGCACACCGGGGATGTCGGAATCCTCGACGAGCGCGGCTATCTGAGGATCACCGACCGGCTCAAGGACATGTACATCGCGGGCGGCTTCAACGTCTACCCGGCGGAGATCGAACAGGCGCTGGCCCGATTGGACGGGGTCGCCGAATCCGCCGTGATCGGCGTGCCGGACGAGCGGATGGGCGAGGTGGGCAAGGCCTACATCGTGCGCAGGTCCGGCACCGCGCTCACCGAGGACGACGTGATCGCCTATGCCAAGCAGACATTGGCGAACTTCAAGGTGCCCCGCTACATCGAGTTCCGCGACCAGCTGCCCTACAGCGCCGCCGGAAAGGTACTCAAGCGGCAACTACGGGAGGAGATTTCGTGACCGAGAACCCCGACGGGCAGATCCCCGACGAAGGCGAGGTCGTCACCTACGTACGCCGCGGGCCGGTCGCGATCGTCACGATGAACCGGCCGCGGTACCGCAATGCGCAGAACTCGGTAATGACCTACGCGCTCGACGCCGCCTTCACCCGCGCCGTGGAGGACGCCGAGGTCAAGGTGATCGTGTTGGCGGGCAACGGGAAACACTTCTCCGCCGGACACGACATCGGCACGCCGGGACGCGACCACCACGTGCACTACGCGAACAAGGCCGCGCTGTGGTGGGACCACGTCGACCGCCCCGGCGGCGATCAGCGCTTCGCCCGCGAGTCCGAGGTCTACCTGGGCATGTGCCGCCGCTGGCGGGAGCTGCCCAAGCCGACGATCGCGGTGGTGCAGGGCGCCTGCATCGCGGGAGCGCTGATGCTGGCGTGGTCGTGCGATCTCATCGTCGCCTCCGACGACGCCTTCTTCTCCGATCCCGTGGTACGCATGGGAATTCCGGGTGTCGAGTACTTCGCCCACCCCTGGATGCTCGGGCCGCGGCGCGCCAAGGAGATCCTGTTCACCGGTGACCGGTTCACCGCCGCGCAGGCCTACGAGTGGGGCATGGTCAACCGGGTGGCGCCGCGCGAGGAGCTCGAGGCACAGGCCCTGGAACTGGCCGAAAAGATTTCCGCCATGCCGCAATTCGGGCTGGCGTTGGCCAAGAAGGCCGTCAACCAGTGCGAGGACCTGATGGGCATGCGCGCGGGAATGGACTCGGTATTCGGCCTGCACCACTTCGCGCACGCCCACAACGCCGAGGTCGGCGCGGACTCGCTGGGCGGCATGAACGCGAAATCCATGAAAGCCAGTGCGGCACAGAACCAGAACGGGGCGAAGTAGATGAACCTGGACTACGACGCGGCCACCGAACAGTTCCGGCTGGAGGTCCGGGAGTTCCTGCGCACCAACGTTCCGGCGACCCCGCTGCCGTCGATGGACACCCAGGCGGGTTTCGAGGCGCACCGGGAGTGGGAGCGCACGCTGGCCGAGGCGCGTTTCTCGGTGGTGTCCTGGCCGACCGAGTACGGCGGGCGCGATGCCTCGCTGCTGGAATGGGTGCTGTTCGAGGAGGAGTACTACGCCGCGGCGGCCCCCGGACGGGTCAGCCAGAACGGCATCTTCCTGCTGGCGCCAACGCTTTTCGAGCACGGCACGCCGGAGCAACTGGAGCGTATCCTGCCGCGGATGGCGCGCGGCGACGACATCTGGGCGCAGGCATGGTCCGAACCGGAGGCCGGTAGCGACCTGGCGGGCATTCGGTCCAGCGCGCGGCGGGCCAACGGCGGCTGGATCCTCAACGGCCAGAAGACCTGGAGTTCGCGTGCGTCGTACGCGGATTGGGGTTTCGGGCTGTTCCGCAGCGATCCAGAGGCCGAGCGGCATCGCGGGCTCACCTACGTGATGTTCCCGCTGTCCGCGGACGGTGTCACCGTCCGGCCCATTCCGCAGCTCGACGGCGAGCCCGGCTTCGCGGAAATCTTCCTGGACAACGTCTTCGTCCCCGACCGCGATGTGATCGGCGCGCCGAACGAGGGCTGGCGGGTCGCGATGAGCACCTCGAGCAACGAGCGCGGCCTCTCGCTGCGCAGCCCGGGACGGTTCAACGCGACCGCGCGGCGCCTGTTGGAGCTGTGGCGCAGCACCGCCGATCTGTCCGACACCGAGGCGCGCAATCGCGTGGTGGACGCGTGGGTCGGCGCCGAGGCCTACCGGCTCAATACCCTCGCCACCGTGACCCGGCTGTCCGAGGGCGGCAAGCTGGGCGCGGAATCGTCGGTCAACAAGGTGTTCTGGTCCGAACTCGACATCGCCATGCACGAGACCGCCCTGGACCTGCTGGGCCCGGCCGCCGAGCAGCGCAGCGGATGGACCGACGGATACCTGTTCTCCCTGGCGGGGCCGATCTACGCGGGCACCAACGAGATTCAGCACAACATCATCGCCGAGCGGCTGCTCGGCCTGCCGCGGTGACAGGTCGGAGGCGAATCATGCTCGCGCAGTATCACTCCCACGCTATCACCCCCGATTGGACCGCTCGATGAGATTTGCACCAGCACCCGAACAGCGCGATTTCGCCGACAGCCTGCGCAAGATGTGCGATGCGGCGGGGACGCCGGGCATCATCCGGGCCTGGGCCGGTGGCGACCACCGCGGCGGCCGCGGCCTGATCCGCCAGTTGGCCGGTGCGGGCACGCTCGGTCTGGCCATCGACGAGGATCACGGCGGCATGGGCGCCGAGGCGATCGACCTCGTGGTCGCGCTGCGGGAGATCGGCCGGGCGGCCGTACCGGGGCCGCTGGTCGAGACCGCCGCGGTGATTCCCACACTGCTGCAGGCGCTTCCGGACTCAGCGCTGGCGCGGCGGTGGCTGGCGGCCTTCGCCGACGGACAGGCGCTGGGCACGATCGCGCTGACGCCGCAGACGCCCGCGGTGGACGCCGACACCGCCGAGGTGGTGCTGGTGGCCGACGGCGACCGGCTCTACACCGCCCACCGCACCGAGCACATCCGGTCGGTGGACGCGGCGCGGCGCCTGTTCGCCGTCGCCACGGATGTTGTTGTCGCCGAAGGGGATGCGGTGCGTCCGGCGGTCGATGCGGCGTTCGACGCCGGGGCGCTGGCGGTCGCGGCGCAACTGCTCGGCGCGGGCCGGGCGCTGCTGGACACCAGCGTGGCCTACGCCAAGCAGCGACACCAGTTCGGCAAGCCGATCGGGCAATACCAGGCGGTCAAGCACCACCTGGCCGATGCGCTCATCGGGCTGGAGATGGCGGAGCCGCTGCTGCATCGCGCTGCGCTGAGCCTGAATTCGCCCGATCGCGCCCGCGACGTGTCGGCGGCGAAGCTGGCCTGCGGCGAGGCGGCCTATCGCACCGCGCGCATCGCGCTGCAGGTGCACGGCGCCATCGGCTACACCGCCGAATGCGACGTATCGCTGTGGCTGACCAAGGTCACCGCCCTCCGGTCCGCGTGGGGCACAGCAGATTTCCACCGTGCGCGGATTGCCGCCGCACTGCGCGAGGGAGCATCGGTGACCGGATATCTCGGCGACAAGGTCCGAAACCAACTGGGAGGCCAGGTATGAGTGACGAGGCGGAGCTGCAGGAACTCGCCGCCACCGTCCGGGCCGTCCTGGCCAAGCACGGGGACAGCTCCGTGCTGCGGCGTGCGGTCGAGGGTGAGCCGGGATACGACGAACAGCTGTGGACGTTGCTGTGTGAGCAGGTCGGCGTTGCGGCGCTGGCGATTCCGGAGGAGTTCGGCGGGATCGGCGCCGGGCTGACCGCTGCCCTCGTCGTAGTCGAGGAGCTGGGCCGCACCCTGCACGCGCCGCCGATGCTCGGCTCGGCGGTGCTGGGTACGCAGGCATTGCTGCTGTCCGGCAACACCGATGCCTGCGCCCGGCTGCTACCCGAAGTGGCCGAGGGCGCCCGCACCCTGGCGCTGTGCTGGGCGGGGCCGCGCGGCTGGGACACCCCGGGCGTACGGGCGGAGAACGGAACTCTCACCGGCACCGCGCATTACGTGGTCGACGGCGCCGTGGCCGATACTCTGATCGTGCTGGCCGCCGATGGTGTATACGAAATCGACGCCGACGCAGCGGAAGTCGCCCGCACGGTGTCGCCGACCATGGATCCGACCCGGCGCCTCACCGAGATCGCCTTCGCCGCCGCACCCGCCCGGAAGCTGGGCGGCGACGCGGCCACAGTCACCGCCCGGCTGCGCGATATCGCCTGGGCCGCACTGGCTGCCGAGCAGGTCGGCGCGGCGGACCGGTGCCTGCGGCTGACGGTCGAATACACCAGATCTCGCGTGCAGTTCGGCCGCGCGATCGGCAGCTTCCAGGCGCTCAAGCACCGGATGGCCGATATGTACGTGCTGGTGGAATCGGCCCGCTCGGCCGCTTACACCGCGATCGCGGGCCTGCCGGAACCAACGGCCACGGCGCCCGCGACCTCCGCGACATCGTCGGCCCCCGACGCGGCTCTGGACCTCGCCGCCGCCCGCATCCACTGCACCCAGACCTTCACCACAATCGTCGGCGAAATGGTCCAAATGCACGGCGGCATAGCCATCACCTGGGAACACGACGCCCACCTCTACTTCAAACGAGCCCACGCCGACACCCAACTCTTCGGCGCCCCCGCCCGCCCCCTAGCCCGCCCGGCCTAACCCCTTCCCGCACCCCACTGGCCCACGTCGATGACCACGACCCCGCCGAGCACAGCGAGGCGGAGGCAGCAGCCATCACCGCGGGCGACGACTGAGCAGTTTTCGTCACCTCATATTCAGGCTGGGGTGCGGGGGTCGCTCGGGTTAGTGGGTGAGTATGTGTACTTCCCGGACCGGTGGGGTTTTGCCGAACTTGGCGCGCAAGGGGTAGATCGCTGCGACAACCACCAAAGTTATTGTGGAGGAGATCAATTGGGTGCGCATCGAGGACATCAGAGCCGCGGAGAACAGGACCGCGGCCAGGACGGCGATCACGAGCCAGCTGAGGTATGGGTAGAACCAGAGGCGGTAGGTGAGGGCGGAGGGGTCCTCGCGTTGCAGGCGGGCGCGTAATCGCAACTGGGAGAACATCACCGCTAGGTACAGGAAGGCCAGCAGTACGCCGATCGAGTTCACCAGAAACGTGAAGACCCGGTCCGGCGAGACGTAGGAGGCCACCACCGCGCACCAGGCGGCGACGGTACCCAGCAGCACGGCGCGAGCGGGCACGCCGCGGCGGTTCACCCGCACCAGTCCGGCCGGGGCATCGCCGTCGCGGGTCAGCACGTAGAGCATCCGCGAGGATACGTAGATCGCCGAATTCAGCACCGACAGCACCGCGGTCAGGATCACCACCTGCATGACGGTGCCCGCCGCGGGCACGCCCATGGTGTCCAGCGCGCTGACGAACGGACTGGTCAACACCTTCGCGTCGTCCCACGGCAGGATCGTCACCACCAGCAGGATCGACGCCACGTAGAACAGCGCGACCCGCCACAGCACATTGCTGGTGGCGCGCGCCACCGCCTTGCCGGGCTCGGCGCTCTCGGCCGCGGCCAGCGTCACGATCTCGGTGCCGCCGAAGGCGAAGATCACCACGACGATCGCCGACAGCACGCCGGTCCAGCCGTTCGGCGTGAACCCGCCGTGCGCGGTCAGATTGCCGAACCCGGCATCGCCGTTCGGCCACAGTCCCAGCACGTAGAGCACGCCCAGGATCAGGAACACCACGATCGCGGCGACCTTGATGGAGGCGAACCAGAACTCGAATTCGCCGAACGAGCGCACGGAGATCAGGTTGACCGCGGTCATCACGAGCAGCAGCGCGGCGGCGAGCACCCACTGCGGCAGGTCGATCCAGTCGGACAGGATCGCGGCGCCCGCGGTGGCCTCCGCGCCGACCAGGATCACGTACATGTACCAGTAGAGCCAGCCGACGGTGAATCCGGCGAAGGGGCCCAACGCGATTCGCGCGTATTCGGCCAGCGAACCCGCCACCGGGCGGGCCACCACCATCTCGCCCAGCGCCCGCAGCACGCAGAGCACCAGCACTCCGGCCGCCGTGTAGGACAACACCGCCGCCGGGCCCGCGGTCTTGATCACCGAGCCGCTGCCGACGAACAGCCCGGCCCCCACCGCGCCGCCGATCGCGAGCATCGTCATATGCCGACGGCGCAGGCCGGTGCGCAGGCCGTCGCGCTCGGCGCCGCTCGTGTCGTTCATTGGTTACCTTCTGTTCGCCCGGATGTTGCCGTGACACCCTATCGAGCCCGCCCGGAGCCGCGAACGCGCAGGTGGCAAGGGCTGCCGCCCAGGGTTGTCCGGCCTGCCCGCACGCAGGCGGAGCCCTGGAGGGTTCACCGTCCGGGAGTACCGTCGATGGGTATGACCGAAACAACGCGGGGGCGGGTCCGGACCGAACGCGGCCACAAGCGAGTGCGGACCTACATCGACGGTCGGCTGGTGATCGACACCACCGCGCCGACGCTCGTCTGGGAAAGCCCTTATTACCCGACCTACTATCTGCCCGCCGCGGACCTTCGCGCCAAACTGGAGCCGACCGGATCCACCCGGCACTCCCCCAGCCGCGGCGAGGGCGTGGAGTACGACGTGGTGGTCGACGGCATCACCAGATCCGCTGCGGCCGTGCGTTATCCGGACTCGCCGATTCCGGAGCTGCAGGATCTGGTGCGGCTGGACTGGGATCTGATGGACGAATGGTTCGAGGAAGATGAGCCGGTGTACGTCCACCCGCGCGACCCCTACACGCGCGTCGACGTCCTGGTCAGCTCCCGGCACGTGCGAATCGCCATCGCCGGACAGACCGTCGCCGAATCCCACGCGCCGCACATCCTGTTCGAAACCGGCCTGCCGCCAAGGTATTACCTGCCGCTGACCGATGTCCGGACCGAACTGCTGACGTCCTCCTCGAAGCGGACCCGCTGCCCGTACAAGGGCACGGCCGAGTACTTCAACATCCGCATCGGCGATGCCGAGTACCAAGACCTGGTCTGGATCTACCGGACCCCGCTGCCGGAAAGCCAGAAGGTCGCCGGGCTGGCCTGCTTCTACGACGAGAAGGTGGACGTCTTCATCGACGGCGAGAAGCAGGAGCGGCCCAAGACGCCGTTCGGCTAGGCCTCCCCCCAGCAGCTCGTCGACCAACGACGGCAGCACAGTGCCGATCGGGACGGCAGTTCCGCGATCGGGTCCTTGGTCCACACCCCGCGCGGCCCGCGGAAGTCGGGGATGCCCACTTTTGATACGCTCATGTATCCGAACAGTGAGGGGAGGCCTGCCGGTGCCGACGTCCACCGAGACCGGGCAGCCGACCGCGGGCACCGCCGAGCAGCGCGGACGGCGCATGACCAAGCGCCGGGCGCAGACCCGGCAGCGGCTGCTGGACGCGGCCTTCGAGGCGTTCGCGGACGAGGGGTTCGGGCGCTGCACGGTCGAACAGATCTGCGAGCGTGCGGGGTTCACGCGCGGCGCGTTCTACTCCAACTTCACCTCGCTGGAGGAATTGTTCCTGGCCATGTGGGAACAGCGGTCGCAGCAGCTGCTGCACGAGCTGACCGCGGTCCTCGAGGGCGGCGGCACCGATGTGACCGACGTCCGATCCGGAGTCGAGGAGGTACTACGCGCGGTTCCGTTGGACGAGAAGTGGTTTCGGATCACCTTCGAGTTCACCGCGCACGCGCTGCGCAATCCGCCGCTGCGCCGGGTGATGGCCGCGCGCGAGGAGGCGATCGTCGCGGCGCTGCTGCCGGTGCTGGAGGAGTTGCTCGGCCGCGCGGGGCGCCGGGTCACCGATCCGGTGGCGCTGGGCCGCGCCCTGGTCGCGGTGCACGACGGTACCGCCACCCAGTGCCTGATAGAACCGGACAGCAGTGCTGCCCGCGAGCAGCGGATAGACCTGTTCACCCACATCACGCTCGCGTACAGCGAGGCGCACTCGCATGTGCGCCAAGTCCGCCCGTCCTAGTCGTCGACCGGGAGCACACCGTCGTCGACGGCCTGCTCGATCGCCTGCTCCAGGTTGGGGCAGGTGTCCGGGCGGCCGGGCCCGCGGGACAGCTCCTTGAACACCGGGCAGTGGTCGGCGGGGCTCGCCGTCCACTGCACCGACTTCTGATGGGAGCTGGCCTTGCGCACCAGGACCTGGGCGCCGCAGGTCCCGCACGCGATCGGCGTCAGCCCGTTCTCGAGGTAGTGGCGCTTGTCGACCACGGTCTGGGCGCGCACCTCGGCCCGCCGCTCCGGCCGGTCCGCGAAGTCCGGTGCTTTCGCCCAGGTGGCCATCAGACTCCCGCCTCCGCGGCCTCGGACTTCGCGGCCTCCTCGGATTCCCGCTTGCGGCGCAGGTTTTCGGCGACCTCCGCCTCCCATGCCTCGTTCGCCTTGGAGGTATCGACCTCGAATTCGAAGCGCTGCGTCATCTTCGGGTCGATATCGGCGACGTCGACGTAGAACTGCTCGTACCAGCGGCGCAGCTGGTAGACCGGGCCGTCCTCCTCGACCAGCAGCGGATTCTCGATCTTGGACTTGTGCTTCCAGATCTCGACGTCCTGCAGGAAGCCCTCGCTGATGCCCTCGGTCATCTTTGCCGCCAAGCGATCCGCCATCTCACCGTCGACGCCGGTCGGCTTCTCCAGGCTGACGCCCCACTGCAGCACGAACGAATCCTGCGTCACCGGGTAGTGGCAGTTGATCAGGACGCTCTTGACCTCGTACCCGCTGTAGATGTTGATCAGCGGGTTGATCATGTAGGAGGGGCCGAAATACGAGGCCTCGGACTTCAGCAGCGTGTCCCCGTTGAACTTCGCCGCCATGCCGATGTCCGGACGGCCCTTGGTCTCCAGGAACTGCGTGGCGATATGGCCCTCGAAGATGTTCTTGAAGTACGTCGGGAAGGCGAAATGGATGTAGAAGAAGTGCGCCATGTCGACCACGTTGTCGATGATCTCGCGGCAGTTGGCGCCCTCGATCAGCAGCGAATGCCAGGTCCATTCGGTCCATCCGCTGTCGAGCTGTTCGCTCGGATTCCCGTCGGCATCGGTCCACGGGCCCTCGATGTACGGGATGGTGACGTCGTCCGGCGGCGGATTGCCCTCGTGGTCGTGCCACACGAACAGCTGACCGTTGCGCTCCAGCGTGGTCCACGCCCGGGTCTTGGCCAGCGGGGGCACCCGGCGGCCGTACGGAATCCCGGTGCAGCGACCGTTGCCGCCCCAGCGCCAGTCGTGGAACGGGCAGGCGACGGAGTCGCCCTTGATCTCGCCCATGCTCAGATCGCCGCCCATATGCCGACAGTACGAATCGAGCACCTGCAGTTCGCCCTTGCTGTCGGCGAAAATCACCAGCTTGGTGCCGAATATCGAGATGGCATGCGGTTTGCCGTCCCGGAACGGCGCGGCCAGGCCGAGGCAATGCCATCCCCTCGCATACCGGGTGGGCGCGGTGCCGACATCGATCTCACGAACCTTCCCGCCGCTCCGCTGTGGGGTTACTGCCATGGCGATCCCTCCTCTACAAGCACTAGAACACGTTACAAAATTGTGCGGCGCAGCGCCAGCTATTCCGTCGACTACCAGGCAAAGGCTCGTCCTGAGATGCTGGGGGTACCCGTTCTCGACAGGAATAAGAACGTGTTCTAGTCTCAAGACTAGTATCGGTCTCACCGCAGGCTTCGGGGCCGATAACCCCGTTGTCGATCGACCAGGCAAGGAGCAGCCCCCGAGATGACGCAAGAAGTAGTAGAGCGGGTCGAAGCGCTGTTGCCGATGCTGCGCGAGCGTGCGCAGGAGGCAGAGGATCTGCGCCGCATTCCCGACGAGACCATGAAGGCCCTGCAGGCGACCGGGTTCTTCCGGCTCGTGCAGCCGCGTCAGTGGGGCGGCCATGCCGCCGATCCCGTCGTCTTCTACGACACCGTCCGCAAGATCGCGAGCGCGTGCGGTTCCACCGGCTGGGTCGCGGGCATCATCGGCATCCACAACTGGCATCTGGCGCTGTTCGATCAGCGGGCGCAGCAGGACGTGTGGGGCGAGGACACCGAGGTGCGGATCTCGTCGTCGTACGCACCGATGGGCGCGGGCCTGGTCACCGAGGGCGGCTACACGGTCAAGGGCTCCTGGGCCTGGTCGTCCGGCTGCGACCACGCGGACTGGGTGGTGGTCGGCGGGCCCGTGATCAAGGACGGCAAGCCGGTCGACTTCGGCAGCTTCCTGATCCCGCGCAGCGACTACCGCATCGACGACGTGTGGAACGTGGTGGGCCTGCGCGGCACCGGCAGCAACACCATCGTGGTGAACGACGTCTTCGTCCCGCGGCACCGCTTCCTCAGCTTCAAGACGATGTCCGAGCTGAAATCGCCCGGCCTGGAACACAACACCGATCCGCTGTACAAGATGCCTTGGGGCACCATCCATCCCACCACGATCTCGACGCCCATCGTCGGCATGGCGTACGGCGCCTACGACGCGCACGTCGAGCACCAGGGCAAGCGGGTGCGTGCCGCCTACGCCGGGGAGAAGGCCAAGGACGATCCGTTCGCGAAGGTGCGGATCGCGGAGGCCTCCAGCGATATCGACGCCGCCTGGCGCCAGCTCTCCGGGAATCTCTCCGAGGAGTACGCGCATATCGTTGCGGGCGAAGAGGTTCCGTTCGAGCTGCGGCTGGCCGCCCGGCGCGACCAGGTGCGCGCCACCGGCCGGGCGATCGCCTCGATCGACAAGCTCTTCGAGAGCTCGGGCGCCACGGCGCTGGCGAACGACACACCGCTGCAACGGTTCTGGCGGGATGCGCACGCGGGCAGGGTGCACGCCGCCAACGATGCCGAGCGGGCGTACGTCGCCTTCGGCACGGGTACGTTCGGCCTGCCCGTCACCGACACGATGGTCTAGGAGAGACTGCCGAATGACGACGACAGCGGAACTGACCTTCGAATCGACCTCGCGCTACGCGCAGGTGCGACCGGATCTGAAGCTGCACTACCACGAGGCGGGCGTCGGCAACGGGCCGACGATCGTGCTGTTGCACGGCGGCGGTCCCGGCGCCTCGTCCTGGTCCAACTTCTCCCGCAATATCGGCGTGCTGGCCGAGAACTTCCATGTACTGGCCGTGGATCAGCCGGGATTCGGGCTGTCGGACAAGCCGACCGAGCATCCGCAGTACTTCGTGCACAGCGCGTCGGCGCTGAAGGATCTGCTCGATACGCTCGAGATCACCGATCGCGTGCACCTGCTGGGCAATTCGCTCGGCGGCGGTGCGGCGGTGCGGTTCGCGCTCGACTATCCCGACCGCGCGGGCAAACTCGTGCTGATGGGGCCGGGCGGGTTGAGCACCAACCTGTTCGCGCCCGATCCGACCGAGGGCGTGAAGGCGCTGGGCAAGTTCAACGTCGAGCCCACGCGGGAGAACCTCGAGGCCTTCCTGCGGATCATGGTCTTCGATCAGAAGCTGATCACGCCGGAGTTGATCGAGGAGCGGTTCGCCTCGGCCGCCGCGCCGGAGTCGCTGGCGGCCACGCGCGCGATGGGAAAGTCGTTCGCCTCGGCCGATTTCGAGAAGGGCATGCTCTGGCGCGAGGCCTACAAACTGCGCCAGCCCGTGCTGCTGATCTGGGGCCGCGAGGACCGGGTGAATCCGATCGACGGCGCCCTCGTCGCCCTGAAGACGATTCCTCGCGCCCAGTTGCATGTGTTCGGCCAGTGTGGACACTGGGCGCAGCGAGAGCGGTTCGACGAATTCAACCGGTTGACGGCCGACTTCCTTGCCCCCAAGGAGAAGTGACATATGAGCATTCGAGCGCTCGGATACATGCGCATCGCCGCCACCGATGTGGCGGCGTGGCGGGAGTACGGCACCAAGGTGCTCGGCATGATGGAGGCCGACGGGCCCGATTCCGAGGCCCTCTACCTGCGCATGGACGAGTTCCCGGCGCGGCTGGTGATCGTGCCGGGTGAGTCCGACCGGTTGCTGGTCTCGGGTTGGGAGGTGACCGACGGCCCAGGGCTGCAACGACTTCGGGAGACCCTCACCAAGGCCGACGTCCCGTTCACCGAGGGCACCCCGGAGGAGCTTGCCGAGCGTCGCGTCGAGGGCATGATCCGGTTCGAGGACCCGTCCGGCAATACGCTGGAGGCGTTCTACGGGATGCAGTATCTCGCACGGCGTTTCGTCAGCCCCTACGGGCACAAGTTCGTCACCGCCGAGCAGGGCCTGGGCCACGTGGTGCTCACCTGCAACGACGATGCTGCGGCACAGGCGTTCTACCAGGACATCCTCGGTTTCCGGCTGCGCGACTCGATGCGGCTGCCCCCGCAGATGGTCGGCCGCCCCGCCGATGGCGACCCGGCCTGGCTGCGGTTCTACGGCTGCAACCCGCGCCACCACGCGCTGGCGTTCCTGCCGCTGCCGAATCCGACCGGCATCGTGCACCTCATGGTCGAGGTGGAGAACTCCGACGACGTCGGCCTCTGCCTGGATCGCGCGCTGCGCAAGAAGGTGAAGATGTCGGCCACCCTCGGCCGCCACATCAACGACAAGATGCTGTCGTTCTACATGAAGACGCCCGGCGGGTTCGATATCGAATTCGGTTGTGAGGGACTCGAAGTCGAGGACGAGAACTGGATCGCCCGGGAGTCGACCGCGGTCAGCCTGTGGGGTCACGACTTCAGCATCGGGTTCAAGTAGGGCAGGAGAGAAGAACATGACGGCGGACGGCTTGGCGGGCACCGATTCTCCCGAGATCGATGCGCGGCAGTACCGGAATGTGCTGGGGCAGTTCTGCACCGGCATCACCGTGATCACGACGCTCGATCCGGAGGGGGCGCCGATCGGGTTCGCCTGCCAGTCGTTCGCCGCGCTGTCGCTGGACCCGCCGATGGTGCTGTTCTGCCCCACCAGGCACTCTCGCTCCTGGGCCGCGATCGAGGCCAACGGCAGCTTCTGCGTCAACATGCTCGCCGAGGAGCAGCAGCCGGTGTGTGCCCGCTTCGGCTCCCGCGAACCGGACAAGTTCGCGGGAATCGATTGGCACACCACGGATCTGGGGCTTCCGGCCCTCGACGGCGCGTTGGCCACGATCCAGTGCACTGTGGCGAACGTGCTCGACGGCGGCGATCACTTCGTGGTGTTCGGCCGAGTCCAGGCCCTGTCGGAGTCCACGGACTCCGACAGGCCGCTGTTGTTCTACCGCGGCCAGTACACCGCCATCGAACCCGAGAAGACCGTGCCCGCCCCCTGGCGCGCCGACCTCGAGCACTTCCTCACCACCACCACCCTGGACACCTGGCTGTAGATTCACCTACAGCCACCACGACCAGCTCGAAGCGCGCGACCGCAGACTGCGTCATGCCCGCCCCGTCCGCGAGCATGCTCTGCCACAGCAGGATCGCGCGCGTCGATTATGCACTGATGCGGCAGAAGGCGGACGACTTCTTCGGCGACGCAGATGGTGTCGACGACAGCCGAAGAGCCGCGGACGGATACCTTCCGCAGCTCTTCGACAGGTGGGGCGGCCGTCGCCGCTCAGGCGGTGGCGGACTGTTGTTCGCGCTGCAACTCGAGGGCGATGTCGATGAGTTGGTCTTCCTGGCCGCCGACGAGGTTGCGTTTGCCTGCGCGGACGAGCATTTCGGCGGCGGAGACGCCGTAGCGTTCGGCCTGGCGTTCGGCGTGCTTGAGGAAGCTGGAGTACACGCCGGCGTAGCCCATCATCAGGGACTGGCGGTCGAGCAGGCATTCCTGCGGCATGGCCGGGCGGACGACGTCTTCCGCGGCGTCGGCGATGGCGAAGAAGTCGATACCTGTCTTGATGCCGAGCTTGTCGCAGACGCCGATGAAGGCCTCGACGGGGGTGTTGCCCGCGCCCGCGCCGAAACGCCGTGCGCTGCCGTCGATCTGCTTGGCGCCCGCGCGGACGGCGTAGATCGAGTTCGCGACGGCGAGGTCCAGATTCTCGTGGCCGTGGAAGCCGACCTGGGCATCGTCACCGAGCTCGGCGACCACCGCGGCGATGCGGTCGGAAACCTGTTCGAGCACAAGGGCGCCCGCGGAGTCCACCACGTACACGCACTGGCAGCCCGCGTCGGCCATGATGCGGGCCTGCTTGGCCAGCACCTCCGGCGGCTGGGTGTGCGACATCATCAGGAAGCCGACGGTCTCCAGGCCGAGTTCCCGTGCGAGGCCGAAGTGCTGGATGGACACGTCGGCCTCGGTGCAGTGCGTGGCGATGCGGACGATCGAGGCGCCGTTGTCCTGGGAGACCTTGATGTCCTCCTTCACGCCGACGCCCGGCAGCATCAGGACCGCGATCTTGGCCTGCTTGGCGGTCTGCGCCGCGATCGTGACCAGTTCCTGCTCAGGGGTTTTCGAGAAGCCGTAGTTGAACGAGGAGCCGCCCAGGCCGTCGCCGTGGGTCACCTCGATCACGGGCACGCCCGCGCCGTCGAGCGCGGTGACGATATCGCGCACCTCGGTGGCGGTGAACTGATGGCGCTTGTGATGCGACCCGTCCCGCAGCGAGGTGTCGGTGACACGGATGTCGAGTTCGTTGCTGAAAGGCATTGTCCTACTTCTCCTTACACCCGAGCCGAGACGATCTGACCGGCGACGACCTCACCCACGCGGGTGGCGGCCGCGGTCATGATGTCGAGATTCCCGGCGTAGGGCGGCAGGAAGTCACCCGCGCCCTCCACCTCCACGAATACCGAAACCTTCGCCATCCCACCGGAAACCACGGACGGCTCGTCGAACTGCGGCTCGTTGAGCAGCCGGTAGCCGGGCACGTACTCCTGGATGTCGGCGACCATGCGGTGGATCGACTCGGTGATCGCACCGGTGTCGGCGTCCTCGGGGATCGCGCAGAAGATGGTGTCGCGCATGATCATCGGCGGTTCGGCGGGATTCAGGATGATGATCGCCTTGCCGCGCCGGGCGCCGCCGATGGTCTCCACGCCCCGGCTGGTGGTCTTGGTGAACTCGTCGATATTGGCGCGGGTTCCGGGCCCCGCCGACACCGAGGACACCGATGCCACGATCTCGGCGTAGGGCACCTCGACCACCCGCGAGACGGCCGCGACCATCGGAATCGTCGCCTGCCCACCGCAGGTGATCATGTTGACGTTCGGCGTATCCAGGTTGTCGCCGAGGTTCACCGGCGGCACCACGGCGGGACCGACGGCCGCGGGCGTCAGATCGATCGCGCGAATCCCGGCCGCCTCGTACTTGGGCGCGTACTCCCGGTGCACGTAGGCCGAGGTGGCCTCGAACAGCAGCTCCGGCTTCTCCGCCTGGGCCAGCAGCCAATCCGCGCCCTCTGCGGAGGTCTCCAGCCCGAGCCCGCGGGCTCGCTTCAAACCCTCACTGTCCGGGTCGATTCCGATCATCCAGCGCGGCTCGATCCGCTCCGACCGCAGCAGCTTGTACAGCAGGTCGGTACTGATGTTTCCGGAGCCGACAATGGCGGCACCGACTTTTCCGTTGGAAGCCACGAGTATCTCCTAGCTGAATTGCAGACGGACGGAACCGAGTCCGGTGAACTCGGCGAGAAAATCGTCGCCCGGGCGGGCGTCGATGGCACGGGTGCAGGAGCCGGGCAGCACGATGTCGCCGGCCTTCAGCCGCACGCCGAAGGAGGCGACCTTGCGCGCCAGCCACGCCACCGCGATGGTCGGATCGCCCAGCACCGCGTCGCTGCGGCCCTCGGCGACCACCTCACCGCTGCGGGTCAGCTTGGCGTCGATCTTCTTGATATCCAACAGGTTCGGCTCGACCCGCTCCGTTCCCAGCACCCAGCCCGCCGACGACGCGTTGTCGGCGATGGTGTCGCACAGCCCGATCTTCCACTCCTTGATGCGGGTGTCGATGAGCTCGATGGACGGCGCGTAGGCAACCGTCGCGTCGTGCACGTCGGCCTCGGTACACTCCGCGCCGGGCAGATCCCTGCCGAGCACGAAACCGACCTCGACCTCCACGCGCGGATACAGATACTTCGAGGTGTCGACGGCCACGTCCTCGAACACCTGCATCTCACCCAGCAGATGCCCGTAGTCGGGCTCGTCCACCCCCATCATCTGCTGCATCGCCTTCGACGACAGCCCGACCTTGTGGCCGACGACCCGCGCGCCGCCCGCCAGCCGCTGCCGGATGTTGATCAGCTGGATCTCGTAGGCATCGACCACATCGATGCCCGGATGCCGCGCGACCAGCGGGTCGATCGGCACCCGGTCACGCTCGGCGACCGCGAGCTCCGCGGCCAGTTCACTCCGTACCGCGTCGGACAGCACGCTTGTTCCTTCCACTGGGGGCCGGTCGGTGACCGAGACGGCAAACTGAAACGAGTTTCCAGCGAAAACCGAGGACAGTTGCGCCGTCTGCCACACCAATATAGACCGAACCGAGACTGATTCTATAACGTGTTCTACATGACTGATCGGGAATACGACGTGGTGGTGGTCGGCAGCGGCGCCGCCGGGATGACCGCCGCGCTCACCGCCGCCCACCACGGGCTCCGCGTGGTGATCATCGAAAAGGCCGCTCACTACGGGGGATCTACGGCACGCTCCGGCGGCGGCGTCTGGGTTCCCGGCAACAAGGCGCTGCGGGCGTCCGGGCGACCCGACGACCGCGAGGAGGCGCGCCGCTACCTGCACAGCATCATCGGTACGGGGGGCGGGAAAGGCTCCGCGGTGCCGAAGGAGCGGATCGACACCTACATCGACCGGGGCGCGGAGGCGCTGGACTTCGTGCTCGACCACACGCCGCTGCGGCTGCAGTGGGTGCCCGGCTACTCCGACTACTACCCGGAGGCGCCGGGCGGCCTGGGCGCCGGGCGCTCGTGCGAGCCGAAGCCGTTCAACGCCAAGGTGCTCGGCGAGGAGCGGTTCAAGCTGGAGCCGCCCTATGCCAAGGCGCCGCTCAACGTCGTCGTGATGCAGGCCGATTTCGTCCGGCTCAACCTGATCAGGCGCCACCCGAAGGGCATGATGCGCGCCATGCGGGTCGGTGCGCGCACCTACCTGGCCAAGTGGACCGGCAAGCACATTCTCGGTATGGGCCAGGCCATCATCGCGGCCATGCGCAAGGGGCTCATGGACGCGAACGTACCCCTGCTGCTGAACACGCCGATGACCAAGCTCGTCATCGACAACGGCGTGGTCACCGGTGTGGAGGCGCTGCAGGACGGGAAGCCGGTCACCTTCACCGCCCGGCACGGCGTGGTCCTGGGCAGCGGCGGCTTCGAGCACAACGCCGAGATGCGCACGAAGTATCAGCGCCAGCCCATCACCACCGAGTGGACCACCGGTGCGGCCGCCAACACCGGTGACGGCATCGTCGCGGGCATGGAGGCGGGCGGCGCGGTCGGCTTCATGGAGGACGCGTGGTGGGGACCGACCATCTTCAAGGGCGGCAAGCCCTGGTTCGCGCTGGCCGAGCGGAATCTGCCCGGCGCCATCATGGTCAACGCCGACGGGAAGCGATTCGGGAATGAGTCGGCTCCTTATGTCGAGGCGGTGCACACCATGTACGGCGGCGAGTACGGGCAGGGCGCCGGGCCGGGCGAGAACATCCCCACCTGGCTGGTGTTCGACCAGCGCTACCGCAACCGCTACATCTTCGCCTCGCTGCAGCCCGGCCAGCGCATTCCGTCTCGCTGGATGGAAAACGACAACATCGTCAAGGCCGACAGCCTCGAGGAGCTGGCGAACAAGATCGGCGTGCCCGCGGACGGCCTCGCCGCGACCGTCGCCCGGTTCAACAAGTTCGCCGAGACCGGCAAGGACGAGGATTTCGGCCGCGGCGAGAGTCACTACGACCGGTACTACGGCGATCCGACCGTGAAGCCAAACCCCTGCCTGGCGGCGCTGGAGCAGGGCCCGTTCTACGCGGCCAAGATCGTGCCCGGCGATCTCGGCACCAAGGGCGGGCTGGTCGCCGACACCGCCGGCCGGGTGCTGCGGGAGGACGGCAGTCCGATCGAGGGCCTCTACGCCTCCGGCAACAGCTCGACTCCGGTCATGGGCCACACGTACGCGGGGCCCGGCGCGACCATCGGCCCCGCCATCGCCTACGGGTATCTGGCGGTACTGGATATCGTCGAGAGGAAGAAGCAGGCAGCGAGCAAGTAGAACCGACTCGTCATTCCGGCACGCTTTCGGCCGGAATCCGCTCGCATCTGGGCACTCCTTCCCGTATGGATCCCGGCCAAAAGCGTGCCGGAACGACATAGGTGGAGGGGCCGGAACAAAGGAGAGAGAACGATGCCTATCGATCCGAAAGTAGCTCTGGGAGCGGCGCTTCCGGAGCTGGAGTTCGCGTGGACGCCGTCCGACGTGCAGCTCTACCACCTCGGCCTGGGGGCCGGGGCGCGCTGGACCGATACCGGTGAGCTGCGCTATCTCGACGACCGCGCGCCGCAGGTGCTGCCGACGTTCGCGACCGTGGCGCCGACGCTGGGGGTGACCGAACCGCCGAAGGTCAGCTTCCCCGGCGTGGAGATCGATCTGGCGAAGGTGGTGCACGGGAGCCAGGAAGTCGTGGTGCACAAGCCGATTCCGGCCGCGGGGAAGGCGAGGAGCACCGGTCGGATCAGTGAGATCTGGGACAAGGGCTCAGCCGCGGTGGTCGTGCAGGAGACCACGGTCTCCGACTCGGACGGTGATCCGCTGTGGACCGCGCGCTCCTCCATCTTCGCCAAGGGCGAGGGCGGCTTCGGCGGCGAGCGCGGGCCCAGCAACAAGTCCGAATTGCCGGACCGCGCACCGGATTTCGACGTCACCACGCCGACGTTGCCGCAGCAGGCGCTGCTGTACCGGATGTGCGGCGACCGCAATCCGCTGCACTCGGACCCCGGATTCGCCCGCGCCGCGGGCTTTCCCAACCCGATCCTGCACGGCTTGTGCACCTACGGGCTGGTCTGCAAGAACGCCGTCGACACCGTGCTGAACTCGGATGCCGCCCGGGTCACCGGATTCCGCGCACGCTTCGCCGGGGTCCTGTACCCGGGCGAAACCATCCGCTCCCGAATCTGGCTGGAAGGCAACGAACTGACCATCGCGGCCACCGTGGTAGACCGCGAGGACGCCCCGGTCCTGGCCGAGGTGAAGCTGACCTTCACGACCTGATTCGAGGGCGTCACTCCGCGTCCGGGAAACCCGTCGCGAACAGGATGGCGATGGCGACGGAGCAGATGACGGCGATGATCGGGATAGTCCACATCCCTCCGACACTACAAGGCGTAGTACTTAGCGGGGGTTACGGAACCCGGTCATGTGGTCATTCACACAGCGGCTCGTCCCCGATCCCCATCATCCCCGGCACGCTTTCGGCCGGGATCCACCGCAGTCTCGCCCGCGCCGCCCGCATGCCAACGCCCGCTGGTCAAACCCTGGATGATCAGGGCGTACAGCACCACCACCACGATCGGGGCGGCCAGGGGCACCCAGGCCAGTTGCACCGGGACCAGGGCGGCGGCGACGGCGGCGGACGCGAAGACCAGCGCGCCCGTGACCGACGGCAGCGTGGTCGGGACCACCCCGGCGGGCGCGTGCACGGTCGCGGTATTGAGCAGGTAGGTGGTGGCCACCAGGCCGGTACCGGCGGCGGCCAGGGCACCGGTGTCGTCCCAGGCGAGCGCGCCCAGCGCCACCAGCACGGCAAGCACCGCACAGGCCCGGAACCGCCAACCCGCCACCACCGCGACGGCCGCGGGAATCGCCGCCCACGGCAGCACGACCGCCACCGCGGCGGTCAGCAGCAGGCCGGACAGCACGGCCAGGAATTTCGTCATCGCCGCACCCGCACCACTCGGCGATGCTCGGGGATCAGCCGCATCACCTGGTCGAGCCGGGTGTCCTCCGGCCAGGCCACGATATCGACGCCCACCGTGCCCATATCGCGGTACATAGATGCCCGCTCCAGCTGCCACATGCGCGCCATCGTGGCGTCGAGGCCCTCGTAGAACGGGGCGCCGCGCAGCACGTCCACGACCACCACCACGTGCCCCCGCTTGCGCAGGTCGATCAGGGCCAGCGCGAACTGCGTGTCCAGCAGCGTCGAGAACGCCACCACGATCGCGCCGAGCGGCACCGCCGCGTGCGGCGCCAATGTGCCGGAGGTGACGATGTGCTCGTCGCCGACCGACAGCACCGTGTCGACGATGCGATAGAACTGCCGGCGCCCGATATCCGGCCGCAGCCAGCGCGGGGCCTGGCCCAGGCAGACCACCGCGGTCCGGTCACCGGCCTGCAGCGCCGACTGCGCGACCTGCGCCGCGCCGCGCACCGAGAGCTCCAGCGAATCCGCCGCCGGGCCGGGCGCCTGTAGCGAAGTATCCACGAGCACAACGACATCGGCGGCACGGTTGGTGAGCCGCTCGGTGACGTAGAGACGGCCGCGGCGCGCACTCACCGGCCAGTTCACCGTGCGCAGCTGATCGCCCGGCGCGTACGCGCGGATATCGGCGTACTCCACGCCAGGTCCGTGCCGCCGGGTGAGGTGGGTGCCGATGCGCTCGGGAAGATCGGTGCGCGGCAACCGCATTCGCTGCGGATCGGCGATCGGGTACACATAGACCTCACCCGCGGGCATCGTCACCGAGGCCACGGCCAGTCCCGCCGGACTCAGCGCGGTGACCCGCGTCGTCACCGGGTAGCGACCCCAGCGCCCGGTCGACAACGCCAGCCGCAGACCGGCCGGAGCCGGGCCGGAGTCCACCGCCTCCTCCACTCGGACCTCGAGCCCGTGCGTCTGCCGGGTCGTACACCGCAGCAGCGCGTTTCCGTCCTCGACGAAGGCGGCGACGCTCAGCACCACCTCCTCGGATTCGAAGCAGCGCAGCACGCCCGCGCCGTCGACCTGAATCCTGGTGCGCGACACCTGCCACGGCGCGGTCGCCAGCACCCCGAGCATGGGCGCCGCGAACACCAGCAGCTGCCAGCGTTCCAGCATCACCGCGAGCACCAGCACCGGCGCCGCCGCACTCGCCAGCATGAATACCAGAGGAGCCGGTCGCCAACGTAATTCGGCCTCGGCGACCGAGCTGGTATCTCGATGCCTCATGTGACGGTGGCGCGCGGGACGGGCAGGCGGCGCAGCAGCTCGGTGATCACATCCTCGCCGCGAATGCGCCGCACCCACATCTCCGGGCGGAGGGTGATGCGATGCGCGATGGCCGGAATGGCCAGGGCCTTCACGTCTTCGGGGACGACGAAGTCGCGGCCCAGCAGCAGCGCGCGGGCGCGGGCCATCTGCACCAGATCCAGTTCGGCGCGTGGGCTGGCGCCCACCTCCACCTGTGGGTGGCTGCGGGTCGCGGCCGCCAGCGCCACCACATAGGTGACGACATCCGGATGCACGGTGACGAATTCGACCGCCTGCCGCATCTCCAGCAGGCCCTGCGCGTCCACCACCTGCCCTACCTGCGGCGGTACCGAACCGCGCTCCAAGCGGCGGCGGATCATCTGCGTCTCGTCCTGCTCGGACAGATACCCCAGCCGCAGCTGCACCGCGAACCGGTCCAACTGCGCCTCGGGCAGCGGGTAGGTGCCCTCGTACTCGATCGGATTGTCGGTGGCCAGCACGATGAAAGGCTGTGGCAGCGGGAACGTTTCGCCGTCGATACTGACCTGGCCTTCGGCCATCGCCTCCAGCAGCGCCGCCTGCGTCTTGGGCGGGGTGCGGTTGATCTCGTCGGCCAGCAGCATATTGGTGAACACCGGGCCGCGACGGAAATTGAAACGGCCCGAGTTCATGTCGTAGATGGTGGAGCCGATCAGGTCCGCGGGTAGCAGATCCGGGGTGAACTGCACGCGGGTGAACTGCAAACCCAGTGCGGCGGAGAAGGATCGGGCGATGAGCGTCTTACCCAGCCCGGGTAGGTCCTCGATCAGGACGTGTCCGCCCGACAGCACCGCCACCATGATCAGCTGCAGCTCTTCGCGTTTGCCGACCACGACGCGCGCGATCTCCCGCAGCACCGCCTCGCTGCGCTTGATGGTCACGTCCATCGGTGTCGTCATGTTCGTACTCGCACTCATCTCTACCTTTTCACATCGACTGCAGCCTGCGCAGAATCTCGTCCAGTGCCGGGCGGCCCGGCGCGCGGCTGTTCTGGTCGCGCAGCGCCGAATTCGCCGGATCCACCCAGCGCCACAGTTCGGGGCCGAAGAGCAGTATTCCGGCGGACTCGGTGGCACGGCGGTTCTTGGAGATCCGGTGACCGCTCGACAACTCGAATTCCTTGGCCAGCAGCGGGCGCAGGTGACGGTCCCAGTCGGCGCGCGAACCGTCGGCCCGCTCGGCCAGCATCTGCGCGCGGGCCCGCCAGTGCCGCAACATCTCCGCGGGTCCGTTGTCGATCTCGTCGTCGCCCGGTCCGGCCGGCGTCTCGGCACGCGAGCGCTCGACCAGCGACCACAGCAGCAGACCCAGCGCACCGAGCACCGGCACCCCTGCCAGCAGCGCCAGCAGTTCGCGCTGATTGCCGAGCGCGATCAACTCGAGCACGACGATCACCGCGACGGCGCCGCCGACTATCACCGAGCGGGTCATGACATCGCCTCGCTCACAATCGATTCGCCTTGTAGATCGTTCAGCACGATGCGCAACAGTTGCTCGGCCCGCATCCGCTGCCACTCCAGCATCGAGTGCGGGCTGAAGCGCGCCTCCTCGAACAGCGCCACCAGTTCCCGGGCGGACGCGTCGTGCAGCGCGCCGCGCTCGAACGCGCGGGCCAGCACCTCCGACGGGGTGTCCGAGATCAGCGGCGCCACCTCGCGCGCCTGGGCCAGGCCGCGTTCCATGGCGCCGTAGCAGGCGATGATCGCGGTGCGGGCGTCCTGCCCCGACGCGATCATCGCGGCCAGGCCCATCTCGGCCACCTGCGCCAGCGATACCGGCGGCTCGGTGGGCATCGGATCGGGTGCGGCGGCCTGCGGCGTCAGGCGGCCGCGGGTCCCGATGGCGACCACGACCAGACCGACGATGGCCGTCAGCACCAGCGCGGCGGCGGAAATCCCGACGAGCACCAGCGCCCGGCCGCTGAGTTCCGGAGTTCCCGAGAACGGCTGCGTCGTCGGAGGTGGGGTCTGGACCGGCGTCGTGGGCGTCGGGCGCGCCGCGGGCGGCTGCTGCGCCTCGTCGCCGGTACCGCCCGTCAACAGGTACACCACCCAGGTCAGGGCCGCGAACAAGGCCAGTACCGCCAGTGCGGCCAGGAGTATCAGCCCCACCCGCCGCAGTTGTCCCGGCCGCCGGACGGTATCGCGATCGTGGTCGGGCATGGCCAGCGGCAGGCGGTGCTGGCTGGTGATCACCCCCGCCAGCAGGATCACGATCGACACCAGCGCCAGCACCGGCATCAGCGCGACGGTGACCGCCGAGGGTGGCGAAACCGCTTGCGGCCCACCGGTACCCGGGACGTATCCGCGCAGCGCGAAAACGGCGAGCGTCAGCAGCGCGATCGGTACGATCGCGCGCGGTATCGCCGTCCTGACCCCACTCACGCCTTCACCTCGCCGATGCTCGGCTCCGCGGCGCGCGGGGCGCACTATATCGACGGACGCTCGCAAGCTCACTCACGAGCCTCTCCCAAACTCCGGTACTGCAAAGCAGGCACATCGTTACATGCCGAACGGTCCGTCAGCAGGGAAATCGCGACACCCGGCGCACTCGAATCCGGTCTACGCCCCTTGCTGGTAGTTGACGCGTGCGCAAACTGTGAGAAACCACAATCCTGCTGCGGCGCAACCCAGTTGCGTCACAGGGAGCTAACGCCGGGATGCGAACGCCATATTGCGATAGCTCGGGGTTTCGCGGTCATTCCGCGGTGCGGTAAGTCCCGCGGACCGTCCACGGCCACCACGTCCAGCCGAGCGCGCAGCAGCTCGATCGTGGGCTGAAAACGATGGTGCAGCAGCAACCAAGGGTTCGCGGTTGCGTCTGGTCGAGCAGGTGCGCGGATTCGTTCGCTGACTCCGCTCGGCTCAGGCGGCGGTGAGGACCAGGCCGGAGGTGGGGACGCCGGTGCCCGCGGTGACCGCGATGTTGGACAGGCCCGCTACCTGGTTGACCGAGGCGCCGCGGATTTGGCGGACGCCCTCGGCTATGCCGTTCATGCCGTGGATGTAGGCCTCGCCGAGTTGGCCGCCGTGGGTGTTCAGGGGCAGGCGGCCGCCGAGTTCGATGGCGCCGTCTGCGATGAAGTCGCGGGCCTCGCCGCGGGCGCAGAAGCCGAGTTCCTCCAGCTGCATCAGTACGAAGGGGGTGAAGTGGTCGTAGAGAATGGCGGCCTGCATATCCTCGGGCCGCAGCCCGCTCTGTGCCCAGAGCTGATCGCCGACCAGTCCCATCTCCGGCAGCCCGGTCATGGCGTCACGGTAGTAGCTGGTCATGACGTACTGGTCCGCGCCGGAACCCTGTGCGGCAGCGGCGATCACGGCCGACTTCTGCGGCAGATCCCGGGCCCGTTCGACACTCGTGACCACGATCGCCACGCCGCCGTCGGTCTCCTGGCAGCAGTCCAGCAGATGCAGCGGCTCGGCGATCCAGCGGGAACTCTGGTGCTCCTCCAGCGTGATCGGCTTGCCGTAGAAGTGCGCCGCCGGGTTCACCGCCGCGTGCTTGCGGTCGGCGACCGCGATGCGACCGAAATCCGCACTGGTGGCGCCGTATACGTGCATGTACCGCCGTGCCACCATGGCGACCTGAGCCGCCGGTGTCCCCAGGCCCTGCGGGTACGCCCAGGCCGCATCGACGCCGGAGGAGGTGGCGGCGGTCGCCAAATGCGTTGCGAACTGGCCGAATCGGTGACCCGAGCGCTCGTTGAACGCGCGGTAGGCGACCACCACGTCGGCGACGCCGGTCGCGACAGCCATCGCCGCCTGCTGCACGGTCGCGCAGGCCGCCCCGCCGCCGAACGGAATGTTGCTGAAGAACTTCAGATTCGGGATACCGGCCGCCCGCGCCACGGCGGCCTGGGTGTTGGTGTCCATCGTGAAGGTGGTCAGGCCGTCGACGTCCGCGGGCTTCAGACCCGCATCGTGCAGTGCGGCCGTCACCGCCTCGGCGGCCAATCGCAGTTCGCTGCGCCCGGAATCCTTGGAGAAGTCCGTGGCGCCGATGCCGACGATGGCGGACTTACCGCTCAGTCCAGAGTTGGTCATGCCGTCTCCTGCAGTGCGATAACGGCTTTCGCCGTGATGTGGTCTCCGAGGCTGTCGCGGCCCACCACGTCGATATGGATCTCGCCGCCCTCGACCGCGGTCACGGTGCCGCTCAGCGTCAGGGTGTCGCCCGCGTACAGGGGCACCCCCAGCCGCAGTTCGAGCGACTTCACGCGGGCGCCCGGCCCGGCCCAGTCGGTGACGAACCGCTGCACCAGCCCGGTGTCGGTGAGGATGTTGACGAAGATGTCCTTCGAGCCGCGTTCGACGGCCTTGTCCCGGTCGTGGTGCACGTCCTGGAAGTCTCGGGTGGCCAGGGCGGTGCTGACCACGAACGTGGGATCGGCATGGACGACCAGCTCGGGCAGCATCGAACCGGCCTGCACGGCACCGGGTTCCAGTGTGGCCGTCATGCGCTCACCTTCCAATACGGCAGCGTGTTGTCGTCGTCGAGCTTCTCGAAGGCC
Organism: Nocardia thraciensis; assembly: GCF_054782435.1. Classification (NCBI taxonomy): domain Bacteria; kingdom Bacillati; phylum Actinomycetota; class Actinomycetes; order Mycobacteriales; family Nocardiaceae; genus Nocardia; species Nocardia thraciensis. The sequence goes on from NZ_BAAGSM010000033.1 coordinate 340,312, forward strand.
GCCTCGACCGGCTGCCCGATGCGCACCGCATCGGGTTCGATGCCGCGCAGCTCACCGAGCATCCGCACACCCTCCTCCAACTCGACCAGCGCCACCACGTAGGGCACCTGCCGTCCGGGCACCTTCGGCGCGTGGTGCACGACGTAGCTGAACACCGTGCCGCGGCCGGAGGCCACCACGTAGTCGGTCGTCTCGGTCTTGTCCTGCCACAGCGCGGGCACCGGCGGATGCCGCAGCGTGCCGTCGGACAGTCGCTGGATGCGCAGTTCCCCCGCCTTCGTCCCCTCCCAGAAGAATTCGGTGTCCTTCGAGACGGTCGGGCGGGCCCGCTTGCTCAGATCGTCCTGCGCGGCAGCCGGTTTCGCCGTACCGGGCGCGAACTTCAGCATCCGGAACGACATCTCGGTGACGGCCTCGTCGCCGACGTACCAGGTCAGGATGTAGGTGGCGAACCAGCCCTCGCCGAGCGCGGTGCGCTTGGGCCCCACCAGATCCTGCAGCCGGGTGCGCGCCTCGACCCGCTCGCCCAGCTCCAGATACCGGTGATAGGTCTGCTCGCAATTGGTCGCCACCACCGACGTGTAGCCCGCGGCATCGAGCAGATCGTTGACCGCGTTCATCGGATCGTCCGCCGGGCGCGCCCCGTGCAGCCCCGGCATCGACCACACCTGCGCCATCGCGGGCGGGGCGACGATGCCCGGATGCCCGGCCGCGCGCGCCGCCTGCTCGTCGACGTAGATCGGGTTGGCGTCGCCGATGGCCTCCACCCAGTTGTTGATCATGGGTTGGTTGACCGGATCGCGCGCCACGCGCGGTGCGCACTCGCCCTTGTCCTTGATCCGTTCCCCGGCGGCGGAGATCTGTTCCGCCGTCATGGTTTCCGGCATGGGAAGCTCCTATCTCGGTACGCGCGGCAGCTGCAGTCCGGCGGTGGCGATGAGTTCGCGCATGATCTCGTTGACGCCGCCGCCGAAGGTCACCACCAGGTTCTGCTTGGTGCGCCGGTCCAGCCAGGTCAGCAGTTCGGCGGTCGGCGGATCCGCCGGATCGCCGTAGCGACCGACGATCTCCTCGGCCAGCCGCCCCGCCTCCTGCAGCGATTCGGTCGAAAAGACCTTGGTCGCAGAGGCATCCGCGATCACGCCGGACGGATCGGCTGTGTCATTGCGGCGTCCGCGGGGGCCTCCGTGGTTACGCGGGCCGTCTCCTCCGGGCCCGTCGCTCCCGCCGGTGGCATTGCCCGCGTCGGCGGCCACCTGCCAGTTCAGCAGCTCGTTGAGCCGGACCATGGCGTGTATGCGGCCCAGCGAGCGCCGCACGTCGGCCTCGCCCAGCACTCCCTGTCGCCGCGCGAAATCCCTTGCCCGGTCGTAGAGTTGCTCGATCTTGCCGGACGGGCCCAGGCTCACCCGCTCGTGGTTGAGCTGGGTGGTGATCAGCTTCCAGCCCCGGTTCTCCTCACCGACAAGCATATTCGCCGGAACTCGCACATTGTCGAAGTACGTGGCGTTGGTGTGGTGCGCACCGTCGCAGGTGATGATCGGCGTCCACGAGTAGCCCGGATCCTTGGTGTCCACGATCAGGATCGTGATGCCGCGGTGCCGCGATTCGGCCGTGCCGGTCCGGCAGGCCAGCCACACGTAGTCGGCCTCGTGCGCGCCGGTGGTGAAGATCTTCTGCCCATTGACGATCCAGTCGCCGTTCGCGTCGCGCACCGCGCTGGTGCGCAGCGACGCCAGGTCGGTACCCGCCTCGGGCTCGGAGTAGCCGATCGCGAAATGCACGTCGCCGGAAAGGATCGCGGGCAGGAACTTCTTCTTCTGCTCCTCGGTGCCGAACTGCTGCAGCGTCGGGCCGACCGTCATGAGCGTGACCAGCGGCAGCGGCACATCCGCCCGCGCGGCCTCGTTGTAGAAGATCTGCTGCTCGACCGGCCCGAATCCCTGCCCGCCGTACTCCTTCGGCCAGCCCACGCCGAGGCGGCCGTCGCGGCCCATGCGCCGCACCACCGCGCGGTAGGCGTCGCCGTGCCGGTTCACCGACATCTCGGCCTCCTCCTCGGGAGTCACGAGATCGGCGAAGTACGAACGCAATTCGTCGCGCAGCCGGCGCTGCTCGGCCGTCAGGTCGATGAACATCTGGCTCCCAAACGATCCAGCCGGAACGACGCGCCGCCTAGCCAGCGGGCGATGTCCTTGGCCTGTGAGTAGTAGCGGTGCAGCGGATGGGTCATGTCCACCCCGATGCCGCCGTGCAGGTGGTGACACTTCTGCACGGCCGCGGGCAGGTCCGAGGCCACGCAGTAGGCGAGCACGTCCAAGTCGTCGTCGACCCGCTCGCGATGGTCGGGACTCCGATCCTCTTGCGCCAGAGCCCAGTTCGCCGACAGCGCGGCCGCGTGCAGCGTGCGCGAGACGACGTAGACGTCGCCGATCTGCTGGGCCACCGCCTGGAACTCGGCCAGCGGGCGGCCGAACTGGTGACGGGTCCGCACATGCTCGGCGGTCAGCGTCAGCACACCCTTCAGCAGTCCGTCCGCGACCGCGCCGATCGACGCCAGAGCGAGCCGGTGCAGATCCGCGATACCGTTCGGCAGCAGCTGCGCGGCCGGTATCTCGGCGTCTTCGAGGTGGACGGAGAACTCCGGCGCACCGGTGGAGGCCGGGCTCGCCACCCGGGTGACGCCCGGTATATCGGCGTCCACCACCGCGATTCCGGAGTCTGTCGGCACCAGCAGCCACTGGGCCTGCTCGGCGTACGGCACCGCGATCTTGCGGCCGCTGATCCGCACCACGTCGCCATCGGCCACCGCGGTCGTCTCCGGCTTCAGCGTGAACGGCGCGCCTGGCTCGTGCAGCGCCGCGGTCAGCACCGCGCCCTTGGCCACGGCCGGAAAAATCTTCTCCGCCAGCGCGTCCGGTACGCGGCCCACCAGCGGCAGCACCCCGAACCCGAGCGTGGCCAGCGCGGGCACCTGCACGGCGTCGGTGGCCAGCTCGGTCAGCATGGCCGAGACCTCGAGCAGTCCCATATCGTCTCCGCCGAAGCGTTCCGGCAGCGCGACCGCCAGCAAACCGCTGTCGACGAGTGTGGGCCAGAGCTCGCCATCGCGCGCACTGTTGCGTTCCAGCAAACTTACGACAACCTCGGCGACAGCGTCCTGGCTCTCGTCCCTATTGAAGTCCAATTCATTGCTCCCGTGTCAGATGTGGAGTCAGCCGTGCGATTCGCGCGGGAGCCCGAGAATCCGTTCGCCGGCCACGGTCAAAAGGATCTGCTCGGTTCCCCCCGCGATCGACAAACAGCGTGTTAACAGGAATTCTTTCACCACATCCGATTCCTGAGCGCCCGCGACACCGGCGAGTTCGACGGCGAACTCGGCGACCGCCTGACGATGGCGGACACCGACCAGTTTGCGCACGCTGCTCTGCGGTCCGGGATCAATTCCGGCGAGCATTCGCTGCGCCGCACGGGTTTCCAGCAATAACCCAGCGACCGATTGGGCAACCAAATCGCCGATGCGGTCGGCAATCAATTCGGCGCCCGGTCCATCGGTCGGAGCGGTGGCGATCAGGGTTTCCAATTCCTCACCGATTCCGCTGCCGCCCATGGCGACCCGTTCCGAGGACAGCGTGGAGCGGGCGATTTTCCAGCCCCCGCCCAATTCGCCGACCAGGCAGTCGTCGGGGACGAATACCTCGTCGAGGAAGACCTCGGAGAAACGCGCTTCCCCGGTGATCTGCACCAGCGGCCGGATGTCGATACCCGGGCTGTTCATATCGACCAGGAAGTAGCTGATGCCGCGGTGCTTGGGCACCTCGGCATCGGTGCGAGCCAGGCAGATGCCCCAGTTCGCCACGTTCGCCAGCGAGGTCCACACCTTCTGGCCGCGCAGCTTCCAGCCGCCGTCCACGCGGGTCGCCGTGGTGCGCAACGCCGCCAGGTCCGATCCGGCCTCGGGCTCGCTGAACAGCTGGCACCAGATCACCTCGCCGCGCAGCGTCGGCTGCACGAAGCGCTCGATCTGCTCCGGCGTGCCGTACTGCAGCAGCGTGGGCACCGCCCAGTTGCCGATCTGGATGTCCGGCACCGTGATTCCGGCCCCACGCACCTGTTCATCGATCAGCGTACGCAGAATCGGGCCCGCCCCGCGGCCGTAGGGCGAGGGCCAGTGCGGGGCCAACAGGCCGGTATCCACCAACGCATCACGCTGCCGCTCGACCGGCAGCGCGGCGATGCGAGCAATATCCGCACCGAGTTCCACGGCGTCGCCCGCGCTCAATCCCACGGCCTCCCACGCGGCCACCTCCCCCTCCGTCATCCCAGCGTCCCCCGCCCCGGTCATTCCGGCATCCCCCGCCCCGGTCATTCCGGCATCCCCCGCCCCGGTCATTCCGGCATCCCCCGCCCCGGTCATTCCGGCATCCCCCGCCCCGGTCATTCCGGCATCCCCCGCCCCGGTCATTCCGGCGTGCTTTTGGCCGGAATCCCGGCCAAAAGCACGCCGGGAAGACGAAGTGACGTCGGCACGCCCAGACGACGAAGCGACATCAGCACGCCCAGACGACGAAGCGACATCAGCACGCCCAGACGACGAAGCGGCAGCAGTGTGCCCAGACGACGAAGCGGCAGCAGTGTGTCGGGAGGAACCGAGGTCGGCGCCCAGGTCCAGGCCGACCGTGCGGCGCTTGCCCGCTCGCACCAGTTCCGTGACGCGGGCACGCCAGACGGAACCGCCGCCCAGTAGTTGGCGCAGGGCGACCGCGCGGCGCAAGTACAGGTGGGCGTCGTGCTCCCAGGTGAATCCGATGCCGCCGAGCACCTGTATGCAGTCCTTGGCGGTCTCCACCGCCGCGTCCAGGGCCACGGACATTGCGATGGCGGCGGCCAGCGGCAGTTCGTCACTGCGATTGTCGACGGCCGCGGCCGCATCGGCGGCGACCGCGCGGATCAGCTCGGCGCGGCACAGCATGCCCGCGCAGATATGCTTGACCGCCTGGAATTCGCCGATCTTACGCCCGAACTGCTCGCGCACCTTGGCGTAGTCGGTCGCCGTCTCCAGGCACCACCCCGCGATCCCGGCCAGCTCCGCGGCCACCAGCGCCGCGATCAAATCCCCTACGGCATAGGGGGGTTCGAAGATTCGATCGGCGGCGACACGGACGCCGTCGCATACGACTCGAGCCAGTGGGGTGCTCGGGTCCAGCGGGGACAGCTCCTCGATCCGCAGGCCCTCGACACCAGGCCCGATGAGGCACCACGCCCGCCGGGACGAGAACGAGACCGGCAGCAGCACGGCGGTCCCCTCCGCCGCACCCAGCACCGTCTCCCACACGCCCGTCAGCACCAGGTCCCCGGTCCCGTTGCCCCGCACCGCAACCGGATCACCCAGGGCGATGCCCGCGGGCGTATCCTCGTCCAGTGCTCCGCCGGTAACGAGGCCGGTGAGCGCGGTCGCCGAGATCGGCCCGCCCACCAGATCGTGGGCCGCCTGCTCGATGAGAACCGCCAGGTCGTTCACGGAACCGTCGGCGCCGCCCGCGGCTTCGGGCAGGGCGACGCGGAACACGCCGAGCCCCACCAGACTCGGCCAGAATTCGCGCCAGTATCCCGGCTCGCCGCTGCGCATGGTTGCAATCGGGCGTATCGCCGCGGCCCATCCGCGCATCGACTCCTGAACGGCTTTATGCTCGTCAGTGGTGGCGATGGTCACACTCCATACCGCCTTTCCGGCGTGACTCCCACACCTAGAACATGTTCTAATATTCGAGCCGGGCGGAAGTCAAGACACGGTCCGTCACAGCGGCACGACGGCAACAGGCGCGACATAACGTTTGCAGGAAAGGACTCTCACCAATGGCCAGTCCCTCCCGAGAGCAGTCAGCCGACTCGGGGGCGCGGAACGGAAACCGCCCGCGTGCCACACCGGTGAACACACTCAGCGAGGACGAGCTCAGCTCGGCCGCGCAGCGCGAACGCCGTAAGCGCATCCTCGACGCCACCCTCGCACTGGCCTCCAAGGGCGGCTACGACGCGGTGCAGATGCGCGCGGTCGCCGAACGTGCCGACGTCGCCGTGGGAACCCTGTACCGGTACTTCCCGTCCAAGGTGCACCTGCTCGTGTCCGCGCTGGCCCGCGAATTCGAGCAGTTCGAGAGCAAACGCAAACCGCTGGCGGGGCAATCCCCCAGGGAACGCATGCATCTGCTGCTCACCCAGGTCACCCGGGCCATGCAGCGCGACCCGCTGCTGACCGAGGCGATGACCCGCGCGTTCATGTTCGCCGACGCCTCCGCCGCCGCCGAGGTCGACCGGGTCGGACGAGTGATGGACCGCTTCTTCGCCCGCGCCATGAACGACGACGAACCGTCCGAGCGCGACCTCGCCATCGCGCGGGTGATCAGTGACGTGTGGCTGTCGAATCTGGTCGCGTGGCTGACTCGGCGCGCCTCCGCGACGGACGTCACAGAACGTCTCGAGCTCACCGTTGACCTGCTGCTCGGCGCCGAATCGGCGTAAGATTTGCCGGGTGTCCCGCGTGGCAAGCCAGCTAACGTACGGCAGGAGACCGCACAATCAGGGATGCGCACGGCGAGGCAAACGTAAACGTCTCGTATCACTGCGCGAACCGGCGAGCAAACCTCACCCAGTAGAGTTTCTCGCGCCCTGAAAATTCTCCTCCGATCTATAGGTTGGACGCGTGAGCGCAGAGGATCTGTCACAGGAACTTCGCCGTGCGTTGGCGGCAGTAGCCCGCATGCCACGGCTCCTTGTCGCCTCGGACTACGACGGGACGATCGCGCCCATCGTGTCGGACCCGGCGAAGGCCTATCCCCATCGGGAATCGGTGAGCGCACTGCGTGCGCTCGCCGGTCTGACCGCCACCACGGCGGCCGTCATCTCCGGCCGGGCGCTGCGAGATCTCGCGGCGCTGTCCCGGCTTCCGGTCGAGGTGCAGCTGATCGGAAGTCACGGTTCGGAATTCGACGTCGGCTTCGTCCATGCCATCGATAACGACGCCAAACAGCTGCTACGGGAAGTGCAGAGCGCACTGAGCCGGATCGCCGCGGACAATCCGGGCGCGACGGTCGAGATCAAACCCGCCAGCGTCGCCCTGCACGTGCGCAATGCCGCCCCCGAGGTCGGCCGCCGCACGCTGCAGCAGGCCCGGCAGGGCCCCGCCAGCTGGGTGGGCGTGCAGGTGACCGAGGGCAAGGCCGTCATCGAGCTGGCGGTCATCCAGACCGACAAGGGCGCCGCCCTCGACATCATCCGGCATCAGGAGGGCGCCTCGGCGGCGGTCTTCTTCGGCGACGACGTCACCGACGAGAAGGCGTTCGCGCGGCTGTCGGGTCCCGACGTCGGCATCAAGGTGGGCGACGGCGAGAGCCTCGCCGGATACCGCGTGGCCAGCACCGAGGAGGTGGCCAAGGCCCTGGCGTTCCTGCTCGAAGAGCGGCGCACCTGGCTGGCCGGTGCCTCGGCCCCCCGAATCGAGCGCCTGACCATGCTGGCCGGGCCCCGCTCCAAGGCACTCGTCACCCCCGACGGCACCGTCACCTGGTTCTGCCACCCCGAACCGGATTCGGCGGCCGTCTTCGCCCACCTGCTCGGCGGTCCGCAGGCCGGGCACTTCACCATCGCACCGGAGCGCCCCGGGCTGCCGCTGTCGCAGCGCTACGTCGACGGCACCATGACCGTCGAAACCCGTTGGGCCAGTCTGCAGGTGGTGGACTATCTGCCGCACGACGTCGCGCCCGAGCGCACCGACCTGACCCGGGTGATCACCGGCGACGCCAAGGCCGTGGTGACCTTCGCGCCGCGGCCCGAATTCGGCCAGGTGCCGGTCAATCTCGAGGTCGAGCCCGCGGGTCTGCGGGTGCACGGCACCAACGACCCGATCGTGCTGCGGTCGCCGGGCGTGCAGTGGCAGATCGTCGAGGAGGGCATCCACCAGACCGCCCGCGCCGTGATCGATGCCTCCCGCGGGCCGGTCGTGCTGGAGATGCGCTGCGGCACCTCCGATCTCGCGCCCGCCATGGTCAGCGAGCTGGAGCGGCGGCGCGAGGCCGAGCGCTACTGGCGCGACTGGGCCGAGGAGCTGGAGCTGCCGCCGCTGAAGCCGGATCTGATGAAGCGGTCCGCCCTCACGCTGCGCGGACTGGTGCACGCGCCGTCCGGATCGATCATGGCCGCGGCCACCACCTCGCTGCCCGAGGACATCGGCGGCGTGCGCAACTGGGACTACCGGTACTGCTGGCTGCGCGACGCCTCGATGACCGCGCACGCCCTGGTCGCGCTCGGCTCGGTCACCGAGGCCGAGGAGTTCCTCGAATGGGTGCACCGGGTGCTGGAGACACTGGCCGGGCCCGAGCGCCTGCACCCGCTGTACACCCTCTACGGGGAGACGCTGGGGCCCGAGGCCGTGCTCGATCAGTTGCCCGGCTACGCCGGTTCGCGGCCGGTCCGGGTCGGCAACGCGGCCAATATGCAGGTCCAGCTCGACGTATTCGGGCCGATCGTGGACCTGATCGCGGGGCTCGCGGACGCGCGGGAGCGCAAGGGCATCACCGATCCCGCCAAGGCGCTGCCGGACCGCGACTGGGAGCTGGTGCACGCCATGGTGTCCGCGGTGCAGCGGCGCTGGCGCGAGCCCGATCACGGCATCTGGGAGATCCGTGGCAACCCGCGCCACCACGTGTACTCGAAGGTGATGGGCTGGATGACCGTCGACCGCGCGCTGCGGCTGGCGGAAAAATTCCACCGCATGGTCGACACGGCCTGGCTGGAGCTGCGCGACACCATCGCCGACGAGGTCCGCACCAAGGGCTGGAACGACGAGGTGCAGTCCTACACCGCGGCCTACGACGGCACCGACCTGGACGCGGCGACCCTGCACATCGGGCTGAGCGGGCTCATCGATCCCTCCGATCCACGGTTCGCCGCCACCGTCGTGGCCACCGAGGCGGAGCTGCGCAGCGGGTCCACGGTGTATCGCTACCACCACGACGACGGGCTGCCCGGCGGCGAGGGCGGATTCCACCTGTGCGCGGCGTGGCTGGTGGAGGCGTACCTGCTGATCGGCAAGCGGGAGGATGCCGAGGCGCTGTTCGCGCAGCTGGTGGACGTGGCCGGACCGACCGGGTTGCTGAGCGAGGAGTACGACCCGGTCGCCGAGCGCTCGCTGGGCAACCATCCGCAGGCCTACAGCCACCTGGGTTTGCTGCGCTGCGCGCAGTTGCTGAGCCAGCCGGTACCGGCGCTGGCGCAGGGCTAGAAGGGCGGCGGCCCCTACCATCATCCGGCACGCCCTTCTGTCATCCCGGCACGCCCCTTCCCGTCATTCCGGCGCGTTCTTGGCCGGAATCCACAGCGAGATCCCGGCCAAAAGCACGCCGGGATGACGGGAAGGGGCCTCCCTGGGGCTGCCCGTGCTGGGTATCACAGCGGGAATCGGACGAATCGATGCCGCTGGTCATGGACGCGTTTGCTACATTAAATGGAAATCGTTTCCGTTAGTGTGTGTCAGGAGTACCCCCGCGTGACCAGAAGTTTCGCCTTTCGAATGGCCGCCGTCGCGATGGGGGTCGCGGCCGCCGCGGGCCTGACCGCCTGCGGTGACTCCGGCAGCGATTCGGGCAAGCTCACCGTCGTCGCGTCGACCAATGTCTGGGGCAGCATCGCCGCCGCGATCGCCGGGCCCGATGTCGAGGTCAAGTCCATCATCGACAGCCCGACCGACGATCCACACGAGTACCAGACCACGCCCACGGACGCCGCCGATATCCGCGATGCCGCATTGGTAATCGTCAACGGCGGGCACTACGACGAGTTTGCCGAGAAGGCGGCCGAGGGGCGCAGCAAACCCACCATCAACGCGTTCGAACTGAAGTCCGACAAGAGCGACGAGAACGAGCACGTCTGGTACGACGTGAACACCGTCGACGCGGTCGCCGCGAGGATCGGCGCCGAACTGGGCGCGGCCGACTCCGAGCACGCGCAGGCCTACACCGAGCGCGCCGACGCCTTCCGCGGCAAGCTGAAGGAGATCGGCGCGGTCACCGCCAAGGTCGCGACCGAGCACCCGAAGTCGCCGGTGCTGCAGACCGAGCCGCTGGCCCACTACCTGCTGCTGGCCGCCGGCGCCGAGGACCGCACCCCGCACGGATTCGAGGAGGCCGTCGAGCAGGGCACCGATCCCGCGCCCGCCGACGTGGCCGCCGTGCGTGACCTGCTCACCGCCAAGCAGGTTCGCGCCCTGGTCTACAACGTGCAGACCGAGGACAAGACCACCAAGGACGTCGCCGAATCCGCGAAGGCCGCCGGGGTGCCGGTGGTCGAGGTGACCGAAACCCTGCCCGAGGGCACCGATTACATCGGATGGCAGACCGGGAACGCCCAGGCGCTGGCCAAGGCCCTGGGCTGACGACAGGAGTTGCCGATGCCGGGGAACGTCCGCGCCACCGAACGGGTTGTACCGACCGAGGTGGCGAACAAAGCCGAACCCGCTGTGCGCCTGCGGGATGCGCGCTTGTCGTTCGGGGAGCGGACGCTGTGGCAGGGGCTCGACCTGGAGGTCGCGCCGGGTGAGTTCATCGCCGTGCTCGGGCCGAACGGATCGGGCAAGACCTCGCTGTTGCGCATGCTGCTGGGCCAGCTGCAGCCGACGGACGGCAGCATCGACGTCGCGGGTTCGCCCGCGCGGGTGGGGAATCCGCACATCGGTTATGTGCCGCAGCAGAAGACTATCGATTCCGGCGTGCAGTTGCGCGGCGTCGACCTGGTCGGGCTCGGGGTCGACGGGCACCGCTGGGGGCTGGGGTGGCGCGGGAGGAAAGAGCGGCGGCGCAAGGTCGCCGACGCGGTGGCGCAGGTAGGCGCCGGACATTACGCGCACGCCCCGCTGGAATCGCTGTCCGGCGGCGAGCAGCAGCGGCTGCGGGTGGCGCAGGCGCTGGTCGGCGATCCGCGGGTGCTGCTCTGCGACGAACCGCTGCTGAGCCTGGACCTGGCCAATCAGCGGCTGGTGTCCGAACTCATCGATAGGCGCCGCCGCGAGCACGACACCGCGGTGCTGTTCGTGACCCACGAGATCAATCCGATTCTGCCGCTGGTGGATCGGGTGCTGTACCTGGTCGACGGGAAGTTCCGGATCGGCACGCCGGACGAGGTGATGACCTCGGAGGTACTGTCGGAGCTGTACCGGACCGAGGTGGACGTGCTGCGGGTGCGCGGTCGACTGGTCGTGGTCGGCACCGGCGACACCATGGACGCGCTCGGCGTCGCGGGCGGGCACTGCCACGCCGAGGCGCCCGGGGCGGTGCGGGCATGATCGACAAGCTGTCCGACGTCTTCACCAAGATGTTCGACTTCCACACCACGGCGAACCTGCTGTCCTACGACTTCGTGCAGCAGGCCGTGCTGGCGGCGGCGCTGCTGGGCCTGCTGGCGGGCGCCATCGGCCCGTTGATCGTGAGTCGGCAGATGTCGTTCGCGGTGCACGGCACCAGCGAGCTGTCGCTGACCGGCGCGGCCGCGGCGCTGCTGGCCGGGGTCGGCGTCGGGCTCGGCGCGATAGCCGGATCGGTCGTCGCGGCCGTCATGTTCGGTGTACTGGGATCGCGTGCGCGGGAACGTGATTCGGTGATCGCCGTGGTGCTGTCGTTCGGGCTGGGCCTGTCGGTGCTGTTCCTGTGGCTGGGACCCAGCCGCGCCGGATCGAAGTTCTCGCTGCTGACCGGGCAGGTCGTCAGCGTCGGCGACGGCGGCCTGACCATGCTGACCGTGTGCTCGGTGGGCGTGCTCGCGGTGCTGGCTGTCGTCTACCGCCCGCTGCTGTTCGCCAGCACCGACCCGGAGGTGGCCGTCGCCCGCGGGGTTCCGGTGCGCGCGCTGTCGGTGGTCTTCGCCGTGCTGCTCGGCATCACCGCGGCCTTCGGCGTCCAGATCGTCGGCGCCCTGCTGGTGTTGTCGCTGCTGATCACGCCCGCCGCGGCCGCCGCCCGGGTGACGGCCGACCCGCTGCGCGCCACGGTGCTGGCCATCGTCTTCGCCGAGATCTCGGCGGTCGGCGGCATCCTGCTCTCGCTGGCCCCCGGCGTCCCGGTATCCACCTTCATCACCGCCATCGCCTTCACCATCTACCTGATCTGCCGCCTGGTCGGCACCCGCACCCGCCACCCGATCTCCACGCCGACCCCGGCGGTCGCAGCTCAGTCGTAGCCCGCTGCTGGCCACCGCAGCCGTTCCGATCCGAATGCCCCGAGCGGCTAGGCCGCCCCGCCCTCGCCCGCCAGCGCGAACAGGCCGTCCGCGGTTTGTTCGATGAGGCCGTCGACCAGGAGGGAGTCCAGGGCGCGGTCGCGCTGGCCCGGGTCGCGGGTCCAGGCCAGGTCCAAGGCGATTCGTTCGACCGGGCCGGATGCGCCGCGCAGCACGTCGAGCAGGCGGCCGCGGGCCTGGCGGTCGGTGCCGTCGTATTTCTGGGTGCGGCGCACCACGTCCGACGCCGGGCGACCGGCGCTCACCCAGGCGCAGCGCGGCAGCGGGCAGCGGGCGCAGTCGGGGTTGCGGGCCGTGCACACGGTCGCGCCGAGTTCCATCAACGCCGCGGAAAGCGTTGCGGCGCGGTCGATTCGCTCCGGCAGCAGCGCCGCGGTCTCGGCCAGGTCGCGGGCGGCCGGATTACCGGCCTCCGCGCGGCCGTGCACGGCACGGGCGACCACCCGGCGGACATTGGTGTCCACCACCGGAACCCGCTGCCCGTAGGCGAAGCACGCCACCGCCCGCGCGGTATAGGCGCCGATCCCCGGCAGGCCCAGCAGCACGTCGACGTCGGACGGCACCTCGTCGCCGTGCTCGGCGGCCAGCACCTGGGCGCATTCGTGCAGCCGCAGCGCCCGGCGCGGATACCCGAGCTTGCCCCAGGCGCGCAGCACCTCGCCCTGCGTAGCGGCCGCCATCGCAGACGGCACCGGCCAGCGCGCCACCCACTCCCGCCAGATCGGCTCCACCCGCACCACCGGCGTCTGCTGCAGCATGATCTCGCTCATCAGGATCTGCCACGCCGTCACACCGGAGCGCCGCCATGGCAGATCGCGGGCGGCCTCGCCGTACCAGTCGATGAGGGTGTCGGTATCGATGCTCACCGTCGCCCCTCCATCACAATCGGGCGCTGTTTGCCGGGGCGTAACTTCACGGACTCGCCAGTAATGATCACGCTGTGGAAAATAGGACACATGGCTCATACCAACCCGATCAGCGCCTGGAAGGCCCTGCGCGAGGGCAACGACAGGTTCGTCAACGGCACGTTGCAGCATCCTAGTCAGGGCGCCGCCGACCGGGCCAAGCTCGTCGCCGGTCAGCAGCCGTCGGCGATTCTGTTCGGGTGCGGGGACTCCCGCGTGGCCGCCGAGATCATCTTCGACCAGGGGCTGGGCGATATGTTCGTGGTGCGCACGGCGGGCCACGTCATCGACTCCTCGGTCCTCGGATCCATCGAATACGGCGTCGAGGTGCTGCACGTACCGCTGATCGTGGTGCTGGGCCACGACACCTGCGGCGCCGTGCGGGCGACCATCGACGCCCTCGACGGCGGCGACGTCCCCGGCGGTTTCATCCGCAGCGTGGTCGAGCGGGTCACCCCGTCGATCCTGATCGGGCGGCGCGAGGGACTCACCGGGGTGGACGAGCTCGAAGCCCGCCACGTCGTGGAAACCAGCCGGTTGCTGATGCAGCGATCGATGACCATTTCGCAGCGGGTGGCCACCGGCGAATGCGCGATCGCCTGTGTCACTTACAAACTCGAGGACGGCCGGGTCAAGCTCCACCGGGTGGTCGGGAACATCGGCGAGGCGGCCTGACCCGAGCGCGAAAAGGTACCCGGCGCCGCCGCCACTTCCGCCCCGACACGCCGGGGCGCTGAGGGGGGCGTACCCGATGGTGCCCTTACCGTTGTTGCGTGCTGGAACCGAACGGACCGCTCCCTCCGGAGATCTACTGGCGGCGCCGCCTGCTCGCCATCGGGGCACTGATCGTCGCCCTCGCATTGGTGATCTGGCTGGCCGTCATGCTGCTGCGCGGTGGCGGCGACGAGAAGGACGCCAACGCCGCCGCCACCTCGACCTCGGCGCCCGCGAGCCAGGCCGCCGCCGGGACCAGCACGTCCGAATCCAGCACCTCGCAAGCCGCGTCGGCCACCAGCGGCTCCGCGGCGGCGTGCCCGGACCAGTCGCTGGCGGTGAAGGTGACGGTCGGGCAGCCCACCTACAAGACGGGCGAGCAGCCGGTGTTCGGCATCGTCGCGACCAACATCTCCACCACCGCCTGCCAGCGCGATATGGGGTCGGGGATGCAGCAGGTCACGGTGCAGTCGCTGGACGGCCAGCGGCGGCTGTGGTCCAACACCGACTGCGATCAGGGCGGCCCGACCGATATGCGCACGCTCAAGGGCGGCGAGCAGGCGGCCTTCACACTCACCTGGTCCGGGACGACCTCGCAGCCGGGCTGCGCGGGCGAGCGAGTCAAGGTGCCGCCGGGCGCGTACGCGGTTGTCGCCCAGCTGGGTTCGGTCCGCAGCGCTCCGGAGACGTTCAATATCGGCTGAGCGCCGGTCACACGCTGCCGGATTCGGCCAGCCGGGACAGCCCCTCCCGGACCTGGCGCGCGAACAGGGCATCCACCTCCTCGACGGCCTCGAGTTCGGCCGTCGTCGCCGACAGCAACCCCGGGAGCGATCCGAACGCGGCCACCAGCGGCTCCACCGCCTGCAGCGAGACCCGGGGAAGCTCGGCGAGCAGCCGGTAGCCGCGCGGCCCTACGCCGGTGTCGAGGGCCTCCATCGTCGCCGGAAAGCCCAGGGGCGGAGCCAGATTCGTCGGCTCCAACAGTTCCACCTCGAGCAGTTCGTCGAGTTGTGCCAGGGCTCGGTCGATCGCGGCGTCGTCGACCCGGTCGGCGCGCAGGTAGTCGCGCACCACCAGGCGGCGCACGCCGTCGGTATTGCCCACCACCTCGGCCAGCTGCAGTGCCAGCTGGCGGCCGTCGACACCGAGTACCCCCACATCGGAGTCGATCTCGCGGGCCACCCGCCGGATCAGTTCCAGGCAGTGCACGACCGTCAGCACGTCGCGCAGCGTGACGTAGTCCTCCAGTTCCACCAGCGACAGTTGCCTGGTCATCTCGTCCAGCCGAGACCGGTAGCGCTCCAGGGTCGCCATCGCCTGGTTGGCCCGGGAGAGGATGACCTCCGACGGCTGGATCACCTGCCGACTGCCGGGCGTGTACACCGTGACGATTCCGGTCGACCGGCTCACCGACACCACCGGGTGGCCCGTATGCGCGGCGGTGCGTTCGGCCGCCTTGTGCCGGGTGCCCGACTCCTCGGTCGGCAGCGCCGGATCCGGCACCAGATGCACATTGGCCCTCCGGATGTGCGTGCCGTCGGTCGAGATCACCACGGCGCCATCCATTTTCGACAGCTCGCGCAGTCGGGTCGGGGAGAATTCCACATCCAGTTCGAAGCCGCCGT
Source organism: Nocardia thraciensis (assembly GCF_054782435.1). Lineage (NCBI taxonomy): Bacteria > Bacillati > Actinomycetota > Actinomycetes > Mycobacteriales > Nocardiaceae > Nocardia > Nocardia thraciensis. The sequence continues at coordinate 355,841 of NZ_BAAGSM010000033.1, forward strand.
CGCAGATCTGCTCGACCGCCTCGTCGTACCCCAGCACGATCAGCGCACCGGTGCGCGCCAACAGGATCCGGTCGATGCCGTCGCGCAGCGCGGTGCCCGGGACCAGGCGCGCGGCAGTATCCGGCGCCGTCGCCTCGGGCGTCGCCGTGCGGCGACCCGCGCGTCTGGGCTCCGCCGTCTCCGGGTTCATTCGGCAGCCTCCGCACGCTCGCGACTTCGCTTCTGCAGACCTCGGGCGATGGCCGCCCGGACGTCCGCCACCTCGTGCACCTTCATGGCGATGCCGGAGCGGTCCACGCCCGGCGGCACCAACGCCTCCGTGAAACCTAACCGCTCCGCCTCGGCGAGTCGACGCCCGAGCCCCGTGACGCGCCGCACCTCTCCGGCCAGGCCGACCTCACCGAGGATCACCATCCCCGCGCGCACCGGCCGGTCCCGCGCGGCGCCGGTGAGCGCCAACGCGATCGCCAGGTCCGCGGCGGGTTCGGACAACCGCATGCCGCCGACCGTCGCCGCGTAGACGTCGGCCTTGCCGAGCGAGACCCCGCACCGGCTCTGCAGCACGGCGAGCACCATCGCGACCCGGTTGTAGTCGAGCCCGCTCACCGCCCGGCGCGGGGCCGGGATCTGGGTCTCGACGGTCAGGCCCTGCACCTCGCCCAGCAGCGGGCGCTTGCCGTCCATGGCGACCGTGATCGCCGTTCCCGGCACCGGATCGGCACGATGGTGCAGGAACAGCCCGGAAGGGTCGGAGACACCGGCGATCCCGTTGTCGTGCAGTTCGAAGCAGCCCACCTCGTCGGCACTGCCGAAGCGGTTCTTGATCCCGCGCACCATGCGCAGCGTGGAGTGCCGGTCGCCCTCGAACTGCAGCACCACGTCCACCAGATGCTCCAGGGTGCGGGGCCCGGCCACATTGCCGTCCTTGGTGACGTGGCCGACCAGCAGCACCGCGATACCGCTCGCTTTGGCCAGCGATGTGAGCGCCGCGGTCACCGCGCGGACCTGGGTGACGCCGCCGATCACCCCGTCGGCGTCGGCGGCGAGCATGGTCTGCACCGAGTCGACCACCAGCAGGGTGGGCCGCACCTGCTCGACGTGGCCGAGGATGGTCGCGAGATCGGATTCGGCTGCCAGATAGACCCTTTCGTGCACCGCGTCGGTGCGGTCGGCCCGCAGCTTCACCTGTCCCGCCGACTCCTCGGCCGTGACGTACAGCGACCGCTCGTCGCGCTGCCGGGCCCACCGATGCGCGACCTCGAGCAGCAGCGTCGACTTGCCCACCCCCGGTTCCCCGGACAGCAGCACCACCGATCCGGGTACGACGCCGCCACCCAGCACCCGGTCGAGTTCGCCGACGCCGGTCGACCGCGCCCGGGTCACCTGTGAGTCGATGGTGGAGATCGGCGCCGCCGCCGTGGAGGGCAGCAGCGCCTTGCGACCCGCCGACGTCGTGGCCGGGGTGGCCGCCGCCTCCTCGATCGATCCCCACTCGCTACACCCCGGGCAGCGCCCCACCCACTTGGCAACCTCGTGCCCGCACGCGGAACAGCGATACAGCGACTTCACCTTGGCCACGAACGCAGCCTAAGGATCGAGTACGACACCGACGACTCCCGCCGCGCCGACGGATCCGCCACCGAACGTCAGTGCCCGCTCTTGCCCTCGCCCGCGCCCTCGGCCGCCTTGCCTTCCTTGCGCGCGGTGTCCGGCCCGGCGTCGACGGGCACGTCGACCTGAACGGTCCCGTTCTCCTTGAAGTTGAACGTCACCCGGTAGGTCAGGCCCGGGGTGATGTCCTGGGTCAGCCCGGTGATCTCGACCAGGATCGGCTTGCCGGGCTCGGCCGGGTGCTCCGCGGCGCCGAGGCCCTCCGGGTGCGCGGCGCTCGAAGCGGTGGCGCTGCTCGGAGCGGCGGTGGTCGGGGCCGCCGAGCTGGTGGGCGCCGCGGTGCTGGTGGGGGCGGCGTGCTCGTCGCCGTGTCCGGCCTGCTCGCCCGCGGGCGCGGCCTGCAGGCCCGCGACGACGGTCTGCTGGAACTTCAGCTGCGGGCTGCCCGGGGTGATCTTCACCGGCCCCAGATCGGAGGTGATGCTGGTGAGCTCGTCCGACTTCGACTCGCCCGCGTTGACGGCGCTGAAGGCGAGCACGGCCTTGCCGCCCTTGGCATTGGTGTACTGCCCCGACTGCGGCAGCAGGATGCGCACGTCGCGCAGCGCCACCTTGCCGACGTCGGCGCTGTTGCCGTTCACGGCCGCGACCTGCGAGGCGGTCTGCGAGATCTGACCCGCGCCACAGCCGGACAGTGCGAGGGCCGCGCCCGCGGCGATAGCGGCGACCGCGACGGCACGTCGCGGCTTACGCGGGGCACGCCGTGGTGCCTTCGACGCTGTGGTGGCATTCAGGGCAGTCACGGGTTGTCCTCCATGTCGACCGGCTCACTCCACGATGCAGAGTAGTAGTAGGGAGCGTAGTAGTTGACGCCGAACCCCCCGTGTCGGGTGTTATGTCTATGGTCATTGCCATCCCGGCGGGCGCTCCGGCGGCCGGATTCGCGGCCGTCTATGCTTCGACACTCGGAGGCCCGCGACGAGAAGTCGGCGGTAGGCGCGGTCGGCCACCGCTCGGAAGCCGTTCTGGCACAAGGGGATGCACACGGATGCGGTTCTGTCAACCCCCACCGCTCCCCCGTTGTGGCCCTGACCTGCGTCGTTGATCGCGCCGTTACCGAGTCGCATGTTAAACTGTGAACATCGAAAGGGGCACGGGACACATGATTTTTAAGGTCGGAGACACCGTCGTTTACCCCCACCACGGAGCGGCGCTGATCGAAGCTATCGAGACTCGCACCATCAAGGGTGTGCAGAAAGAGTATCTGGTCCTGAAGGTCGCACAAGGCGATCTCACCGTTCGGGTTCCCGCAGAGAACGCGGAGTACGTCGGCGTCCGCGACGTCGTCGGCCAGGAGGGTCTCGATCGGGTCTTCCAGGTGCTGCGTGCGCCACATACGGAAGAGCCGACGAACTGGTCCCGCCGCTACAAGGCCAACCTGGAGAAGCTCGCCTCCGGCGATGTGAACAAGGTGGCCGAGGTCGTGCGTGACCTGTGGCGTCGGGAGCAGGATCGCGGCCTGTCCGCCGGCGAGAAGCGCATGCTGGCCAAGGCCCGCCAGATCCTCGTCGGTGAGCTCGCCCTCGCTGAGGGCACCGACGATGTCAAGGCCGAGACCCTGCTCGACGAGGTTCTCGCCGCGGCTTCCTGACCGTGAGAAGTACGACCGACGACAGTCGTGTCGTGGCGCTGGTGCCTGCCGCCGGTCGGGGCGTACGCCTGGGCGAATCGATGCCCAAGGCCTTCGTCCCGGTCGGCGGCAGGCCCATGCTCACACTCGCTGTGGACGGCCTGATCGCGTCCGAGGTCGTGGACCGCATCGTGATCATGGTGCCCGCCGAGCAGATCGGTGAGGCGGAGGTCCTGCTCGCCACTCGTGCCCGGGTGGCAGGACGCAACGGTCGCAGCCCGCACCGCGGCGGCGACGAATCGGTGCCGGTGAGCGTGGTCGCGGGCGGTGCCGAACGCACCGATTCCGTGCGCGCCGGTATCGCGGCCGCTCCGGACGCCGATCATTTCCTGGTGCACGACGCGGCGCGCGCCCTGACCCCGCCCGCGCTCATCGCCCGGGTGGTCGGCGAGTTGCGCGCGGGCCAGCGCGCGGTCGTCCCCGGTGTCGCGGTGACCGACACGATCAAATCGGTCGATGAACGTGGCGATGTGACCGGCACTCCCGATCGTGCGCAGCTGCGCGCGATCCAGACCCCGCAGGGATTCGACGCCCGGCTGCTGCGCGAGGCCTACGCGCACGCCCTCCCCGCCACCGACGATGCGGGCCTGGTCGAACTCCTGGGCGCGAACGTCCGGGTCATCCCGGGCGATCCGATGGCTTTCAAGATCACGACCCCGCTCGACCTGCGCCTGGCCCGAACGCTGCTCGACGACAGCGATATTCGCGAGGTGTCGGCGTGAGTGAACCAGCAACACAGCGCGCCTCGCGCACGGCGGAGCCGAGCGTCAGCGAGGTGCAGCCGTGAGCGAGATGGCGGGTATCCGCGTCGGCATCGGCTCCGACGTCCATCCCATCGAGCCGGGCCGACCCTGCTGGATCGCGGGCCTGCTGTTCGAGGGCGACAGCGGTTGCGCCGGGCACTCGGACGGCGATGTGGCCGCGCACGCGCTCTGCGACGCGCTGTTGTCGGCGGCGGGCTTGGGCGATGTGGGTGCGGTATTCGGCACCGGCCGTCCCGAGTGGGAGGGCGTATCCGGCGCCGCCATGCTGAAGGAGGTGCGGCGGCTGCTCGACGAGTCCGGCTACGCGATCGTCAACGCCGCCGTGCAGGTCATCGGCAATCGGCCCAAGATCGGGCCGCGCCGCGCCGAGGCCCAGCAGACACTGGGAGAACTTCTGGGTGCGCCGGTCTCGGTATCGGGCACCACCACCGACGGCCTGGGCCTGACCGGCCGCGGCGAGGGCGTGGCGGCGGTGGCGACCGCACTACTGCGGCGCTGTACCGGGGACTGTCCGGGTTCGGACTGAACCTCGGCTCCCACCCGCGGATGCGCGCGTGATCCGTGCGCCCGTACCCTGCAATAAACCGCCCGTACTCTCGCTCTTTGCCCATAGCTAGGATGGCTGGTCGTGACTCTGCGCCTGTTCGACACCGAAACGCGGACCCTGCGTGATTTCACGCCGCTGGTCCCCGGCCGTGTTTCGTTGTACCTGTGTGGCGCCACCGTGCAGAGCGCTCCCCACATCGGCCACGTGCGCAGCGGCGTCGCGTTCGACGTGCTGCGCCGCTGGCTGGTCGCCAACGGCAACGATGTGTCGTTCGTCCGCAACGTCACCGATATCGAAGACAAGATCCTGAACAAGGCCGCCGCCGCGGGCCGCCCGTGGTGGGAGTGGGCCGCCACGCACGAGCGCGCCTTCCAGCGCGCGTACGAGGCGCTCGGCGTGCTGGCGCCGTCGGTGGAGCCGCGCGCCACCGGGCACATCACGCAGATGGTCGAGCTGATGCAGCGCCTGATCGAGCGCGGGCACGCCTATCCCTCGGAGGGCAACGTCTACTTCGACGTTCGCAGCTATCCCGAGTACGGCAAGCTGTCCGGCCATCGGCTCGACGACGTACACCAGGGCGAGAGCGCGGGCGAGGGCAAGCGCGACCCGCTCGACTTCACGCTGTGGAAGGCCGCCAAGCCCGGCGAGCCGACCTGGCCGTCGCCGTGGGGACCGGGCCGCCCCGGCTGGCATCTGGAATGCTCGGCCATGGCCGAGTTCTATCTCGGGCCCGAATTCGACATCCATTGCGGCGGTATGGATCTGGTGTTCCCACACCACGAGAACGAGATCGCCCAGTCGCGTGCCGCCGGGGACGGCTTCGCCCGGTACTGGCTGCACAACGGCTGGGTGACGCTGGGCGGCGAAAAGATGGCGAAATCGCTGGGCAATACGCTGTCGGTGCCCAATGTGCTGAAAAACGTTCGGGCCGTGGAACTTCGGTTCTATCTGGGCAGCGCGCACTACAGCTCGATGCTGGAGTACTCGGATCAGGCGCTGCGCGACGCGGCCCAGACCTATCAGCGGCTCGAGGCGTTCGTGCAGCGCACGGTGGAGCGCGCCGGGGCGGTTCCGGTCGGCAAGTGGACCGACGCCTTCGCGGAGGCGCTCGACGACAATCTCGCAATTCCCCGGGCGCTGGCCGAGATTCACCGCGTCGTGCACGAGGGAAACAAGGCCCTGGAGTCCGGCGCGACCGACATCGCCCGAGAATCGGCGGCGCAGGCGCGCGCCATGCTCGGCATCCTCGGCGTGGATCCGCTGGACCCGCACTGGCTGAACCCGGCCGACTCCTCCGCCGCCCTGGACGCCCTCGACGTCCTGGTGCGCGCGGAACTGGACCGGCGCCAGCAGGCCCGCGCCGACAAGGACTGGGCCACCGCCGATGCGGTGCGCGACCGGTTGAAGGAGGCCGGTGTCGAGGTCACCGACACCCCGGAGGGACCGGAATGGTCCCTGAACAAGGAGGCGTGATGGGCATGTCCCCCCGCGCGCGGGTGTCCCCTATGACTCGGAAGGCGTACTGATGGCAGGCAATTCGCAGCGGCGGGGCGCAATCCGCAAGGGCGGCACCAAGAAGGGCCAGACGGTCGGCTCGGGCGGGCAGCGCCGCCGCGGCCTCGAGGGCAGAGGCGCGACCCCGCCCGCGACCGCGCGCAAGTACCATCCGGCGGCCAAGCGGGCGGCGGCCGCGGCCAAGGCCGCACCGGCGAAGGGCCGGTCCCCGGGGCGGCCCGGCACCCGCAAGGGGGATGGTGGTCCGGAACTGGTGCTGGGCCGCAATCCCGTGGTGGAGTGCCTGCGCGCCGGTGTGCCCGCGACCGCACTGTACGTCGCGGTCGGCACCGAGAACGACGAGCGGCTCACGGAGGCGGTGAAATACGCCGCGGACACCGGGATCTCGATCCTGGAGGTGCCGCGCACCGACCTGGACAAGATGAGCAGCAACGGACTGCATCAGGGCATGGCGCTGCAGGTTCCGCCGTACCGCTACGCGCATCCGGACGATCTGCTGGACGCCGCCCGCGGCGCGGCGGAACCGGCGCTGCTGGTGGCCCTGGACAACATCTCCGACCCGCGCAACCTCGGCGCGGTGATCCGCTCGGTGGCGGCCTTCGGCGGGCACGGCGTGGTGATTCCGCAACGCCGCAGCGCCAGCGTCACGGCGGTGGCGTGGCGCACCAGCGCGGGTGCGGCGGCCCGGCTGCCCGTGGCCCGCGCCACCAATCTGACTCGCACACTGAAGGATTACGCCAATGCCGGGCTGCAGATCGTGGGCCTGGACGCGGGCGGCGACACCACACTGGACGAATTCGACGGCACCGCACCGACTGTCGTGGTGGTCGGCTCGGAGGGCAAGGGCCTGTCGCGCCTGGTCCGCGATACCTGCGACAGCATCCTCAGCATTCCGATGGCGGGGCCGGTGGAGTCGCTGAACGCCTCGGTGGCCGCGGGTGTGGTGCTGGCCGATATCGCCCGCCGGCGCCGAATCTGACCGGAACCTTGCGCGTCAGCGCGCTTTCGCCGGGCCTGTCCCCATAGACTTGATCGGTGGCCATGAACCAGCCCCCGTACTACTGGCTCGAGCAGCAGCAGATCGGGAACCCGGTCGAGCACCCACACGCGACAACGATCCTGCTGCTCGGGGCGCTGAGCATATTCTGTTGCGGCGCATTGGGTCCCGTGGCGTGGACGATGGGCAAGCGGGCGCTGGACCAGATCGAGGCCTCCGGGGGCCAGATCGGCGGCCGCATGCAGGTGCTGGTCGGCTACATCCTCGGCATCGTCGGAACCGTGCTGATGGTGCTGGTCGGGATCCTGTTCATGTTCATGCTGATCGGCGGCAACGCCTGAGCGGGTCAGCCCAGGCCGGGGCGGTCCGGCTCGATCGGAACCCCCCAGGCGGGCCATTCGGCGCTGACGCTGCCGGACCATTTCGGCTGGCGCCGGTCGCGCAGGGCCGCCATGCCCTCGCCGCCGTCCGCGCTCTGGGCCGCGTAATTGTTCAGATCGGTCTCCAACCGGCCGACCGCCTCGGCGCTCATGCCCAGGCTCTCCCACAGCAGCCGCTTCGACAGCGCGACCGGCAGCGGCGCCGAGCCACCGGCGATATCGTGCGCGACCGCGAGCGCCGTCGGCAGCACCTCACCGGCGGACAGACAGCTGTTGGCCAGGCCCATCGCCTTGGCCTCGTCGCCGTCGAAGGTGCGGCCGGTGAGCATGATGTCGGCGGCGTTGGCCATGCCGACCAGCCGCGGCAGCGTCCAGTGCGCGTAGCCGTCCGCGACGACCGCGCGCCGTACCTGATTGAGCCCGTAGACGGCATCGCGAGCCATGTACCGCAGATCGCACTGCAGCGCGAGCGCCAGGCCGATCCCGACGGCGTGCCCGTTGACCGCCGCGATCACCGGCTTGCGGATCCGCCACGGCGGCGGGTCGATGGTGCCGGTGACGTCGCCGACCCGGTTGGACAGGTCGGCCCCGGCGCAGAAGGCGGGCGGGGTGCCGGTGATGATCACCGCGCGGATCGCGTCCTCGGTGTCGCAGCGCCGCAGCGCCGTGCCGAGCTCGGCGGCCATCGTCGGAGTGAAGGCGTTCTGCTGAGCGGGACGATTGAGCGTGAGCACGGCGATGCCGGCAGAGACATCGACGTGCAATTCCGAACTCATACGAGAAGATCCTAGTTCTGTCGCCGCTGCCCGCGCCCGGCTTCGGGCCCGGCCGCACCGCCGAGAAAGCTTGCCGGACCGGACAACGTCCGTACCACCGAAACCAACAAGATCACGGACCCCCACACCCACGCAACCCGCGGGGACAGAGCCGGAGACGGGGCCGAAATCAGCGCAGCACGCGGCGGCCGATCGCCCACTTGTGGACCTCGGTGGGGCCGTCGTACAGGCGGAAGGCACGCATATCGCGGAAGATCATCTCGACCACGGTCTCGTCGCTGATTCCGATGCCGCCGAGCACCTGCACGCAGCGGTCGGCCACCTTGAACAGTTCCTCGGACACGTACGACTTGGCCATCGAGCTCTCGTGGCGGGCCTTGTGGCCCTGGTCCATCAGCCAGCAGGCGTGCCAGATGGTCAGGCGGCACTGGTGCAGCGCGATCTCGTTGTCGGCCAGCATGAACGACACCCCCTCGTGCTCGCCGATCGGCTTGCCGAAGGCGGTGCGGGTCTTGGCGTAGTCGACCGCGATGCTCTGCGCGCGTTCCGCGGCGCCGAGCCAACGCATGCAGTGGGTGAGCCGGGCGGGGGCGAGGCGCAACTGCGCGTACCGCATCGCCTGACCGGTCTCGCCGAGCACCGATTCCTTGGGCAGCGCCAGGTTCTCGAAGCGCACCACGCCGTGGCCGCCGACGTAGTTGCGGTCCATGGTGTTCATGGTGCGTTCGATGACGATGCCCGGGGTGTCGCCGTCGGTCAGCAAGAGCGTCGGGCCCTCCGGCAGATGCGGGTTGGCCTCCAGCCGCGCCATGATGATCCAGGTCTTGGCCCCGTCGGCGCCGGTGATGAGCCATTTGCGGCCGTTGACGGTGAAGTTCTCGCCGTCGAAGGTGGCGGTGGTGGCCAACTGGCCCGGGTCGGAACCGGCGCCGCCGGGTTCGGTCATCGCGAAGACGGAGCGCTGCCGGCCGTTGATCACCGGCATCAGGTAGCGGTCGGTCTGCTCCTGGTTCGCGACCTTGGAGAGCAGGAACATATTGCCCTCGTCGGGTGCGGCGCAGTTCATCGCGACCGGGCCGAGGGTGGACCAGCCCGCCGCCTCGTACAGCACGGCCTGCTCGATGTGCGACAGGCCGCGCCCGCCGAGCTCCACCGGGGCCTGTACGGTCAGCAGCTTCTCGGCGCGGGCCAGTTCGACGAGTTCCTGGCGCAGCTCGTCGTTCGGGCCGTGCGCGGTCAGCCGGGGGTCGCGCTCGTAGGGGACGATCTTGTCGATGACGAACTGGCGAATCCGGTCGCGTTCGGCGGCGAGCTCGGCGGGAATCGAGAAGTCGATCATCGTGTGGTCACCTTCGTTCGGGGGCGTGCGACGAGCATACGACGGCGGCCCCCCAGGACTGAAGGCGACCGCCATCAAACAGACGCCAAACTTACTTCGGAACCTATCAACGCACGTAACCAAGACCTTCAACACACAGAACACGAGAATATTCGTTCACACGACCCCCCATCCCGGCCCACCGCCGCGGTCTCAGCACACCACCGCCGATCGACACAGGCCCGCCAACCCGGCACACCACCGCAGTCTCGACACAACACCGCCGATCGACACAGCCCCGCCAACCCGGCACACCACCGCCATTCGGCACAGCTCCGTCAACCCGGCACACCACCGCCATTCGACACAGCCCCGTCAACCCGGCACACCACCGCCATTCGGCACAGCTCCCGTCATCCCGGCGCGCTTTTGGCCGGGATGACGGGGTGTCAGGCGAGCACCTCGCGCAGGAAGCCCTCGACTTCGGCGCGGTAGGCGGCGGGCTGATCGTCGTGTACCAGATGGCCTGCCTGCTCGATCTTCGCGTAGCGGGCGTTGGGGTGTACCTGAGCCATCTCGCGCATCTGGCCTGGCGGGGTGATGGTGTGCTCGCCCTCGATCAGCAACGCGGGGGCCTGCACCGCGCGCCACTGGCCCCAGAAGTCGCGGGTGCCCCATTCCTCGGAGATGTCGCGGAAGGTGGTGACGTCGCCGTGCAGGCGGTAGCCGTCGGGGCCGTGCTCGAACGATTCCAGGAAGTACCGCCCGGCGACCGGGCCGAAGAAGTCCAGCATCGCGGCGGCGTCGGGGAACGGCTGCGGCCAGGCCTCGATCATGGCCGCCCAGTCGCGGGCGGTGCGGCCGCGGAAGTCCGGGGCGATGTCCTCGACCACGAGGGCCCGCACCCGCCCGGGTTGCGCCGCCGCGAACACCCAGCCGTGCAGCCCGCCCATCGAATGCCCGATCACCACCATGGGTTCGACGATCTCCGCGGTGGCCGCCGCGAGGTCGGCGACGAACGCCTCGGTGCTCAGCTCCTCGGGCGCCGGGCGGCCGTGCCCGGCAGCGTCGAAGGTGTACACATGCCCGAACTCCCGCAACCAGTCCAGGTGCGCACGCCAAGTCCGCGCACTGCCCATCAGCCCGTGCAGCAGCAGAATCGGCACCCCGGCGCCACCCTCGTCGTACAGCATCGCCCCCGACGATACGTCCGCGGGAGGTGTGGGTACGCGAGCGCTAGCCTGGTGCGCATGGCTGTTGTGAAGATCAATGCGATCGAGATTCCCGAGGGTGCGGGGCCCGAGTTGGAGAAGCGGTTCGCCGCACGAGCACATGCGGTGGAGAACTCGCCCGGGTTCCTCGGTTTCCAGCTGCTGCGGCCGGTCGCCGGAGACGAGCGGTACTTCGTTGTCACGCAGTGGGATTCGGAGGAGTCGTTCGCCGCGTGGCGGGACGGCCCGGCCAGGCAGGCGCATGCGGGCCAGACGCGCAAGCCGGTGTCGTCCGGAGCATCGCTGCTGGAATTCGAGGTCGTCCTCGACATCCCCGGGAAATCTTCCACCGAATGACGCCGGGCCGCTACCCGGGTGCGGTGGTGACGTCGAGTTCGCGGATGCCCGCGTCCGCGGCGATGTCGACGCCGGTGAGGCGGATCTGGACGTAGCGGGCGTAGGCGGGGGTCGCCAGCACGCCGTTCTCGTCGCGCGGCACGGTTGTCCAGGTGCGGTTGTCGCGGGAGATCGCGATCTCGGACGACGCGGGGGCGGGGCCGTTCCACTGCGGCAGCACCCGCGTGACGGCGCCCACCGCGCCCAGGTCGACGGTCAGCTCCGCCCGGTCGGCGGCGGGCAGCCAGCTGGTGGCGGCATCGCCGTCGACGGCCGCCTCGGCATAGTCGCCGGGCTGTTCGCTCGAGGCCATGGCGGTCTTGCACTGCGCCGCGTCGGCAGTGGGGTCCAGATCGGGGCGGCGGGTCGGCAACTCCAGCGAACTCCCCGACTCGACCCGGCGTATGCCCGCGGCCGTCTCCACCGGCAGCGGCTCCCCCGACCGGAGCGTGACCGTAGTATGCCGGGGACCGACGGCAACGTCGAAAACCCTTCCCTGCCAATCCAATCCGCGCACCGTCACGCCGTCGACAAGCTGCGGCGGGAGCAGCGGGTCCAGTCGCACCCGATCCTCGCGAAGACGCAGTCCCACCAGGCCGTTGGTGAACTCCTGCACGAAACCGCCTGCGAGCGTTGTGAAATAGAATGCGGGGGCGCCGGCGTGCGGATCCGTGGCGCCCGCCTTCTCGCCGCGCGCCTCGGCGAACTGCCCGAAGGGCTCGCGGGCGAAGGGACGGGCCGAGCGGTCGAGATAGGTGCCCACCGAACAGCCCGCCTCACCGTTGGCGGCGGCATCGATCTGATGCACCGAGTCGGTCATGGCGGGTCCGTCCGGATCGGTGCGCTCCGCGTAGTAGTCCAGCGTCTTCGCGGCTACCTGCGGCGGCATCGGCCACTCCAGCGGATACTGCAGCAGTACCGTATCGGCCTGCTTGATCTCCGATCCGCGATATCCCTCGTACTGCAGGAATATGCCGTCACGGGCATCGAACGGCATGCGCAGCCGATCGGCGAGCGCCGTCCACTCCGGCGGCGCGGGCGCGCCGATGATACGCGCGGCCGTGACCGCGTTCCGAAGCGCCACGGCCGCGACGCCGTTGGTGTACACACCGTCGTCGACGCCGTTGCTGTACTCGTCCGGCCCGGCGACATCGCGGACCGAGAAGCTGTCGTCCGGGTTCGGCGTCGCACGCGCGGCCCAGAATTCGGCGAGGCTCGACATGATCGGCCAGATGCGGTCGCGCAGGTAGCCGACGTCCTTGGTTGCCAGGTAGTACTGCCACGCGGCCAGCGACACATCACCCTGCAGGTGGATCTGGGTCACGCAGTGCGGCGGCGACCAGCTGTGGCATTCGCTCCACAGATCGCCGGTGCTCGCACTCGTCCACGGATAGAACGCGCCGGGATAGCCCAGGCGCCGGGCATTCTCGCGGGCGCCCGGCAGGGTCTTGTAGCGGTATTCGACCACCGACCGCGCCAGCTCCGGCTGTAGTTGCAGCAGCCCCGGGTACATCCAGATATCGGCGTCCCAGAAGACCAGACCGGCGTAGTTGTCGCTGCTCAGACCGGTCGGCGACACGCTGTTGTCCTGCCGCGGATTCGTCGCCGAATACAGCGAGTACAGCGCGCCGCGCGTCCAGCGCTGCACGTCCGGGCGGCCGGGCACCTCGATATCGGATGCCCACAGCTCGCGCCACGCCCGCGCCTGTGCGGCAAGCAGATTCGGCCACCCTCGCTCGGCGGCCCCGCGCGCGGCGTCCGTCGCGGACCGGCCGGGATCGGCGGCGGTGAGCCCGGTGTCGACGCCGACGAACTTCGTGACCTCGAGGGGCCTTCCCGACACGACCTCCGATGTCGCCTGCTGGCCGGATTCCTGCGGTCGCACCGTACCGTCGGCGGCCAGCACCGAGGCCACATTGCCGACCACATTCGTTGTCCTAGTACGGAATTCGGCATTGAGGGTGCCTGGAGCCGGTGACGAGAACCCGGTCCGATCGATGCGGCGGGCACCGGCGAAATCGAGCAGGTCGGTGACGGTCACCTGCCCGTCCCAGTGCGGCGTGACGGTGAGATGTACGGCGGCGGCGTGCTGATCGGTGCGATCGGCGAATATGTCGTAGGCCAGATCGGTGGCGCGGCCGTCGCGCGTGGTCCAGGTCAGTTCGGTCCGCACCATGCCGCAGCGCAGGAACTGGGTCTGCCGGAAGTTCGACACCTGCGCGGGTGACGTTGCCGGAGAGAAGGTTTCACCGCCGACCCCGACCCGCAACGTCGACCAGTTCGGCAGCGCCGCGGCCACCGTCAGCCCGTCGGCCAGCGCCGGTTCGCGCCCGTACAGCCCGGCCACGAACGCACCGTCGTAGCGCGGGGTGTACAGCGGCCAGCCGGTGCGCTCACCGGTCTCGACGTAACCGGTTCCGGCGGGCGGCACCCGCAGGCCGAGATAACCGTTGCCGACGAACGGATGCGCCTCGAAACCCGCGGCGAACGACGCCGAGGACGGCGCCCACCCCGGTTCGGCGGAAGCCGGGTCCCCGGGGCAGGGGTACGACAGCGACGAGTCCCCGGACCGCGCACGGACCGCGACCACGATCGCGGCGACGACCAGCACGGTCACTGTCGCCGCGACGATTCCGATCAGCAGCCGGGGGCGGCGGCCGAATGACGATCCCGCAGTTGACGCCACAGAACTCAGGGTGTCACAGTTCAGGTGACCACAGCGACGGTGACGCGGTAACCCGGTGCGATTCCGGGGCGGTCGCGCCACTGTAATCCGGCCCCTCGGCCGGTTAGCCAGACATCGGCACCGTCGTTGCCAGACTCGCTCGCGGGGACGCGACCATCCCCGAAGGAGGACCACCATGGCCATTGCGCACACCCCCGGCCGCGCAACCGATTCGCTCGCCACCGTGCTCGTTGCGGTAGGCGTCGTCCTGTTGGCACTGCTCACGCTGTACCTGGTCGGCTTCGATCAGGGCGCGGTCTCCCGGAGCGGGATGTACCTGCACGAGCTGATGCACGACGGGCGACACCTGCTGGGCGTGCCGTGCCACTGACCGGTTCGCTGAAGACCCTGCTCCTACGCGGCCTGCTGGCCGGACTCATCGCCGGACTGCTGGCGGGCACCGTCGGGTTCGTCATAGGCGAGCCGAGGGTCGAGTCGGCCATCGCCATCGAGGAGGCCGCGGCAGGCGGGCATTCCCACGAGGAGTCCGAAGAACCACTGGTCAGCCGCGGTGGGCAGAAGTTCGGCGAATTCCTCGCACTCGGGCTGTCCGGGCTGGCGCTGGGCGCGATCTTCGCCGCCGCGGCCCACTTCGCGCGCCGCCACACCAGCCTGCCGGGGCCGAAACTGGCTGTGGCACTGGGATTGTGCGGCTGGCTCGCGATCACCGCGGTGCCGTTCTTCAAGTACCCGGCCAATCCCCCGGCGGTGGGCGAGCCGGACACGATCAACGAGCGCACCCTGCTGTGGGTGGCGGCGGTCCTGCTCGGGTTCGCGGCGGTCGGCAGCGCGGTGTTCGCGCACCGCCTGCTCGCCGCGCAACTGAGCACGGTCAGGTTCGGCGGTGCGGTGGCGGCGTTCGTGATCGTGACGGCGGTCGGTTATATCGCGCTGCCCGGGGTGAACGAAGTGAAGGACAACTTCCCGGCGACTCTGCTGTGGCAGTTCCGGGTGTCGTCGCTGGCGGTCTCGGCCACGCTGTGGGCCGTGCTGGGGCTGGCATTCGCGACCCTCACGGAGTTCGCCGATCGCAGGCAGGCCGCGGTCGCCGCCTGACGTACGTGGTCCGCGGCCGCACACGGCAACGGCGGACATGCACGTAGGCGAACACAACGAGGGGCGGTGCGTTCACACCGCCCCTCGTCATGTCCTCACGCGTTCAGGACTCCAGCGCGGCATCCAGTTCGATGGTGCCGACGCCCGCCAGCGCCTTGCTGATCGGGCAGCCGGTCTTCGCGCCCTCGGCGGCGGCCTGGAAGCCCGCGGCGTCCAGCCCGTCGACCTTGCCGCGCACGGTCAGCTTGATGGTGCTGATGTGGAAGCCGCCCGCCGGATCCGGACCCAGCGTGACATCGGCGTTGACGTCCAGGCTCCGCACCGTGCCGCCGGCGTTGCCGATCTGGCCCGACAGCGCCATGGCGTAGCACGACGAATGCGCGGCGGCGATCAGTTCCTCCGGGCTGGTGGTGCCCTCGGCCGTGTCGGCGGTCCGCTTCGGGAACGACACGTCGAACTTGCCGACGCCGGAGCTCGCCAGCTCGACCTGGCCAGAGCCGTCCTGCAGGCCCCCGGTCCAAGCGGTGCGCGCGGTACGTGTTGGCATCACTGTCCTTTCACAGTCGGAATGGATTGCCGTCCCGACCGAACCTACCCGCTCGGCCGCTCGCCCGTACGCTCGGCGGCCCGCCCCCGCTCGGCCCCGGAGCCGCACCGGCGGCCTGCTACGCCAACATCCTGCTCGCCCCACTCGCCTCCGAGGTCTATCGCGGTCAGCGCTCCCGCAAGCTGACCCCCGACCAGATCGCGAGGGCCTCGAGGCAGGTGGCCTACGGGGTGCTCGGCTGACCGCAACTCCGGCACCCCGCGGGCCCGTACTACGTATTGTGTTGTCGTTCAAACCATGTCGCGGCGCTTGACCGACCACACGGTGGCGGTGACGAATACCGCGATGTACACGCCGAGCACCGCGAACGACACCGGGCGGGAAAGCACGTCCAGTACCCCGGGGGTCGCCGCGCCCCCGACCGTGCGCATAGCACCGGCCAGTGATCCGGCCGCCGTGCCTGGAAGGTAGTCCGTCACAGCCTGGATCGGCGAGAAGATCGCGCCGACGCCACGCAGCAGGTTCTCGACCACCAGCACCCACACCAGCCCGAGGCCGACGGCCAGTGCGGGGCCCCGGGCGATGGCGCCGACCAGCGCACCGGCCAGTGTCCACATCCCGAGAATGAGCGTGCCCGTGACTATTCCGAGCAGCGCCCGGCCCGCTGACGGCAGCGCCAGCGAACCGTGCTGCGCGGAGCCGATCACCGCGGCCACCCCGGTGTCGATCACGAACGCCGCACAGACCAGCCCGACCACCACCGCGGACAGCGCCAGCACGGTGCCCGTCAGCACGCTCACCCGCCCGGGGCCCTGGGTGAGGACGGTTTTCCAACTGCCCCAACCGTATCCGCTGCCGGTCACCATCGCGCCGAGCACCAGCATCAGCGCACCGCCGAACATCGCCATCCCCTGCGTGAACACCTCCGGCACCGCGGCGGGCAGCATCAGCCGCAGCAAGACCTCGCGCGGCTGTCCGTTGGACATCCGCGAGCTGTCGCCCGTGGTGTAGGCCAGGTAGTTGAACAGGTACGCGAAGGTGAGATTCAGCAGGATCCAGGTGCCGAGCACGACCCAGAACGCGGGCCACTTGCGCAGCCGATCGAGTTCCGCGGCGGTGCAGGCCACCACATCCCGCATTCCCTGCCTGACGCTCATGCCGCTTCCTCCAGTTTCGTCATCTCGAAAAACACTTCCTCCAGCGACTTTTCGTCGATGCGCAGCTCCAGCAGATCCGCACCGGCCGCGATCACCGCGCGCGCCACCGCCGGCGCCATCGCCGTACCGGCATCCACTCTGATACCGGCGGCGGTCAGCAACGCGGATCGATCGCCCACCACTCGACGGACCGCCGGGAAGGCCAGCTCCACCGGCTCGGCCCGCAGGAAGAGCGTTGCCGCCCCGAGCAATTCGCTCACCGTGGCTTCGGTGAGCAGGCGCCCCCGAGAGATGACGCCGACGCGGTCGCAGATCTCCTGCACCTCGCTGAGCAGGTGAGACGACAGCACGACGGTGTGCCCGTCGGCGGCGAGTCCGGTGATGAGCTCGCGCATCTCGGCCATCCCGGCCGGGTCGAGCCCGTTGGTGGGTTCGTCGAGGATGAGCAGGTCTGGATGGCCCAGCAGCGCCGCGGCCACGCCGAGCCGCTGCTTCATCCCCAGCGAGTAGGTGCGGAACCTGTCGTGCGCCCGATCGGCCAAGCCCACCCGCTCCAGCGCCTGCTCGACGCCGTCGCGCCCGACGCCGCGGTAGCGGGCCAGCAGCCGGAGGTTGTCGCGGCCGGACAGGTACGGGTAGAAGCCGGGGCCCTCGATCAGAACACCGATGCGCCGCAGCGTTTCCGGGTCGCCGGGATGGCTTCCCAGCACCGTGGCCGCGCCGGAGGTGGGCCGGATCAGGCCGACCAGCATCCGCAGGGTCGTGGTCTTACCGGCGCCGTTGGGGCCGAGGAATCCGTAGATCTCACCGGCGTACACCGTCATGGCCACGGAGTCGACGGCGGTGTGGGTACCGTAGGTCTTGGTCAGGGCATCGGTCGTCACGACCGCGGCCGTGGCGGTGGATGTCCGCCCGGGATCGTCGAAGTTCATGCCCCCGAGAATCCGCCTGCGACCAGGAGGAACACATCCGCCGCCCGGCGTGACCCGGCGTACGTATCCAGACGTAATTCGCGGCGCGTAGCTCCCGTTCGGGATGTGGCGGCGCTACCGTTCGTGTGTGGAGTCGAGGGTGTGGCCGGGTTTGCGGGATGTGCTGCCCGCGGTCGTCGTCGCCGTCGTGCAGTTGGCGGGTGGCAGCGCGGCGAATACGCACCAGAGCGGGACTCGCGCCCTCG
Organism: Nocardia thraciensis; assembly: GCF_054782435.1. Taxonomy (NCBI): domain Bacteria; kingdom Bacillati; phylum Actinomycetota; class Actinomycetes; order Mycobacteriales; family Nocardiaceae; genus Nocardia; species Nocardia thraciensis. Next base: position 373,708 of record NZ_BAAGSM010000033.1, read on the forward strand.
ACGCGCTCGGTTACGCACTACTGGTGACCGGGCCGCTGCTGCTGGTGGCCCGCCGCCGCTACCCACAGCCCGCGCTCTACGGAGTGCTGGCGGCCACGGCCACATATCTGCTGGTCGGCTACGGTTACGGGCCGATTTTCCTCGCACTGGTGATCGCCTTCCTCACCGCCGCCAGCCGGGGCTCACGCTGGTACACCTACCCGCTGCTGCCGCTCGGGTACCTGCTGATGGTGTGGCCGATCCCCGCATTGCGCGGATACTCGACCAACGGTTGGCAGGCGGCCGGACTGCTGGCGTGGTTGAGCGTGCTGGTCGCGATAGCGGAGGGGATCAGGCAGCGCCGTGCGGTGCTGGTGGCCCGGCGGCAGCGGGCCGAGGCCGCCCGCCGCAACGAGCAGGCGGAACGGGCGCGCGAGCTGGCCCAGCGCGAGCAGCGGGCGACCGAGGAGCGCCTGGCCATCGCCCGCGAATTGCACGATGTGCTGGCGCACAGCCTGTCGGTGATCAATGTGCAGTCGTCGGTGGCGCTGGAACTGCTGGACCGCAAGCCCGACCAGGCGGCCACCTCGCTGGCGGCGATCAAACAGGCCAGCCGCGACGCGCTCGGCGAGGTGCACGCCCTGCTGCGCTCGATTCGGGCCGGTGCGGAAACCGTTGCGGCGCCGACGACTCCGGCCGTCGGTATCACCGATCTCAAGACCCTGCTCGGACCGGCTCGCGCGGCCGGGCTGACGGTGCGAACCGAGACCCGCGGCGCGCCACAGCGCCTGCCCGCCGTGCTCGACGGCGCGGCCGCCCGCATCGTGCAGGAGTCGCTGACCAACGTCCTGCGCCACGCCTCCGGCGCCGAAGCCGTTGTCACCGTGGACTTCTCCCCCGACACCCTGCGCCTGACCATCGACGACATCGGGGGCGGACAGCACGGCCCCGCGTCCCCCGCGAACGGCGACCCTTCGAAATATCCACAACCGTCCACAACCGTCGGCGGCAACGGGATTCCGGGCATGATCGAGCGGGCCCACGCCCTCGGCGGCGAGCTGACAGCTGGCCCCCGCACCGACGGCGGCTTCCGCGTCCACGCCGCCCTCCCGATCCCCCGCCTCGACGACTCCACGACCTCCGGGGCAGGCCGATGACCTCGACGCCCTTCCCGGGAGCGGACACCTGCGGCACCCTTTCGGTGGGCGTCATGATCGAGCTTCGAGATCGGGAGGTGCGGTGAGTATTCGGGTGTTGGTGGCCGACGATCAGGCGTTGGTGCGCGGCGGGTTCGTGGCGCTACTGGACGCGCAGGACGGGATCGCGGTGGTCGGCGAGGCCGACAACGGGGAGCAGGCCGTGCGGATGACGCGCGAGCTGCGGCCGGACGTGGTGCTCATGGATATTCGCATGCCGGTGCTGGACGGGCTGGCCGCCACGCGCGAGATCGCCGCCGACGCCACGCTGTCGGAGGTGAAGGTGGTGGTGCTGACCACCTTCGAGCTCGACGAGTACGTCTTCGAGGCAATGCGTTCGGGCGCAACGGGTTTCCTCGTCAAGCACACCGAGCCGGCCGATCTGGTCAAGGCGGTGCGGGTGGTGGCGGCGGGCGATGCGCTGCTGTCCCCCAGCGTGACCCGGCGCCTGGTCTCCGAATTCGCCTCGCGTGCGAAACCGGCGCCGACCGCCGAGCTGTCCGAACTCACCGACCGCGAACGCGAGGTGATGGCGCTGGTCGCCGAGGGCCTCACCAACGCCGAGATCGCCGAACGACTGTTCCTCAGTCCGGCCACCGCGCGCACGCATGTGAGCCGAATTCTGTTGAAGCTCAACGCCCGCGACCGCACCCAGCTGGTGGTCATGGCCTACGAGTCGGGGCTGGTGCGGCCGGGCTGGCAGTGACGCGGCATCTCACCCGCCCGGATTCGACTGCTGCCGTTCGTCTTCGGTGAATCCGATCGGCGCTCCGTATCCGGACTGCAGCCGCGCGGAATTGCCCGCGGCGGCGCGGAACACCCCGGCCACGCCGCCCGGCGCGGCGGCGTAGGTGATGGCCTGCCGGGGATCGAAACCCATCTCGGCGCCGATCGCGACGGCGTCCATATTCGCGCCCAGGAACAGGAAGTTCCAGTTGTACACCTCCTGCTGCTGGGTGATCAGCGACTTGACCGCCGCATGCGACCATTCCCTGCTGGAGTTCTCGTGGCCGTCGGTGAGCACGACGACGATCACGGTGCCGGGGCGCCGGTCCTCGGGGCGCTGCGCCAGTTCCGTGCCGACCTCGGTGACCAGTCGGCCGACCGCGTCGTAGAGCGCTGTCATCCCGCGCGGCTGCAGGTGCAGCGGCGGCACCTGGGCCAGTGGACAATTCGCGTACAGCTGTTCGTATTCGGTGTCGAACTGGGCCAGCGTCACCTCGATCCGCTTCGGCACCGCGCGCTGTTCCTCGAGGAACGCGGCGAAGCCGCCCTCGGTATCGGACTTGATCGACTGCATGGAACCGGAGCGGTCGAGCAGGACGGCGATGAGTGTCAGGTCGGGATCGGTCATCGGTGCACTCCGGGATCGTTTGCGCGGGCGCCACCCACGGTACGCCCGCCGAATCTGGTCCGTCCGGGCTCGGCAGCTGGCCCGCCACTTCGACGCCGAGCGAATGACGGCGCAGGAGGTCTACCCGAACATCTGGCTCGACGGCGACGACGCCCTGGACTACCTGCGCGCGAACTATCTCCACCTGGTGCGCTTCTTCGAGTTCGCCGCGGCCGACGGATCCGGCGCCGTCATGTCGTTCGGGTGAGCGTCCGGACCGGACCGGGACTACGCGCGCAGGCGTATGCCGTTTGCCGCTCGCGCGCCGATGTCCCCGGCGGCGGACCGGAACAGGCTGGGAGTCATGAACATCTACGCAAGTCCCGAGGCGATTTCCTTCCTCGCCGACCACTACCACGACGGCTGGCACCCCTGGCCGTTCTTCTGGATCTTCCCGGTCCTGTTCTGGCTCACCGTGATCGGCATCGTGTTCGCGACCCGGCGGGCACGCTGGCGCAACCGCGGCGTCGGCACCCTGCGGTCGGCATTCGCCCGCGGCGAGATCGACGAGGACCAGTACCTCACCCGATTGGAGGTGTTGCGGCGCACCCGCCGTCCGCGCTGACCAGTAGATCAGGAAGGGTCGGCCGAAGTCTGTAGTCCCAGCCGAATTGCCTGTTCCACAGGCGAATACGTGCCGTCCGGCCGTTCGAGTACGCACGGCTCGCGCAGGATCAGCGGCGGCTGGGCCATGAATTTCGGGCGGCCCGCCCGGTTGGGCTGTGCGGCGTGCACGAGGAAGGGGTGGCACAGGTAGACGTCCCCGGCCTCGCCCATGGCGGTCGCCTCCGGAAGGTCGGCGGTGGCCGCGTAGGTGTCGGCCAGTTCCCCCATCGGGGCACCCGGCTCACCGAACGGCTTCAAGACATTCGGCAGACGCAGATGCGATCCGACACGGATCCGCGTCGGGGCATCATCCTCGCCCACATCGGAGAACAGGAAGAGCATCAGCAGCGCCCGTCCCTTCGACCACAGATTGAGCCGCCAGGTCAGGAAGTTCGCCGGATCGTCGCCTTCGAAGCTCGCGTCGACATGCCAGCCGTCGTCACCGGGCTCGGCACCGCTGGGGAATCGGACGGGGAATGTCCCCAGGCTCCCCCGCGGCCACCACCGACCCGCCCCGACCAGCTGAGCGAAGGCCTCGCGCAGCGCCGGAGTGTTCACCGCCTGCCGGAACGGCTCCTCGGCATGATCGCCGAGTCGGATCACCGGCTGCGTCCACGTCGACGGATCGTCCGGGTCGCAACCCGTTTCCCGCCATAGGATCTCGCGTCCGGCGTCGGCCACCGCACGGGGGAACGCCCCCTCCACCTTCACGAATCCGTCCGCGACGAACGCCTCGACCTGTTCCTCGGAGAGCATGCGGTCCTTTCGTCGTCGATCACGCCGACCATGCACCATCCGTCGGATACTCCGCCAGCGAATTTCTCCCGTCTGGATCCCGGCATTCGCCGGGACGACGAGGGCTGGACAGGCAAAAGCACGACGAGGGCTGGACAGGCAAAAGCCCCGCTCCACCGGACAAATCTGGTGGAGCGGGGCTTCGCGAGTGGACTTACTCCCCGGACGCCGCCGCGGAGTCTCCGGCCAGCACCTCGACCGGCTCCTCTTCCTCCTCGACCGGCTTCGGCGGTTTGGCCCGACCGGTGAAGGTGAACTTGGCGTCCTCGCCGGTGCTCTCGCCGTCCCAGCCTTCCACGTCGACCTCGACGATCTGACCGGCACCGAGCTCGCCGAACAGGATCTTCTCCGACAGCTGGTCCTCGATCTCGCGCTGGATGGTCCGACGCAGCGGGCGGGCGCCCAGCACCGGGTCGAAGCCGCGCTTCGCGAGCAGGCTCTTGGCCTGGTCGGTCAGCTCCATCTCCATATCCTTGTTCTTCAACTGCACGCCGACGCGGCCGATCATCAGGTCCACCATCTCCACGATCTGCTCCGTGGTGAGCTGGTGGAAGACGATCACGTCGTCGATGCGGTTGAGGAACTCGGGGCGGAAGTGCTTCTTCAGCTCGTCGTTGACCTTCAGCTTCATCCGCTCGTAGTTCGAGCCCTCGCTGTTGGACTGGGTGAAGCCCAGACCCACGGCCTTGGAGATATCCGAGGTGCCGAGGTTCGAGGTGAAGATCAGCACGGTGTTCTTGAAGTCGACCGTGCGGCCCTGACCGTCGGTGAGGCGGCCGTCCTCCAAGACCTGCAACAGGGTGTTGTAGATCTCCTGGTGGGCCTTCTCGATCTCGTCGAACAGCACGACCGAGAACGGCTTGCGGCGCACCTTCTCGGTGAGCTGGCCGCCCTCCTCGTAGCCGACGTAGCCCGGAGGGGCGCCGAAGAGCCGCGAGGCGGTGAAGCGGTCGTGGAACTCGCCCATGTCGATCTGGATGAGCGCGTCGTCGTCGCCGAACAGGAAGTTCGCCAGCGCCTTGGACAGCTCGGTCTTACCGACACCGGACGGACCGGCGAAGATGAACGAGCCCGAGGGACGCTTCGGATCCTTCAGACCGGCGCGGGTGCGGCGAATGGCCTTGGAGACGGCCTTGACCGCGTCCTCCTGGCCGATGATCCGCTTGTGCAGCTCGTCCTCCATGCGGAGCAGACGGGTGGTCTCCTCCTCGGTGAGCTTGAAAACAGGGATACCGGTCCAGTTGGCCAGCACCTCGGCGATCTGCTCGTCGTCGACCTCGGCCACGACATCCAGATCACCGGAGCGCCACTGCTTCTCGCGCTCGGCCCGCTTGGCGACGAGCTGCTTCTCCTTGTCGCGCAGCCGCGCGGCCTTCTCGAAGTCCTGCGCGTCGATGGCGCTTTCCTTCTCCCGGCGGGCATCGGCGATCTTGTCGTCGAACTCGCGCAGGTCCGGCGGAGCGGTCATGCGACGGATGCGCATGCGCGCACCGGCCTCGTCGATCAGGTCGATCGCCTTGTCCGGCAGGAACCGGTCGTTGATGTAGCGGTCGGCCAGGGTGGCGGCCGCGACCAGCGCGCCATCGGTGATGGAGACTCGGTGGTGCGCCTCGTACCGGTCGCGCAGACCCTTGAGGATATTGATGGTGTGCTCGACAGTCGGCTCGCCGACCTGCACCGGCTGGAAGCGACGCTCCAGCGCGGCATCCTTCTCGATGTACTTGCGGTACTCGTCGAGGGTGGTGGCGCCGATGGTCTGGAGTTCGCCGCGCGCCAGCTTGGGCTTGAGGATCGAGGCCGCGTCGATCGCGCCCTCGGCCGCGCCCGCACCGACCAGCGTGTGCAGCTCATCGATGAACAGGATGATGTCGCCGCGGGTGTTGATCTCCTTGAGCACCTTCTTCAGGCGCTCCTCGAAATCACCGCGGTAGCGGCTGCCCGCGACCAGCGAACCCAGGTCGAGGGTGTAGAGCTGCTTGTCCTTCAGCGTCTCCGGGACCTCGCCGTTCACGATGGCCTGCGCCAGGCCCTCGACAACGGCGGTCTTACCGACGCCGGGCTCGCCGATCAGCACCGGGTTGTTCTTGGTGCGGCGGCTCAGCACCTGCATGACGCGCTCGATCTCCTTCGAGCGGCCGATGACCGGATCGAGCTTGCCCTCGAGCGCGGCCTGCGTCAGGTTGCGGCCGAACTGGTCGAGCACCAGCGAGGTGGACGGCGTGCCGGACTCGCCCCGGGCGCCCGACTCCACCGGCTCCTTGCCCTGGTAGCCGGACAGCAGCTGGATGACCTGCTGGCGCACCCGGTTGAGGTCGGCGCCCAGCTTCACCAGCACCTGCGCCGCGACGCCCTCACCCTCGCGGATCAGGCCGAGCAGGATGTGCTCGGTGCCGATGTAGTTGTGGCCGAGCTGCAGCGCCTCGCGCAGCGACAGCTCCAGCACCTTCTTGGCACGCGGGGTGAACGGAATGTGCCCCGACGGCGCCTGCTGGCCCTGGCCGATGATCTCCTCGACCTGCGAACGCACACCCTCGAGCGAAATACCCAGAGATTCCAGGGACTTCGCCGCGACACCTTCACCCTCGTGAATCAGGCCCAGCAGGATGTGCTCGGTGCCGATGTAGTTGTGGTTGAGCATCCTGGCTTCTTCCTGGGCCAGGACAACGACCCGCCGAGCGCGGTCGGTGAACCTCTCGAACATCGCTCCCTCACTTCCTGCTCCGCTTTCTACGGCCTACCGGCGCTTCAGTCGACTGAGCGTCAGCCTGCCATGAAGCCCTGGGGTCACATCCCCCGCCTCCACTCTAGTTGGCGGGGGTCACGGCCGTCGTCCGTCCACCCTATTGCGAACCGGCGACAACACGAGTCATTCAGTCATAACGCGACCGTTGCCCGGATCGTTTCGCCAGGACGTACGCCGACAGCGAACAGCGACTTTGCCCTACCCACCGGTGAGAGGTGGGGTGAATCGGCAGGGCACCGGGAACGACGGATGGGAGCCGCGGCGACCACTCCCGTCGTTCCGGCATGCTCTCGGCCGGAAACCACCGGCTACAGGTCGCGCTCGGAGATGATGCCGCTTTGCATGGCCAGCATGGCCAGGCGGACGCGCTTCTGGTTCTGGGGCAGGTCCTCGACGCCGAACTTCGCGAAGAGCGTGCGCATATGGGTCTTGATCGCGTCCACGCTCAGGTACAGCTCGTCGGCGATCTGCTGGTTCGGGGCCGGGGTCGCGAACCCGGCGTTGTTCTTGTACGGGCGGCACAGCGCGATCAGGACCGAGAGTTGGGTCTCGGTGAGGGACCGCAGCGTGGGCAGCGATCCGGTGGAGGTGCGGGTGGCGTCGTCGGCGACGCCGGTGAAGTCGTGGAACGACAGCAGCGAGGTGCCCACGCGAATCCGGTCGCCGGGCGACAGCCGCCGCCGACCCACCAGGCGCTCCCCGTTGACGAACGTCCCGTTGCGCGACAGCCCGTCGTCCACGATCGTCCAGTGCGCGCCCAGGTACTCCAGCGACGCGTGCAGCCGGGACACCTCGGCGTCCCACGCCAGCGTCAGATCGGCCTGCTGCGAACGTCCGATCGTGACGCGTTCACGCTCGGGGGAGAGAACCAACTCCTGGCGGTTGCCCGTCTCGTCGTCGAATCGCAGGAACGATCCCTGAAATCTGGTCACTGCGCCGGTCCCTCAACTCTCCACTCAGCCAGTGACGTCGCTCGCACGTTTCCATGGTGCCGCGCCACCCCCAGCCGAGCAAGATCACGTCCCGCCGATCCGGCGGCAAACGTGGGCCATCGGTTATGCGGAATCGATATTAAATACCGCTGCCGTCCGGACGGTGCACGATTCCTCCGGACGGCAGCGGCGAAAGCAACAAGTAGCCGCGCCCTGGTCTAGTTGCTACGACCGACTTCCTTGTTGTAAGCCTCGGTAATGTCGGCGGAGATACGACCGCGCGCGGAGACCTTGTGTCCCTTGCGGCGCGCCCATTCGCGAATTGCCGCGCTCTGTTCACGATCCATCGACACCCGACTCTTGGTCGCACCCGCCGTCGCACCCGCCGGCTTGCTGCGCCGCCGACCACTGACTCGCCGCGCACTGGAGACCCACTGGTCCAATCCGTCCCGCAGCTTTGCCGCATTTGCCGCGGACAAGTCGATCTCGTACGACACACCGTCGATCGCAAACTCGATGGTCTCGTCCGCGATGGACTCACCGTCGACATCGTCGATCAGGCTAACGGTGACCTTCTTTGCCATGAGATGAACGTCCTCTCGAAATCGTGCGACCCGCATACCAGGCCGATGCCCGAGTTGAGAATACCTCGAATTCCGAGATTTCCAAGACGAGACTTCGGCATTCAATCCGACCGCTCAGCGAGCGGCCGGACGCACAATTGGGAACAGTATCGTTTCCCGGATTCCCAGCCCCGTCAACGCCATCAGCAACCGATCGATTCCCATACCGGTTCCGGTTGTCGGGGGCATACCGTGTTCCATCGCCGCGAGGAAGTCCTCGTCGAGACGCATGGCCTCATCGTCACCCGCTGCCGCCAATCTCGCCTGATCGATGAACCGATCCCGCTGAATCACCGGGTCCACCAGTTCGGAATAGCCCGTCGCCAACTCGAAGCCGCGGACATACAGATCCCACTTCTCGGTGACGCCCGCCTTGCTGCGGTGCTGCCTGGTCAACGGGGAGGTCTCGACCGGGAAGTCGCGGACGAAAGTCGGCGCGTACAGCTTGTCGCCGTAGGTGTGTTCCCACAGTTCCTCGACAAGTTTGCCATGACCGTAGCCCTTGTCCTGGGGAATTTCCAGGCCCACCCGATCGGCCAGCGCCAGTAATTCCGGTACGGTCGTTTCGGGCGTCACCGCGACACCGAGGGAGTCCGACAGCGACGGATACATCTCCACCGTGTTCCACTCGCCGCTCAGATCGTATTCGGTGCCGTCCGCCAGTGTGACGACCTGACTGCCGAAGACTTCCTGTGCCACCTCCTGCACCAATTCCCGCATCATCCGCGCGGAATCATCGTAGGTGCCGTAGGCCTCATAGGTTTCCAGCATCGCGAACTCCGGCGAATGCGTGGAGTCGGCACCCTCGTTTCGGAAGTTGCGGTTGACCTCGAAAACCTTCTCGATGCCGCCGACCACGCAGCGTTTGAGGAACAGCTCCGGCGCGATGCGCAGGTAGAGGTCCATATCGAGGGCGTTGGAGTGGGTGACGAACGGGCGCGCGGCCGCGCCGCCGTGCAGGGTCTGCAGCATCGGGGTCTCGACCTCGAGAAAACCCCTGCGCTCCAAGGCATTTCGCACCGCGCGCACCACCTTGACCCGGGTCCGCGCCATTTCCCGGGCCTCCGGCCGAACGATCAGGTCGACGTAGCGCTGGCGCACCCGCGACTCCTCGCTCAGATCTTTGTGCGCCACCGGCAGCGGCCGCAACGACTTGGCGGCCATCGCCCAGGAATCGGCCATGACGCTCAATTCACCGGTGCGCGAGGAGATCACCTCACCGTGCACGAAAACGAAGTCGCCGAGGTCCACATCGGCCTTCCAGGCGGCCAACGCCTCGGCGCCGACGCCGTTCAGGCTGATCATCGCCTGCAGCTTGGTGCCGTCGCCCTCCTGCAGCGTCGCGAAACACAGCTTGCCGGTATTGCGCATGAATATGACGCGCCCGGCCACGCCGACCTGCTGCCCGGTGCTCGTATCGGCCTCCAGGTCGGGATGGGCGGCCCGAATTTCGGCCAGGGTGTGCGTGCGCGGCACCACCACCGGATAGGCCTCGCCACCCTGCTCGAGCAGCCGCTCCCGCTTCTCCCGGCGAATCCGCATCTGCTCGGGAACGTCGACTTCCGCTGCGGCAGGACGGGATTGCCCCGCGGGCGCCGAACCCGCGGAGCTACCGGTCGTAGGGGTGTTCGGAGTGCTCACAACGATCTACCCTAGCGTGCGCCGGAAATCGTTTTGCGCGCTGCCCGAGCCCGTCCGCGCAGTAACGAATCGGCATCGATTCGCGCTCGGCACACGTCGCCCGCAACCGCGCCGCGGGAATTGTGACGTAACGGACAGCCGAGCGAAATACGCTGGGTCGCGCCGCAATTCGGGGCGCGATCGGCCGGAATTACAACGAGGCCAGCGCGGCCACTTCGCGGGCGATGTGCGGGGCGCCCGCCGCCACCGTCAGCAATCCGGCCGCCTTCACCGCCTGATAGCCGCCCACCAGATCGGTGGCGCGGTGCAAACCGAGTTGCTGCAGCGAGGCCGCCGCCAGGCTGGAGGTGTAGCCCTCCGAGCAGACGACGATCCATTCCACGTCGTGGTCCGCGGCGAGCGCCAGCCGGGCAGAACTACTGGGGTCGAGGCGCCATTCCAGCACATTCCGCTCGATCACGAGCGCACCCGGCAGCGTTCCTTCCTTCACTCGCTGCGCCTGCGGCCGGATGTCGACCAGCAGTGCGCCCCGGGCGATCGCCTCCGGCAATTCGAACGCGTAGACCCGCCGCAGCCGCGTCCGCGCGTTCTCGAGCATCTGATCGATCGTCACGTGGGTCATTTCACGTCGCCTTCAGGCTGGTCGGTGAGGACGGTCCGGGAGCGGCGCAATGTGCCGTGACCGGTGACCTCGTAATAGGACATGGCGGTGAGCGGTGGTGAATAGGCGTGCACGGACAGCGTCGGATTCGACGGTTCGGGCGCGCCCGCGAATTGATCCGGCGCGCGGACCACGTCGTGCACCCAGCCGAGCGGAAACGACGCCTGATCCCCGGCCGTCAGCGTGCGCTGACGCAGTTCCTTTCCGTTCCAACGAAATTCCGACAGCGCTCCGCTGAGCACGGTGAGCGCGCCCAGCGAGCCCGCGTGGTCGTGTAGCTCGGTGGATCGATCGGGCACCCAGCTGATCAGCCAGACATCGACCTCGTCGTCGGCGACGAGCCGGACCGCCCAGCGATTGTCGGCGGGCCAGGCGCCGTCCGCCGGTAACAGGTGGTCGTAGCGCCCGGCCAGCACGTCCTCGGCGCCCTCGTCGGTCAGGCGCAGCAGATCGGCCGGTCGCAGCTGGGTGGGCAGTGCGGAGGCGACGGGACGCGCGGCGAGTTCGGCGGCGACCCGGACGCCGGAGTGCGCGGCCACGCGGATACGTGCGGGATAGGAAACTGCAGAGGAACGCATGAGCGAAGCTCCAGGAGAAGTGGGATGGTCGGGGATACGAAGCCCCGACATCAGCCGAGGCGAATCAGCCTCGACAACACTCCTGGTTGCTCACGCGGTAAGACACGAGCGAAAGCATAGCAGCGAGCGGACCGTGTGCAACCACCCTGTTGGATTCACCACATCCGACGCGCTCCACCCCGCTACTTGCGGCGCTGGAGGTTGCGCTCGAAGACCACGCGCAGGCCGTCGAGTGTCAGGTGTGGTTCGTGGCGTTCGATGGTTTCGGATTCGGGGACGATCAGCGGCGCCGTCTGTCCCGTCGCCACAACGACGACGTCGTCGCCGGCGAAGGCGTCGTTCTCGTCGCGGATGCGGTCGATCAGGCCGTCGACCAGCCCGGCGAAGCCGAAAACCGCGCCCGCCTGGATGCACTCCATGCTGTTCTTGCCCACCACCGAGCGCGGGCGCGCGAGTTCGGCCCGGCGCAGCGCGGTGCGCTCCACGATCGCCTCGGTCGCGATCTCCACGCCCGGCGCGATGACGCCGCCGATGAACTCGCCCTTCGCCGACACGAGGTCCACGCAGATGGCGGTGCCGAAATCGACCACGATGGCGGGCGACTGGAAGCGGTGGTACGCGGCCAGGCAGTTGACGATGCGGTCGGCGCCGACCTCCTTCGGGTTGTCCACCAGCAGCGGAATCCCGGTGCGCACACCGGGTTCCACCAGCACGTGCGGCACGTGGCTCCAGTACCGGCTGAGCATTTCCCGCAGTTCCCGTAGCACCGGCGGCACGGTCGACAGCGCCGCCACCCCGATCACCTGGTCGGCCCGATCGCCGATCAGCCCGCGCAGCTGCATGCCGAACTCGTCGGCGGTCAGCAGCGGATTGGTGTGGATACGCCAGGTCGGCCCGAGCGCGGCGTGCTCTCCGCTGCCGGAGAACAGACCGATCTCGATGCTGGTGTTGCGGACGTCGATCGTCAGCAGCATCCGGCGGCCTACGCCGGAGTCAGCGTGCGCGGGGAGGACAGGCCCGAGCCCACAGGGGCGTGCGCCGGATCCGAACCCAGCTCCACCGGGCGGTTGCGCTCGTCGACGAACACCACCCGCGGCGCGTACTCGCGCAGCTCGGCCTCGTCCATCATGGCGTAGGCGATCAGGATCACCAGATCGCCCGGATGCACGAGATGTGCTGCGGCGCCGTTGATTCCGATCACGCCGGAGCCGCGCTCGCCCGCGATGACGTAGGTCTCGAGCCGGGCGCCGTTATCGATGTCGACGATGCAGACCTGCTCGCCCTCGAGCAGATCGGCGGCGTCCATCAGGTCCGGGTCCACGGTCACGGAGCCGACGTAGTGCAGGTCGGCGTGGGTCACCGTGGCGCGGTGGATCTTCGATTTCATCATGGTGCGCAACATGGTCGGCCTTTCCTACCGATTCGCCTGGGCAGGCTGGGTTGTGGGAGTTGTCGGGTGGCCGTCGATCGGGGTTCCGACGGACAGGGCCACGTTGTCGATGAGCCGAGTGCTGCCGACGCGGGCGGCGACCAGCAGGCGGGCATTGCCGCTCCAGGCGGAATCCGCTTCGGCCGCAGCGGGATTCGCTCCCGCGGCGGGGATCGGCCCCAGATCCGCCCGGCGTAGCTCGAGGTAGTCGACGTCGATATCGGCCGCCGTGTCCAGGACGGCCCGCGCCGCGGCCAGCACCGCATCCGGGCCCTGACCTCCGGCGTGGCTCCCCGCCGCCAGCGCCGCCGAGAGCGTGGTGGCGAGTTCGCGGCGCGCCGGATCCAGGTACCGGTTGCGCGAGGACATGGCCAGGCCGTCGGCCTCGCGGACGGTGGCCACGGGCACGATCCTCACGTCGAAGTTCAAGTCCCGCACCATCTCCCGGATCAGGGTCAGCTGCTGATAGTCCTTCTCGCCGAAGAACGCCTCGTGCGGGTGGGCGATCTGGAGCAGCTTCGCCACGACGGTCAGCACGCCCGCGAAATGGGTCGGGCGGAAGGCGCCCTCGAGTTCCGCGCCGAGCGGGCCCGGATGCACCGAGGTGCGCGGCCCGTCCGGGTACATCTCGGCGGCGCTGGGCGCGAACACCAACTCGACGCCCTCGCCGCGCAGCCTGTCCACATCAGCGTCGAGCGTGCGCGGGTATTTGTCCAGATCCTCACCGGCGCCGAACTGCAGCGGGTTCACGAAGATCGAGACGATGACGATCTGGTTGGTCCGCTTGGCCTGGCGCACCAGCCGCAGATGCCCCTCGTGCAGCGCACCCATGGTGGGCACCAGCGCGACCGTGCGGCCCACCGAGCGCAGTGCGTTCGACACCGCGGTCAGCGTGGCGGGGTCGTGCACGATGTTCAGCCGGCCCGGCTCGTACGCCGCGCGCAGCGCCTGGAGATTCGGTTTCGGGACGGACATCAGTGCCTCTCCTCCGTCCAACGGGGACTACCAGGCCACCGCGACGGCGCGCGGTGACGTTCACAGTTACGCACGGCTGCCACCTCCCGACTCCTCGGCCGCACGGCCGTTCAGGCCGGGCTCCGCCAGGAGTTCGAACAAGGCGGGGTTCGTGCGGGCGAGTTCGGCCGTGCGCAGAGACTGGGCGCGGTACCCGGCGGCGAGGCGGGAATCCATGTCCACGAGGGCGTCGAGGTGGGCGGCGACCGCGTCCACATCGCCGCGCGCCACGGGACCGGTCAGCGCGGACGGGCCGCGCCGCAGCGCATTGTCCAGCGCGGCCGAGGCCAGTGGCGCCAGCATGCGTTCGGCCAGCCCGTTCGGTTGGTCGTCGACCTGCTGCTGGCCGAGCAGCCCCGGCCCGTCGAGAGCGGCCCGCAGGGCGGCGACGGCATCGACTATCAGCGTGACCAGGTGGTTGCTGCCGTGTGCCAGCGCGGCGTGATACAGCGTGCGATGTTCCTCGGGCACCCGCACCGGTTCCCCACCGACCTCGATCACCAGCGACTGCGCGATGGCGTAGCCGACCTCGTCGGCCGCGGTGATCCCGAAGCAGGCGTTGCCCAGCCGGGCGACGTCCTCGTCGTGGCCGGTGAAGGTCATGGCCGGATGGATCGCCAGCGGGCGGGCGCCGCGTCCGGTCAGCGGCGCCAGCACCGCGATGCCGTTCGCGCCGGAGGTGTGCACGACGATCGTCCCCGGCCGCACGGCCTGCGCGCTCGCCAGCCCCGCGACCAGGCCGGGCAGCTCACTGTCCGGGACCGCCAGGACCAGTAGTTCGCTGCGGGCGGCCACCTCCTCGGCGGGCAGGATCTGCGAATCCGGCAGCCGCGTTCGCGCGCGCCGCACCGAATCGTCCGAGATCGCGGAGACACCGAAGACCACATGCCCGGCCCGCTCCAATGCGGCGCCGAACGCCGACCCCACGCGTCCCGCCGAGACGATTCCCACCGTCAGCCGTGCGGGCGCCGGATCACTCCCTGAGGCACTGCGGCCCGCATCGGGCCGCGCAGATTCAGAGGTCACCATTGTCCTCTCGAAAGTCGTTCCAGTCCCGCCGCGCGGGTACCGGACGTATCGACACCGAGAATAGGCCGCGCCACCGGCCACGGACAGATCCCGGGCCGGTGATGTTGCCCACGAGCCGAAGCGTCAGCTCTGCTCCGAGCGGAGATTGGCCATGATCTCGGCGACCGACAGCTGACGCCCCGGATAGGCGTTGCCCTCCGAATCCGCCCGTCGCCGCCGCCGCGGGCTGACGCTCCCCACGGGCACCGGCGCCGCGGCGGGCACGGGCGCCCACGGCGGCTCGACATCGCCACCGCCGGGCCGCGGCGACAGCCGCTCGGCCGGCCGCGTCACCACCGAATCCGACTCCCAGCCGTTCGAATCCGGCTCCCAGCCGTTGCGCCGCGCTCCGCCGATCGGCTCGGTGTGCCGATCGGCCTCCCCGTACTCCGCGTACTCGGACGCGTCCGGTTCGTCCTCCGCGAAGTCCGCCGAGACCACGGCGGTTTCGGCCGTCACCGGATCGTCGTCGGGACTCGCGAAGATCGGCGGTTCGGGGTGGTCGGGTTCGAAGACCGGCCGCATCGAGGTGCGCGGGACCATCGGCGAACTCCACGCGTCCCAGGTCTCGGTTTCCGACGAGCTACCGTTCGCCGCCGCTTCGGGGAGCTCCTGCACGCGGAAGGCGTCGGCGCGCAGGGCCGGGCGTTCCACGGGCAGATCGCCGTCGAACAGCCGCTGCAGGCTTTCCCGCAGCACCGCGAGTTCGGCGCGCAGTGCGGCCATCTCGGCGGCGTCGGCGCCCATCTCCTCGCGCACTCGCGCCTCGACGCCGAGTTCGTACTCGCGCCGCGCGTTGATCTCCCGTTCCAGCTGCAGCTCGTACACCGTTTGCAGATCACGCGCCTTGGCCTTGTCGACCGCCGACTCACGACGGTAACGAGTGGCCGCCAACGCGCCGAGCACGGCCGCCCACAGCGCCGCCACCAGGCCGATGCGGATCAGTTGCAGGCTGTTGCTGAAGATCAGGAAAACGCTGGCAATCAGACCGAGCAGAATCAAAACGCCGACGAACAATTTTCCCGCGCCTTCCCGCCGTCGACGGGAAGTACTGCTACGGGAGGGTGAAACCATGCACGCCAGGGTAGCTCGGATGGCAAGTTCCGGCTGCCAGGTCGGTCGGTGATTCCGAGCAATAAGTTTGCTACGAAGTTGCCGGCTCGTCCGGCGGATCATGCGGTGCGCGACAGCAATACTCCAGCCACAGCGCCGCCGCCACCAGCAGCACGCCCGCCACCAGACCGACGATCGCCCCCGGGGTGTCCGCGGCCGCCGCGCGCAGCGTGGACCGCTGCGGGAACACCCAGATCAGGAAGCCCAGCCAGACACCGGCCGCCAGCGAGCCCACCTGCACCGACGCCTTGGCCAGCGCCACCGCGCGGGCCGCGGTGATCGGGTGCAGCTGTTTGGGGCCGTCGCCGATGCGCCGGTCGCCGACCCGCGCCCGAATCATGAAGGCCAGCACCGCCTCCAGCGTGGCCACCGGGTACAGCGACGCACCGGCGATCACGCTGATCGGCGGGAAGCTGGAGTAGGCCCATCGCGTGGCGATCCAGGCCACGACGGCCGCGATCAGCACATTCGCGGCCAGATCCAGCAGCCGCGTCGGCTTCATGACGTTCATGAGCGCGTCCTGGGCGCGATATCGGTGCGACGCACCCCTGCTCGCTCGCCGGAGTCCAACTCGGACAGCAGATCCCGCACCGGGCGCGACACCCCGTCCACTTCGAGCACCGCGTCGGGTTCCACCTCGAACCACGGGACCAGCACGAAGGCGCGGTGGTGCGCTTGCGGATGCGGCAGGATCAGCGCCGGATCGGTGCTGCGGACCGTCTGGAAGCCGCCGTCGCGATACTCCCCGCACCAGACCACATCGACATCCAGAGTCCGTGCGCCCCACCGGACCTCGCGCACGCGGTCCGCCGCCTGTTCCAGTTCCTGTCCGCGCCGCAACCACTCCCACGGCCCCGCGTCCGGATCGTCCACGAGCACAATCGCGTTCAGATAATCCTCCTGCGGCACCGGGCCCCACGGCGCGGTCGTGTACACCGACGACACCGCGACCAGATGTGGCGCAAACGAATCGACCACGCTGCGCAGCTGCGCCGCCCGGTCACCCAGATTCGACCCGATCGACAGCACGGCGCGGCTCATGCCCCCACCTCGCGAATCTTCCGCTCTCGCACAGATATACCCGCGGACAGGCGAACCCCGACAATTCGCGGGAGCAGTCCGGCGGTGCGCACGGTTCGTCCGCTCATCCGGCCGATTCCGTCCGAGCACCGGACCGCTCGTCCGGCGCCCGAGGTGGGGCACCGGCGCGGCTGCGATTCGCGACCACCCGCACATCGGCGAAGGTGTGCGGGATCGGCGCCGACGGCTTGTGCACGACCACCTCGGCGGCGGCGACGCGGGGATCGGTCATCACGTCGTCGGCGATCTCGGAGACCACCGTCTCGATCAGGTTGCGCGGTTCGCCCTCCACTATCGCCACCGCACGACCGGCCAGCGCGCCGTAGTCCACGGTGTCGCCCAGGGCGTCGGATTTCGCGGCCGCTGCGAAATCCATCCACAGGGTGATGTCGACGACGAATTCCTGTCCGTCGCGGCGCTCGAAATCGAAGCAGCCGTGGTGCCCGAAGGCCCGCAGCCCGCGCAGCTCGATGCGGTCGGAACTCACTCGTGCCCTGCCCTTCCCCGTCGCTCATCGGCAGCGCGGCGCCAGGCATCGGTGACCGCGATCGCGTCCAGTGAGGAACGCACGTCGTGCACCCGCACGCCCCACGCGCCGTGCAGGGCCGCCAGCGCGGACACCGTGGCCGTCGCGATCTCCCTGCCGTCGGGCGGGCGGGGGGTGGGCGCGCCGCTCCCGTCGCCGGGATCGGCCAGCAGCGCGCCGAGGAACCGCTTGCGGGAGGCGCCGATCAGCACCGGCAGGCCCTGGGCGGCCAGTTCCGGCAGGGCGCCCAGCAGCGCCCAGTCGTGCGCGGCGTTCTTGGCGAAGCCGAGGCCGGGATCGAGTACGAGGCGGCTCGGGTGCACGCCCGCGGACATGGCAAGGTCCACCTGGATCGACAGTTCCCCGAGCACCTCGGCGACCACGTCGTCGTAGTGCTCGGCGGGGCCGGTGTGCCGGTAGTCGGCGGCCGCACGCCAGTGCATGAGAATCCACGGAATCTCCGCCGCCGCAACCACTTTCACCATGTCCGGGTCCGCCCGGCCGCCCGATACGTCGTTGACCACCGAGACGCCCACCGCGGCGGCCGCCTCGGCGACGCTCGCCCGCATGGTGTCCACGCTGGTCGGCACCCCGGCCGCGACCAGGCCCCGGATCACCGGAACGACCCGGTCCGCCTCGATCCGCGGGTCGATGCGGACCGCGCCGGGGCGTGTCGATTCGCCGCCCACGTCGATGATGTCCGCACCGGCCTCGTACAGCCGCACGCCGTGCGCGATGGCCAGCCCCGGATCCAGATAGCGGCCCCCGTCGGAGAACGAGTCGCTGGTGACGTTGACGACGCCCATCACCACGCAGGAGCGCCCCCCGCGCGGTCGCGGGAGCTGCGTCAGTCCGGACACGGCACGCTCGCTCACTTCCGCAGGATCAGATCGAGTGCCTCTGCGCGGGAGGAGGCGCTGGTCTGCAGCAGACCGCGCACGGCGGAGGTGGTCGTGCTGGCGCCGGGCTTGCGGATGCCGCGCATCGCCATACACAGATGCTCGGCCTCGACCACCACGATCGCGCCGCGCGGATCCAGCTTGCGCATCACGGCATCGGCGATCTGGCTGGTCAGCCGCTCCTGTACCTGTGGCCGCTTGGCGTACAGGTCCACCAGCCGGGCCAGTTTCGACAGCCCGGTGACCCGCCCGTGCGGACCCGGGATGTACCCGACGTGCGCGACGCCGTGGAACGACACCAGGTGGTGTTCGCACGTCGAGTACAGCGGAATGTCGCGCACCAGCACGAGTTCCTGGTGACCCTCGTCGAACGTGGTATTCAGCACCGAGTCGGGCTCGGTGTACAGGCCCGCGAACATCTCCCGATAGGCCCGCGCGACGCGGGCCGGGGTATCGGCCAGGCCCGGCCGGTCGGGATTCTCACCGACCGCGAGCAGCAGTTCCCGGACGGCGGCCTCGGCGCGCTCCTGATCGAAGGGGCGGCCGGTATCCAGTGCGACCGGGCGCGCGGCGGACTCGAAGTCCTCCGCCACCACGGACGACGCGTCGGATTCGGCAACGGCACGGTTGTTGACCGACACTCGAGGACACCTCCACAACTCAAGTCATCAATCGCGCCCGGCAGTGCGGGTCGCGGCCCTCTAGCCTCGAACGCGACCGGGGCGCCGGCAATTCCTCGGCACCCCGTCCGTCGAGCCTAATCACAGGCCGATCAGTGTCGACCGTTCGGTCCGTCCCATTCACTGCCCTCGCCCTCGCCGTTGGGTCGTCCGTAGCCCGAACCCTCCGGGTCGCCCGGTTGGTTCCATCCGGGACGGCCGTAGCGCTGGCCACCGGCAGGCGCCCAGCCGCCCTGACCCGGCGCGCCACCCTGGCCCTGCGCACCGCCGTAACCCGGCCCCGGCGCACCGGGACCCGGCTGCCGACCGGACTGCTCCTCCTGCGGCGGCCACCCCGGCGCCGACCATCCGGCCGGGGCGCCGTAGTCGGGCCGCGAACCGTGCGTGCCGCCGGCCTGGCGCGGATACCCGGAGCCAGAACCACTGGGCTGCGGGTAGCCGCTCGGCTGCGGCGCCGGATATCCGTAGCCGGGCTGCGCGCCCTGCTGGCCGGGCTCCGGCGGATAGCCGTTGGCCGGAACCGGTTGCGCGGCGGCCTTGACCGCCTCCTCCTGCTCGTCCGGCCACGGTTCGCCGCGCTCGGCGGCCAGCTCGCGCGGGGTCTTCACCGGCGGCCGGTCCGAGGGAACGCGATTGCCGAAGTCGTTGAACGCCGTGATCTGCGGCCGCTTGTCGACGGTGGACAGCACCTCCTCGAGGTCCCTGCGGTGCAGCGTCTCGCGCTCGAGCAGCGCGGTGGCCAGCGAGTCCAGTTCGTCGCGGTAGTCGTTGAGGATCGCCCATGCCTCGGTGTGCGCGGCCTCGATCAGGTTGCGCACCTCCTCGTCGATCTCGCGGGCGACCTCGTGCGAGTAGTCGGGGCTCGTGCCCATCGTGCGACCCAGGAACGGGTCGCCCTGCTCCTGGCCGTAGCGGACCGCGCCGAGCCGCGCGCTCATGCCGTATTCGGTGACCATCGCGCGGGCGATCTTGGTGGCCTGGTCGATATCGGAGGACGCGCCGGTGGTGGGCTCGTGGAACACCAGTTCCTCGGCCGCGCGGCCGCCCATCGCCATGACCAGCCGGGAGATCATCTCCGAGCGGGTCATCAGGCCCTTGTCGTCCTCGGGCACGGTCATGGCGTGGCCGCCGGTGCGACCGCGGGCCAGGATCGTCACCTTGTAGACCGGCTCGATATCGGGCATCGCCCAGGCGGCCAGGGCATGGCCGCCCTCGTGGTAGGCGGTGATCTTCTTCTCGTGCTCGCTGATGATGCGGCTCTTGCGGCGCGGACCGCCGATCACGCGATCCACCGACTCCTCGAGCGCCGGACCGGTGATCACATTGCCGTGCTCGCGGGCGGTCAGCAGGGCGGCCTCGTTGATGACGTTGGCCAGATCGGCGCCGGACATGCCGACGGTGCGCTTGGCCAGGCCGTCGAGGTCGGCGTCGGGGGCGATCGGCTTACCCGACGAATGCACCCGCAGGATGGCTCGGCGACCCGCGAGATCCGGGTTGCTCACCGGGATCTGGCGGTCGAACCGACCGGGGCGCAGCAGCGCCGGGTCCAGGATGTCGGGGCGGTTGGTGGCCGCGATGATGATCACTCCGGTGCGGTCGCCGAAGCCGTCCATCTCGACCAGCAACTGGTTCAGCGTCTGCTCGCGCTCGTCGTGGCCGCCGCCGAGGCCCGCGCCGCGCTGGCGGCCGACCGCGTCGATCTCGTCGACGAAGATGATGCAGGGGCTGTTCTGCTTGGCCTGGTCGAACAGGTCGCGCACGCGCGACGCGCCGACGCCGACGAACATTTCCACGAAGTCCGAACCGGAGATGGTGAAGAACGGCACCCCGGCCTCACCGGCCACCGCGCGAGCCAGCAGCGTCTTACCGGTGCCGGGCGGCCCGTAGAGCAGCACGCCCTTCGGGATCTTCGCGCCCAGCGCCTGGTAGCGGGCCGGATTCTGCAGGAAGTCCTTGATCTCGTACAGCTCTTCGACGGCCTCGTCGGCGCCCGCCACGTCCGCGAACGTGGTCTTGGGCATGTCCTTGGACAGCTGTTTGGCCTTGGACTTGCCGAAGCCCATCATGCCGCCGCGGCCGCCGCCCTGCATGCGCGCCATCACGAAGACGAACAGGCCGAGCAGGATCACCATCGGCAGCACGAACAGCAATATCTGGGTGAACCAGCTGTCCTGCTTGACCGAGGTGTTGTAAGGCGCGCCCGAGTCCTGCACATTCTTGAGCACCTGGGCGGAGACCTCGCTGCCGCCCGGGTACTTGGCGATGATCTGGGTCTGGCCGCCGGTCGCATCGTTGCCCTTGTTCAGGGTGATGCGTAGCTGCTGTTCCTTGTCATCGATCTGGACCTGCTTGACATTGGGCTTGTCCTGCAGCTGGGTGAGCGCCACCGAGGTATCGACGTTCTTCCAGCCGCGCGTGTCGTTGCTGAAGTAGCTGACCAGATAGATCACGAGCAGGATGCCCGCGACTATGGCCAGGTTGCGAAACACTGTCTTGCGGTTCATAGAGCGTCGGCCGGCGGGCCAGTCCTTTCCGGTAATTCCGGTGCGTGCCTACGATGCGTCGAGCATTGGCCGTAACCATTCCGAATCCCGGCCGGGTCCGGCGGAACGGATGCGGACAAGCCACGTTACCGCGTACGGTCTACTCGATACATCGCGCAGTTCGGCAGCTGATGGCAGTTCAGGTAGTAAACGGTCGGAGAACGCAGGTGGTTCCCGTCCTCCCGGGCCCGACACCTGTGGGTGTCTACCCGAGTGGCAACAATCATGGCATGCACGTCCTATTGTGAGCGACGACACAACAAGCGCAGGGGGTATGGACATAGTCGAGCTACGGACACCCACAGCGATTCTGCGTCATGGCGGCGGGCGCCTGCAGGTGCTGCGCCCCGGCGGGACCGACGGCGAGCGCGTGCTCGACGTGCCGATCTCCGATCTGCTCAAGGTCAGACTCAACCGGCGCACCGACGACGCCGTCGTCATCGAAATCTATCTGCGGTATCCCACGTCCCTGCTGACCGGCATTCCCGCCGACCGCACGCCCCTCCCGGTGCTGATAGCGGAGCACGACGTACCGGCCGCCACCGTGATCGTGGAGCGGATCAACGCCCAGATCGTGGCGACCCAGCGCATCGATATGTCCATGCCGGATCTCACACCCCCTGCTCCCGCCTGGGGGAAGTCCGGCCCCTCCCGGGCGGATGTGGATCGCGCCGTGCGCCGGATGGCGCCGCGGCGCGAGGCCCGCTCGGCGATCGCGGTGCTGCACCGGCTGGTCGCCCCCGAGGAGTTCGCGCTGGAGGCGGCACTGGTCAGTGCCGAGCCGCCGACCGGGCGCGGGCGCGGACTGCTGGCCGTCACCACCGAACGGATGCTGTTCGTCTCCGTCGGCTCGGCCGCCCGCTACGC
This sequence comes from Nocardia thraciensis, assembly GCF_054782435.1. Classification (NCBI taxonomy): domain Bacteria; kingdom Bacillati; phylum Actinomycetota; class Actinomycetes; order Mycobacteriales; family Nocardiaceae; genus Nocardia; species Nocardia thraciensis. The sequence goes on from NZ_BAAGSM010000033.1 coordinate 396,074, forward strand.
CTACGAGATGCCTGTCGGGGCGCTGCTGTCCGCGCGGCTGACCCACGATTCCGGCAGCACGGGCGAATACGGCATCGATGTCACCGACGGCAATGTGACGCTGCACTTCACCGGCGTCGACCGCGCCGACACCGACCGGGTCGTGGGCGCGCTCACCTTCGCGATCCAGCGCGAGTCGGCCGACGGCGCCGTCGCGCCGCCGGATCCCGGTGTCTCGCAGCTGTATTCGGAGTGGGAGCTGCTGGTCGAGCGCCATTCCCTCGGCATGGTCGACGACGCCCAGTTCCAGCGCTACGGCCGCGGCATCCTCCGCTCCCTGCCGGACTAGAGACCACACAGACGAAGCGGGCCCGCGCCGTCCGGCGCGGGCCTCCGTCATTCCGGCACACCGACGCCCTTCGTCATTCCGGCACACCGGCACCCTTCGTCATTCCGGCACACCAGCGCCCTTCGTCATTCCGGCACGCTTTTGGCCGGAATCACTCGGAGGGCTGCAGCGAGATGCGCCGCCACGGACTGGTGGGCCGCATCCACAGGCGCACCAGTTCCAGGCGCCTGTCCACCCCGCCCGACTTGAGTTCGGCCAGGTCCTCGCAGGCCTGCCAGTAGGTCCAGCCGGTGAGGAAGGCATCGCCGAACTGCCGCCAGTTGCGGTAGCGCCGCTGCGCGGGCGCCAGCGCGCGCATCACGTAGTCCCAGGCGACCTCGGCGTCGAGATAGCCCGCGGTGAACGCCATCCGCGCCACCGCCACGACGCGGGCCAGGTCCCATGCCTCGATATCGGCGGGCAGCGGCTCGACCAGGTGGTCGATCAGGCCGAGCTTGATCGCCTGCGACCAGATGTCGTAATCACGCACCAGCGCCTCGGGATTGTCCATGCCGCGGAACGAACCGACCTGCCGCAGGAACGCCCGGTGCCGGTCGGCGCGCTCGCCAAACCGATCCCGCTCCGGCGAATTGATCGCGGTGGTCACCAGCGGGTGCACCAGCGCGTACAGCGGAGAGTGCATGCCATCGAGCAACTGCTCCATCGATGCCATCGCCTCGGTGCCATCGGTGATGCCCCAGGCGCCGGTGAGGGTGTCGATCGCCAACTCGCGCCGGTCGCCCATCGGATGCTCCCGTTCGGGGCCGAGCAGCAGCGCGTCGTGGAAAGCGTCCCAGCGCGCCGAATAGAACGCGCCTAGCGACAGCGCGCGCAACTCGTCGTCGGAGACCTGTGCGCCGGACCAGTGATCCTCCTCGCGCCGGTCCAGATCCTCGTAGGGGAAGGTGGTCAGCGTCGGCACGTCGCGGGCAGCAGCCATGCCTCCGATTGTGTCCCATGGATCGTGGGCCGTGTCGAATTGCGCCACCTTCGGCGTCGCGGTTCGCCGCAGCAGCCATCCGAGAACCAAGCACACAATTTTCACAGCTGTAGATTGTTGCGCTGTCGCGGGCCGGAACCGAGGACTAATCTCTGGCCATGAGTAGAAACATCACCGTCCTGCGTGGGCTCGAGCCACCCGCGACCGAGCAGGAAATCTACGCGGCCGCACAGGAATACGTGCGGAAGGTCGGTGGTGTGTCCGGCCTGTCGTCCACCACCAAGCCCGCCTTCGACAAGGCCGTCGCGACCATCGCCGCGGCGACCACCACGCTGCTGGCGGAGCTCCCGACCAGCGGCCTGCCGCCGACCACCGACTCGCCCCTGCGCTGAGCGCCCGGTCATACCCCGTAGATCGCCACGCAGTCCAGCGCGATCTCCAGTCGCAGACTGCGCTGCTCGATCGGGTGCCCGAGCAGCTCCTCGATTCGCTGTATTCGATAGCGCACCGTGTTCTTGTGCACCCCAAGCCTTTTCGCGGCGGCATCCGGACTGCGGTGACAGCGCAGGTAGGCGTGCAGCGTATCGCGCAGCCGGGCGGAACCGGCGTCCGGACGCACCAGCGCGCCGAGCTCGCGGTCGATCAGCGCGCGCATCGCCGCCTCGTCCGCACCGGCGAGATAGGCCACCTCCACCTCCGGATAACGCAGTAGCCGCGGGACCTCGCGCACCGCACGCTCGGCGACGTGCCGGGCGGCCACGGCCTCCCGGTGGCTCTGCCGGAATCCGGAGATCCGGTCCGCGGGCGTTCCGACCGCGATCCGTACGGGGGGCTCGACGGTCAGCGCCGCGCCGTCCGGGACCGCATCGCCATCCACACCGATCCATGCCCACAGCGCGGCCGCGCCGGACGGCACCGTCAGCACCCCGCCGTTGCCGACCGCACCCGCGAGCCGCGCCGCCACCCGCTCCAGCCGTCCCAGCGCCTCGCTCTCGCCCGGCGTCGCCGGCAGTACCGGATCGCCGTCGGCCGTCAGCGCACCCGCGACGGCATCCTCGTCGGTCCACAGCACACACGCGAGATGCCGCTGCGCCAGGCGGTATCCCAGGCGGGCCGTGGCCTGATCGGCATCCAGCTCCTCCCCGGCCAGCAGCGCCCGCACGATCTCGGTGCGCTGGTTCAGCGCCGCGCGCAGCCCGCGTTCGCGCTCCTCCATGTAGGTGTCGGTGAGCGCCTCGATCGAGGTGCTGATCCATCGGATGGACCGGTCGAACAGGCGCAGCAGTGTCGCGCGTTCGGTCTCCGGCGGCAGCTGACGCTGCTCCAGCACCTCCGTCATGTACTCGAGCACGGCTTCCTGACCCACGTGATAGACCCGCAGCAGCAATCGCAGATCGTGGCCGCGGCGCGCGATGGTGCGGGCGAAGGCGTGCGCCTGCTCGGGCACCGGGTAGTCCAGCTTGTCCTGGGTCAGGCCGCTCAGCACGACCAGGGCGTGGGCTCGGGTGCTGGTCTCCAGGTCGTGGCGCATATCGCGGTCGGCCAGTTCCGGGACGCGGGCGATGATCTCGCGGTTCAGCCGCTGCACCACCTGCTCGAGGGTTTCGGTGCGCAGCGTCTCGGCGACGAAATCCGCGAGCCACTGCCGCACCACCACGCCGGTCGCGTCGATCGTCACGAGAGCACCTCCGATATTTGTTCTCAGAGTACAAAGCTCTCGGAGGTCATTGACCGTCAAGGCCAAGACGCCGCCACATGGCTTGTGTGACGATCATAGATCAGTGAAGTGATTCACAAAGTCGCAACGCAGCGCCCGTGGGAGAGCAGAACGTGACGAATACCGACCCGGCCCCGGAGGCGGGCAAGTCAGCACGCAGTACGCCCGCCGAGAATTCCGCCGGGGCCCCGGGCGGAAAGGCCGCCGAGTCTCGCGGTGCGAAGAAGACCGCCGCGAAAAAGGCCCCGGCCAAGAAGACCGCGGCGAAGAAGACGGCATCGAAGACCTCGACAGCCAAGACCTCGGCATCGAAGACCTCCACCGCCAAAACCTCGGCAGCCAAGACCCCCACCGCCAAAACCTCGGCAGCCAAAACCTCTCCAGCCAAGGCGCCGACAGCAAAGTCAACCGCCACCGCGCCCCCGGCCTCCGAGACTCCCTCCGCCGAAGCCTCCGCTTCCGAGACCACCGCGAAAACAGCCGCGGCGGCCGAGATCGAGGTCCGTAACCCCGCCACCGGCGAGGTGGTCGGGCGCGTGCCGGTGGATTCGGCGGAGACGGTCGCGGCCAAGGTCGGCCAGCTTCGGCTCTACCAGCCGGAGTGGGAGGCGATCGGCGCGGAGGGGCGCAAGCGGTGGCTGCTGAAACTGCAGGACTGGCTCATCGACAACACCGACCACCTGGGTGACGTGCTGCAGTCGGAGACCGGCAAGCCGCGGGTGGACGCGCTCATCGACCCGGCCTTCTCGGTGGACCTGATCGGCTACTACGCGCGCCGCGCGGGCAAGTTCCTGGCCGACGAGCATCCGTCGCCGCACAGCCCGCTGGCGCGGGTCAAGCGGCTCACCACCGTCTATCGGCCCTATCCGGTCGTCGGCGTGATCACGCCGTGGAACTTCCCGCTGGCCATGCCCGCGCTGGACGTCGTCCCGGCGCTCGCCGCGGGTGCGGCGGTACTGCTCAAACCGTCCGAGGTGACCCCGCTGTCGGCGCTGGAGCTGGCCCGCGGCTGGGCGGAGATCGGCGCGCCGCCGGTGCTGGCGGTCACCACGGGCGCCGGGGAAACCGGTGCGGCCGTGGTCGACACCGTCGACTACGTGCAGTTCACCGGTTCGACCAAGACCGGCCGGGCGATCGCGAAGGCCTGCGTCGATCGGCTCGTCCCCTACAGCCTCGAGCTCGGCGGCAAGGATCCGGCGATCGTGCTCGCCGACGCCGATATCGACCGGGCCGCCTACGGCATCGCGTTCGGCGGGCTGTTCAACGCGGGCCAGGTGTGCATCTCGGTGGAGCGGGTGTACGTCGAGGAGCCGGTGTACGACGAGTTCGTCGCCAAGCTGAGCGAGCATGTGCGCGGCCTGCGCCAGGGCACCGACGGCCGGGAGTCCCGCTACGACGTCGGCGCGCTGGCCAACGAAGCGCAGAAAGCCATTGTCACCAGCCACGTCGACGACGCGATCGCCAAGGGCGCCAGGGCCTTGACGGGCGGCAAGCCGACCGGGGTGGGCACCTACTTCGAGCCGACCGTGCTGGTGGACGTCGATCACGGCATGTCCTGCATGACCGAGGAGACCTTCGGGCCGACCCTGCCGGTGATGAAGGTGGCCGACGAGACCGAAGCCGTTGCGCTGGCCAATGATTCGATCTACGGCCTGTCGGCATCGGTGTGGACCGGCGACAAGGCGCGCGGCGAACGCATTGCGCGGCAACTGAACGCGGGCGCGGTGAATATCAACGATGTCTTCTCCAACTTGTTCAACTTCGCCCTGCCGATGGGCGGCTGGCGTCAGTCCGGCGTGGGGTACCGCTGGGGCGGCGCGGAGGGCGTGCGCAAGTACTGCCGCAGGCAGGCCGTGACGGCGCCGATCCTGCCGACGCAGCAGAAGGAACTGTTCTGGTTCCCGTACAGCACAACGAAACTCGGCTTCGCCATGGCCGCCATGCGCGCCGCCGGGGCCCGTGGCATGCGACGCCTGGGAATCATGGATGTCATCAACACCGTGGGAGGTAAGGACAAGTGACGGACTTCGGAACGCTTCGCGGCAAGGTGGTCGTGATCACCGGCGGAGCCCGCGGCATCGGCCTCGCCACGGCCACCGCGCTGCAGACCCTGGGGGCGAGGATCGCCATCGGCGACGTGGACGAGACGGCGGTCAAGGAGTCCGGTACGGCACGGGATTTCGACTACTACGGCCCGCTCGACGTCACCGACCAGCAGTCGTTCGAGGGCTTCCTCGACGAGGTGGAGCGCCAGCTGGGCCCGATCGATGTGCTGATCAACAACGCCGGGATCATGCCGACCGGCAAGCTGGTCGATGAGCCGGACGCGCTTACCCGGCGCATCCTCGACATCAATGTCTACGGGGTGATCCTGGGCTCGAAGCTGGCGGCGTCCAGGATGCTGCCGCGCCGCAGCGGGCATGTCGTCAACATCGCCTCGCTGGCCGGGGAGACCCATATCCCGGGCCTGGCCACCTACAACGCCAGCAAGCACGCGGTGCTCGGCTTCACCGACACGCTCCGCGAGGAGTACCGGGGCAGCGGGGTGGCGTTCTCCTCGGTGCTGCCGACGCTGACGAAGACCGAATTGGGTTCGGGCGTCACCGCGCCGAAGCTGCTGCGCCCCGCCGAGCCGGAGGAGATCGCCGACGCGATCGCCAAACTGCTGGTCGACCGCCGGTCCAAGGTCCGGGTCACCACGGTGGCCGGGGTGATCTCGCAGGTGGTCGGGCTGCTGCCGGAGGCGCTGGGCGACGCCATCGGCCGGGCCCTGGGCGCCCAGAGCGCCTTCCTCGACGAGGTCGACACGGCCGCGCGCAAGGCCTACGAGGACCGGGTGCGCACCACGAACAAGTAGCGGTCGCTATCACGTTGCCGAGCAACCATTTCCGGATGCCTTGCGCAGCGCCGCCGCCGTGGCGACGCGATCCTGCGAATATCTGGGCACCCGGGAGTGGCTGCGGCATCTGCCCGGGCCGGTTCAGAGCAGCAGATAGTTCCGCCCGCTCGTCCGCAGCACCAGATCCGCGCGCTCGCGCGTCTTGGCGACCAGCTCCGCGTTCAGCAGATCGCTGTCCGCCACCTTCGACCGCGCGAGCTCCTCGCTCTTGCCGCCGCGAACATGGCGGCGCACCAGTCGTTTTCGCAGCAGCTCGGCGGGTGCGTCGACATACCAGGCCGCATCGAGGTACTCCCGCACCGCCGACCACCCGGCCGTCCCGATGTCGTCGAGCAGCAGGTAGTTCCCCTCGGTGATCGCGATGGACTGCTCGCGGAACACCACACCGTCGGGGACCGGCTCGTGCTGCGCGCGATCGTAGATCGGCCACGAAAGCCGGTGTCCCGGTGGCAGTTCCCGGAGTCTGCGCAGATGATCCAGGTACGCCGCCACATCGAAGGTGTCGGGTTCGCCCTTGCGCGCCAGCGCGCCCGCCACCCGCAGTTCGGCATTGGTCAGATGGAATCCGTCCATCGGCGCCACCTCGGCGATCGGCGCGTCGAGGTGCGCGTTCAGGGTGTCGCGCAGCGCCGCGGCCAGCGTCGACTTACCCGCTCCCGGCGGTCCCGCGACACCCAGCACGAACCGCCCGTCCCGGGCTCCGGCCCGATCCCGCACCCACGCCGCCAGCTCCTCGAGCGAAATCTCGCCATGACCGACCATCCGGCCGACCCTACCTTCGCTCGCGCCCATCCGGCCCGCGCCGTTCCGTAGCTCGAAAACACCGGCCTGTCGCCGAGCAATTCGGCCCGGCCCGTGCGGATCAAGGAGGGATCAGTCCGTACACACCGGCGGGCGACCCCGATCCGCCCCGGTGGATCGGCCCTCCGGCCAGCACCCAGGCGCCGGTGGCGGGCAGCGCGGCGAGGTTGGCGAGGCACTCCAGGCTGATCCGATGCTCGCGATAGAGCAGTTTCGACACGGTGTAGGACGTATCGGTCCCCAGATCCGGCCCGAAGGTGTCGATCCCCAGGGCGCCCCGCCGCCCGAGGCGCCCGGTACCGAGCAGCCAGCGCACGGCGGCGGGCGCGAATCCCGGTTGGTGGCCCTCGAATTCACCGAGGCCGAGGAACTCCGGCGTACCCCACAGCCCATCCCAGCCCGTCCAGGCCACGACGGCGGCACCGGCCGGGATCGGGCCGTGACGCCGTTCCCAGTCGAGCAGATCGTCGACCGTGACCGCGTAATCCCGGTTCCCCGAGCACTTTTCGCGCAGGTCGAGCTTGACCGCGGGCAGGAACAGATCCTCGGGCCGGAGTTCGTCGGCCGCGGCTCCCGCCGGGTCGAAGTGAACCGGTGCGCCCCAATGGGTTCCGGTGTGCTCACCCTGCCGGATATAGCGCAGGTAGTAACCGTCGCGCTCGATCGTCGCCACCGTCTCGCACGTGAAGACGGGATCGCCCGGGTACAGCGGCGTGGTGGCCGGGTCGTGCACATGCGACAGGTCGACCATCCGCGCGAACGGCGCCGTCACCGGACACCCCGCGGGATGACCCGGGCCAGCGCGCGCAGGTCCAGCTCCAGCATCCGGAACAGCCGATAGCTCAGCACGAACGCCAGGATGCCACCGACACTGAACACGCGCACCGGATCGATCACCTCGCCCAGTTGGTCGCCGGGCACCAGGGTCGCGCTGGCCACACCCAGCAGCGGCACCGACGCCGCCGCGGCCAGGTAGAAGTTGGCCCGCCCGGCCAGCCGCCACAGCTGCCGCCCGTCCTCGGGCCCGACCGCGCCCGCGACCAGCAGTTGCGGGTACGCCGAACGCACGGCGTACACGGTGACCAGGAAGAACGGATAGGCCAGCGCGATCGCCGCGCAGACCACCTGGGCGGTGTAGAAGTGCAGGAAATTGCGGGCGGGCAGCGCCACGCCGGTGGCCATCACCGCCGTCGGCCAGGCGATCCCGGCCACCAGCCACATACCGAACGGCACCCACACCAGCCGGTCACCCAGCGAGAGCAACTGCCGCCGCGCGACCGCGAGGTCCCGGGCGGGCACCTCGGCCCCGCGCCGCAGGCGTTGGGTCACCACCAGCACACGCCAGGTCAGCAGGGTCATCAGCACCGCCGCGAGCGGAAACGTGATCAAGTTGTTGATCAGTCCGACGGTGGAATACCGCTCCTGGGCCGCCGCCGAGAGCCGGTCGATGATCAGGCTCTCGTTGAGCCGGATGTTGTAGAGGCTGGCCAGCAGGTTCGGCAGCCCCACGCAGGCCCAGACGATCGGCAGCGACCAGCCGCGCGCCCGGTAGCGCAGGCTCGTCGGCGGCGGATCCACGAGGTCGCGGGCGCGGGCGTCCAGGCACAGATCCAGCTGTCCGGCCAACTCGGCGCCGGACTGCCAGCGCAGCCGCGGATCGGGCGCCAGGCAGCGCAGCAGCGTCCGTCGCAGCGTGGCGGGCGTATCGGCGGGCAGCCGCGCCGCGGCGGCCTCGGTGACCCCGGCGAGGCGGCGAGCCACCGACGCTTCGGACCGCTCGGCTTCCTCCCGCGTGTAGTCGAAGGGGCTCGCACCCGCCAGCATTTCCCACAGCAGAACGCCCAAGGCGTAGACATCGGCGCGGGTATCCGGAACGGCGGCGGCTTCCCCCGCGCCACACGACAGCTGCTTGGGCGCCGAGTAGGTCATCGAAACCTGCTGTGCTACACCGATTTCCGTGTGACCACCGGCCGCGAAGTCCGCCAGTTTCGGAATACCCTCGGCGGTGAAGACCACATTGGCGGGCTTGATGTCTCCGTGCACCACGCTGTGGTGACCGGCATAGTCCAGCGCGGCCGCCAACCGGCGGCCCACCCAGGCCACGGTCTCCGGCCACGACAGGGCGGCGATCTCGGCGCGCACGCTCGAATCGGTGGGTCGGATCTCGCCGCGCGCCTCCATCACGGCGTCCACCGACCGCAGCAGCAGCGCACCGCCGTCCGGCTCGGGGGTGGACCGCCGCAGCCGCAACAGGTCGGCGCCGCTGCCGCCGGGCAGGTACTGCATGTACTGCAGCCGCAGTGGCCCGCCGGATATGCCCGAGACCACGCGCTGGTCGAAGACGCGCACGATATACGGGTGATCGAGCTGCGCCACCATCCGGGAATCGTGCGTGCCCACCGCCTCGACCCGCACCGCGACCAGGCGCTGCATCGAATGCTGCCGGGCCAGAAAGACTTTCGCCTCCTCGGTGCCACCGAGCAGGGTCACCAGATCGAAGTCGTCGATGCTGCTGCCCGGCTCGACCTCGACCGCGAGCGTTTCCGTGTCGGCGCGGTACGGAGGCGACTCCGCACGGTCATCGGCGTCGATGCGCTGCGCGAGTTCCGCGGCCAGTTCCGGGTATTCGTCGAGAAAGTCGGCGACCGGGGTGGGGCGGTACCGGTTGCGGAGCGCGAATTCCTCACACACCAGATCCACGAACTGCGGGCTGGCGGCCAATTCGGGAAACTCCTTGCCGTAGTCCGCCATCCGCTTGCCGTGCCGGGTTCTGCGCCACCGCTGCCGCAGGTCGATGCGAACCAGATCGGCGAGCACGGCCACGCGGATCGCACCGCCCTCGGGAACGTACTGTGCGAGCGTCGGCGGTTCGCAGTCCAGCTCGCTCAGCGCGGCTTGCCAGTCGGCGTCGAACCGGGCGACGGCCGTACCGAGACCGAGGCCGCTCAAGGCGCTCCCTCGGCACCGGGATCGCGGCGCGCGGCAGCGGGTTCCGCGATGCGTTCCAGCGCGCGCAGATCCGCCTCCAGCGCCCGGAACAGCACATAGGACACCACGAACGCCACGATCGCACCCACGCACAACACCCGCACGGCGAAGACCACGCGCGGAATATCCTCCGGCGGCAGGAATGTCACCCCGGCGACGGCCAGCAGCGGCACCGACGCCGCGACCGCGAGGTAGCGGGTGCCGCGGCGCCCGAGCAGGCGCAGCCGACCGGCGTCGGCGGCGCTGACATCACCGTGCCGCAGGAACATCGGGTAGATACAGCGCACCATGTAGAAGTTCACCAGGAAGAACGGGTACGCCACCGCGATCGCGCCACACACCAGTACCGACGACAGGAAGTGGATCACCGCGCGCACGCCGACCTCCCCCGTCGCCAGCTGCAGCGCGATCGGAAAGGTGATCGCGGCCAGGCTCCAGAGCGAAAACGCCACCAGCACAGCGCGATCGCCCAGTAGTATCGCATCCGTTCTGGCTCTCGCCAGCTGCTGCGGGTCGTATTCCCGACCCTTGCGCAGCCCGTGGGTGACGGTGATCGGCCGCCACGCCAGATACAGCAGCACCGCCGAACCGGCAGGAAAGAACACCGCGTTCACGATCGCGGTGACGAGCAGGAAGGTGTGCTGCGACGGCGGACTGAGTCGTTCGATGATCAGCGACTGGTTGTGCTCGATGTTGTACAGCGACGCACAGGCATTCGGGATTCCGATGGCCAGCGACATCAGCAGCACCCGCCACGACCGCAGCCGCAGCCGCCAGCTGCCCGGCGGCGGATCGACCAGATCGCGCGCCCGCTCGTCCAAGCACAGCTGCAACTGCTGCGACAGCTCTTCGCCACTCGCCCAGCGCTTTTCACGATCCGGCGCCAGACACGCCAGCAGCACCCGGCGCAGCGCGGCCGGGCAATCCGGGGGAAGCCGCTCCAGGGCCGTGGCGTCGACCCCGGCCCGCCGCCGCTGCAGCATCTGCGCCAGGGTGGTCGCATCGCCGTTCTCGCCCGCCGTGACATCGTCGAAAGGCTTTGCGCCGGTCAGCAATTCCCACAGCACCACGCCGAGTGAGTAGATATCCGCGCGGGTGTCGAGATCATCGGCGGACCGCTGGTAGCCGGGATGACAGGCCTCCAGCTGCTCCGGTGACATATAGGACAGCGACCCGCCGAAGTACGCGACGGGGCTCGCCCCGGCCAGCGTGCGGCTGAAGCTGATGTTGAAGTCGGCCAGCTTGGGCACCGCCTCCGCGGTGAGCAGCACGTTCGCCGGTTTCACGTCGCGATGCAGCACACCCTGCGCATCGGCGTAGGCCAGCGCCTCGGCGAGCCGCCGCCCCAGCCAGGCCACCGTCTCGGGCCACGACAGCGCCGCGATCTCGGCGCGCACGCTGGAGTCGGTGGGCCGGATCTCGCCCTTCTCCTCCATCGCCGCGTCGACGGCGTCCAGCAGCAACTGCCCGGTGCGCTGCGCGGCCGGCGTGGCCCGCACCCAGCGCAGCACGCCGAGCAGCGTGCCGCCGGGCAGAAACTGCATGTACAGCAGGCGAAGTCGGCGCGCTCGCGGGTCGGCGCCCGCGGCGGGATCGAACTCCTCCAGCAGCCGCTGATCGAAGACCCGCACGATGTAGTCGTGGTCGAGCTGGGCCAGCGTCTGCGGCTCGGTGCCGCGGTCGGCGGAGATCTTCACGGCTACCAGCCGCTGCAGGCTGCGCTGGCGGGCCAGGAAAACCCGCGCGAACGCGCCGCTGCCCAGCGCGGTCAGCAGCTCGAAATCGTCTATCCGCTGTCCGATCTCGATGCGGCCGAGGGCGTCGACGCGGGCCCCGGAGCCGGACGGACCGCTCGCCGGGCCGGTGGTCGTGCGGGTCGCCTCCCCCGCCCAGGTGCCCGACGAGTCGAGGGGCGGCATGGTCGCCGTGAGATCGACGCCCGAGCGCCGGGTGCTGTGGTCCTCGTCGTCGGCGTTGAGCAGTTCCCGCAACTGCGACGCCTGATCCGGATACTCCCGCAGGCAGTCGCGCGGATCCACCCGCTCGCCGCTGTGGCGACGGATCACGAACTCCTCGTACACCAGACTGGGCGGAATCGCCTCCGGCGCCAATTCCGGGAATTGCGAACAGTACTCGTGTAGCCGCCTGCCCGCGGGACCCGGATCGGCCGACGGCGACCCCGGCGAGCGGGACAGCCAGCGGTAGCGCATATCGATCCGGATCAGCTCGAGCAGGGCGTCCAGCCGCAGCGTCCGCGCGTCGGGCAGGTAGTCGCCGATCTCCGGCGGGCGGGCGCCGGACTCCCACGCCGCGGCGAAGGCTGTGACGGCGCCGAATTCGATTCCGGCCGTTGGCCGCCCGAACCCCCCACCGAAGCCGGAAGTGTCACTCATATCCGCACCCATCGAACCGGACCTGTCGGATCAGCCACGGACCGAAATCCGCACTGGTCGGTTGGCGGTAGGGCGGATAGAATCCGCCACACCCGAGAACCATCATCCCCCGAGCGTTTCCTCGAAATGATAATTTGCGCGTCAACACGCAACCACCCCATTTCGACCACGACGCGACGGGGGCAGCAGCATGCACGACGAGGGCACCGCGCTTGCGGACGGCATTTCACCAGCGGATATCCCGGAGGTACCGGTGGGCGCGAACGATTCGGTCGGCGCGACCTCCCCACAGGAGCCGGAGGCCACGCCGGAGCCGACCACGGCCACCGCCATCGCGGCGGCGGTGCGCGACGGCGCCGCGCGGCCCGAGCAGATCCTCGACTCGGCCCTGGAGCGCATCCGCACCGGTAATCCGAAAGTGAATGCTTTCAGTCTCGTTCGCACCGAACGGGCCCGCCAGGAGGCGCGGGCGCTGGCCGACCGTCCGGACCTCGAGGCCCTGCCGCTGGCGGGCGTGCCGATCGCGATCAAGAACAACATCGATGTCGCGGGCGAGGTGACGCTCGCGGGTTCGGCGGCCGGCGCCGGGCAGCCCGCCCGCTCCGATCATCCGGTGGTGCGGAGGCTGCGCGCGGCGGGCGCGGTGGTCGTCGGGCTCACCGAGATGCCCGAGTTCGGACTGTGGGGCGCGACCGACACCCCGGAGCGAATCACGCGCTCGCCCTGGAACATTCGCTACAGCGCGGGCGGGTCGTCGGGCGGCTCGGGCGCCGCGGTGGGCGCCGGGCTCGTGCCCGTGGCGCACGGCAACGACGGCCTGGGCTCGGTCCGGATCCCGGCGGCCTGCTGCGGTGTGGTGGGCATCAAGCCGGGCCGCGGCGTCGTGCCCGCCGAGGTCGGCCTCGACTCCTGGGGCGGCATGACCGAGAACGGCGTGCTGGCGACGACGGTCGCCGACGCCGCGCTGGTGCTGTCGGTGCTGGCGAATCGGCCCGCGCTGGCCGATCTGGACCCGCCCGCCCCGTTGCGCATCGGCCTGGACGTCGCCGCGCTCTCCCCGCTGCTGCGCGTGGACCGCCGCTGGTCGGGCGCGGCCCGCACGGCCGCTCAGACCGCCGTCGCGGCCGGGCACACCATGACGGAGGCGCACCTGCCGTACGCGGGCGTGCTCGCGGCCCTGGCGCTGCGCTGGCTGGCCAACCCCGTGCGCGAGGCCGCCGCGGTGCCGCGTCCGGAGCGACTACAGGCGCGCTCCCGGCGGCATGTGGCCCTGGGCCGCGCGGTGCTGCGCTCCGGGCTCGTCCGCCCGGCGCAGATCGATCGCATCGAGACCCGGCTGCTGGACTTCTTCGATCACCACGACGTCGTGATCACCCCGACCCTGGCCGCACCGCCGCCGCGGGCGAAGGACTGGCATCGCAGGGGCTGGCTGGCCAACGTCCGCGCCAGCGCGCGGTACGCGCCGTTCACCGCGCTGTGGAATCTGGTCGGCTGGCCCGCCCTCAGCATCCCGATGGGCATTCATCCGCGCACCGGAACGCCGCTGGCCGCACAGCTCGCCGGGCCGCCCGGCAGCGAATCCACGCTGCTGCGGCTGGCCGCACAGCTCGAGGCCGCGCACCCCTGGCGGAGGACGGCCGGAGGTCAGTCCTGAGTCGGCTCGGGGGTGCCGAAACCTCCGGCGAGGACCCGGTTGGCGAAATCGAGGATGGTCGGGCGATCATCGTCGGCCCGCCACGCCACGGCCAGTTCACACGGCGCCAGGCCCGTCACCGGGCGCGCGGTCAGTCCGGGCCACCGGTACATCGGGACGTTGTTCTCCGCCAGCAGGCAGACGCCCAGCCCGAGGCTGACCGCCTCCAGGCGCTCCTCGGCCGTCGCGGCCTCGCCGCCGACCTTCGGCTGCCGGGCGCCGCGCGCGTCGTTGCCGAGCCAGAAGTCCCGGGCGGCCCCGGCCTCCGGCGGCATCGCGATGAACGGCTCGTCGGCCAGATCGGCGAATTCGACGCCCTCCCGCTCGGCCAGGGCATGGTTCTCCGGCAGCAGCACCCAGCGTGGCTCGGTGCGCAGCACCTGCCAGCGGTAACGCCCGGCATCGGGCACGGGTAGCCACATCAGCGCCAGATCGGCCTGACGCCCGGCGAGCCCGCTGGACGGGTCGGTCCACGACGCCGAGTGCAGGGCGAGCCGGTGCCCGCTGGCACTCTCCAGATCGGCGATCAGGCCGCGGCCGATCGAACTCTGGATACCCACCCGCAGCACCTCGCCCGCCTCCTGCAGGGCGACGTTGGTGACCTCCCACAGCTCCAGGATCTTGCGCGCACCCTCGAGCAGTTCCTTACCGGCCACGGTCAGCGCGACGCTGCGCTGGTTCCGGTCGAACAACACCACGTCGAGCTGGCGCTCGAGCTGGCGGATCTGCCGCGAGAGGGTGGGTTGAGCGATGTGCAGCCGCTGAGCGGCATTGGTGAAGTGCAGTTCCTCAGCGACGGCGACGAAATACCGCAAGTCGCGCAAATGCGGGTCCATAGCCCCTTGCTATCAGAATCGGTCTTGGAAATCCAGCCGGATCAGACCTCCGAGTATGAAAGGAGGCCAAGAAACAGCCATCAGGTTTGTTACTGACAGCATATTGCCTTGGGGAAATGGATGCACAACCGCCTCCGCGAACACCCAGCCAATCCGCCGTCCAGCGGACCACCCGGCGATAAGATCACTCGACCAGCAGTAATCCCGGCCACGATGACACCTGGACGCGACAATCGCCGCCGCACGCACAGCCCGTGGCCGACTCAGCAACCTCCGGACGAAGCGGACATGCAGGCACCCTGCCCAAACAGTGACATTGCTCACAATCACACGGAACAGCCGAACGGGCTCCGAGAAAGTGCACGGAGACAACGGAGTTCAGCGGCCCACCGAGACAGCCGTGCCGAACGCTCAGGCGCTGTACACCTTCGGATCCAGCGTCCCGATATACGGCACGTCGCGATACCGCTCGGCGTAGTCCAGCCCGTAGCCCACGACGAACTCGTCGGGGATATCGAACCCCACGTGCGCCACGTCGACCTGCGTCCGCAGCGCGTCGGGCTTGCGCAGCAGCGTCACCACCTCGAGCGAGGCCGGGTTGCGGCTGGAGAGATTGCGCTTGAGCCAGGACAGAGTGAGCCCGGAGTCGATGATGTCCTCGACGATGAGCACGTTGCGCCCGGCGATGTCCTTGTCCAGGTCCTTGAGGATGCGCACCACGCCGGAGGAGGACGTCGAGGAGCCGTAGGAGGAGACGGCCATGAACTCCATCTGGGTCGGAATGGGCAGCGCTTGGGCGAGGTCGGTCATGAAGAAGATCGCCCCCTTCAGCACGCCCACCAGCAGCAGGTCACCCTCGGGAGCTCCGGCGGGATACCGCTTGGCGATCAGTTCGGCCAGTTCGTCGACCTTCGCCTTGATCTGTTCCTCGGTGATCAGCACCGACGCGATGTCGTCCCCGTACACGTGCGCTGGTTTCCCTTCGCTGAAGTCCGATGGCGGCGTCGGTGGCACCGGATCATTATCGTGCAAACGCCAGGGTCAGCTTCCCATGTTCGCGCGTGGCAACCAACCGGGTCCCCGGCTTTCCGCCGCCGACGGCGACTCCGCCCTGCCCGCGCCACTCCGTCACCAGCGCATCGACGGCCCGTAAATTCTTGTCGGTCAACGCTTTTGCGCCCCCGGCGAGCAGCCACCGCCGAAGGGCGCGGCGGCGCAGCGCCGCGGGCGCAGTGGCGAGCGTCTCGACGGACAGAGACGGACCATCACTCGCGTCGGTCAGCAACTGCTCGGCAAGCGAATCGAGCACCGCGCTGTCGTCGCGCAGCTGCTCGGCCGTGCGGCCCAGCGCGGCCGCCACCCCGCCGCCGAGAACCTCCTCCAGCAGCGGCAGCACCTCCGTGCGTAATCGCACCCGGGTGAATTCGGGCGCGTAGTTGTGCGGGTCGTCGTGTGGGCGCACCCCCAGTTCCGCGCACAGCCGCCGTGTCGTCCCCCGGCGCACCCCGAGCAGCGGCCGCCCCCACGGATCGGCGAATTCGGCCATGCCCTGAATCGAGCGCGCGCCGGAGCCGCGGGCCAGTCCCAGCAGTACGGTTTCGGCCTGATCGTCGAGGGTGTGGCCGAGCAGCACGGGCAGGCCCGCGCGGGCGCCGTCGAGCGCGGCGTAGCGGGCCCGCCGCGCCGCCGCCTCCGGTCCGCCGTCGCCGGTCACCTCGACCGCGAGTACCCGGGCGGAGCGGCAGCCCAGCGATTCGGCGACGGCGGCGGCCGCGGCGGCGGTCCGATCCGAATCCGCCTGCAGGCCGTGATCGACGATCAGGGCATCGACCACCTGGGCCTCGGCGACCGCGGCGGCGGTCAGGGCCACCGAGTCGGCGCCGCCGGACAATGCCACGGCTACCACGCCGGTCGTCGAATACCGGGCCAGCCAGTCCCGCACCGCGTGCCGCAGTTCCAGTGCCGCCGGGGTTTCCGGGAGCGGCTCCGGCCCCGGTGTCGTCTCGCGCCGCGACGGTCGGCCCAGCGCGGTCGATGTCGTCGGGTCGCCGGGTGAGCGGATCGATCGGGACTCGCCCGGCATCGGATCCATGGTCAGCCCAGCACCCGGGTGATCCAGCGCTGGGGATCGGCGATCTCGTCGGTGCGGGGCAGGGTTTCGGCGTCGGTCCACACCGTGTTGAACCGCCGCATACCGACCGTGCCCACGACCTCGTCGACGAACGCCTTGCCGCGCACGTACTGGGCCACCTTGGCATCCACCCCGAGCAGCGCCCGCAGCAGCCGCTGCAGCGGATTCGCGGGGCGGCGACGGCGCTGGTCGAAGGCCTGCCGGATCTGCACGACCGAGGGGATCACCGCGGGACCGGCCGCATCCATCACATGGTCGGCATGGCCCTCGAGCAGGGTGCCGAGCATGAGCAGGCGGTCCAGCGCCTCGCGCTGCGGCGGCGGCTGGGTCGCCCGCAGCAGGCCCAGGACGCCGCGGTTGGCGGGATCGTCGCCGGTGTCCGGTGTGCCGCGGCGGCGCTCGCGCACCTCCTCCAGCAGCCGGGACAGCATCTCGTCGAGCGGTTCGTCGCCGACCTCGCCGAGCACCTCCACGTTGCGCTTCATGTAGTCGGCCAGCCACGGCGCCGAGGAGAACTGCACCCGGTGCGTCACCTCGTGCAGGCAGACCCAGAGCCGGAAGTCGGCGGGCGAAACCCCCAGCGCCCGCTCCACGGCGACGATATTGGGCGCCACCAGCAGCAGGGTGCCGTCGGGGCCGCTGAACGGGTCGTACTGGCCGAGGATCGCCGTGGACAGGAAGGCCAGCATCGCGCCCGCCTGCACACCCGCCGGTTTACCGGCGAAGCGGCTGCGCTCGCCCGCGGGGCCTCCGGTGAGTTCCGCCATCGAATCGGCGGCCGCGCGGATCCAGCCGGGCCGGTCGACCACGCGCGCGGCGGGCACGGGCCGGTCGTCGGTCAGCAGGCTGATCTCCCGCACGGGGGCTTCGGCGCGCGCGGAGTCGGCGGCCAGTTCCTCGACGACCTGCTCGGCGGAGTAGCGCGTGGTTCGGGGTCCCGCCGGGACCAGCGCGGATCCGGTGCGGGCGGCCAGCCGCCAGTCGATCGCTCCGGCCAGCGCGGGACGGCGGGGCTTATGGGTCAGCTGACCGGTCGCGACGTCGACCACCAGCTGTTCGGAACGTTTGGGGACGCCCGCCCGGTCGTCTCGGGCCGCATCACCGGTGCCGGTCATAGTCATCCACCCGTCAGGAGCATCCACAGTTGCGCAGTGCGGCGGCGATGGCGTCCAATGCCGGTCGGCTCGCCTCCGGAGGCCGATCGTTCGACATCAGCGCGAAGGTCAGCACCCGGCCATCGCTGTCCAGCACATACCCTGCCAACGCGCTCGATACCGACAGAGTTCCGGTTTTCGCCCGGACCCATCCCGCGCCGCCGTGGTCGCGCCGGGTGACGAACCGGTAGGCCAGTGAGCCGGTACCCGCCGCGACCGGGAGATAGTCCAGCAGCGGGGCCAGCGGCGAACCGGTCGCGGCCGATCCTGCGGTGTTGACCGCCGACGACGCGCCCGGCTGCTGTCCGGGCTGCGGGGCGGCCGCCTCCACCAGAATCCGGTCGAGCAGGCGCGCGGGCGTCCGGTCGTCGGTAGACAGCCCGCTGTTGTCGAGCATGGTCGTCCCGGTGGTGTCGAATCCGGCGGCGTTCAGCGCCGTCATCATGGCCGCGGCGGCGCCCGCGAAGGACTGCTCGTTCCCCGTGGCGGTCGCGATTTCCCGGCCGATCGTCTCGGCCAGCACGTCGTCGGAGTGGATCATCATCTCGCGCAGGCGATCCCGCATGGGCGCCGACTGCACCTGCGCGACCTCCGGCGCTCCCGGCGCGGCCCGGCCCAGCCGCACCTTGGCCGGATCGAGGCCCAGCTCCACGGCGAGGCGACGACCGGCGTCCAGCGCGGGAGTCGGTGTGCGCGGCGAATATTCGACCAGCGGATCCTTCCGGCCGCCATCGATCATCACCGGCTCGATCGGCGCCCAGGAACCGCCCTCGATATCGGCCGGATCCCACCCCGAGGGCCAGGCCGGACCGGTGTAGACCGAGGTGTCCACCACGATGGTGTCGGCGGTGCGGCCGGACGCGCGCACCTGTGTCACCAGATCGGACAGCCGCGGACCGTTCTCGTAGTACCCCTTGCCGTCGGCCTGCGCGGTCAGCGTCGGATCGCCACCCGCGACCAGCACCAACTCGTTCGGGTTCGTCCCGGCGACCACCTTCGTCGTCACGCGCTCGTCGGGCGGCAACACCAGCAGGGCCGCGGCGGCGGTCAGCACCTTCGCGGTGGACGCCGGGATGACGGGCTTGCCGGGGTCGACGCCCCACAGCACGGCGCGGCTGTCCGGATCGCTCACCGACGCGGTGAACGCGCCGAGATCGGGGTTCGCGGCCGCCGGGCCGAGTGCGGCCGCCAGCCCCTGCGGGCTGGGTTCGGGCGCGTTCGACGAGGCCGGGGACAGTTGCGGGAACGGTTTCACGGGCGCGGGCGGGGCAGCGATCCGCAGGCCGCCGTGCCGGAACTCCGCGGTCCACGGCCGCACGACGATCAGCACCGCGGCGACGGCCACCACCACGACGACCAGACCGGTGAGCACCCCGATCCACATATTGCGCCGCCGCCGGGCGGCCAGCCCGCCGATGTTCCTGCTACCTCGACCTACCACGTGACCGCAGTCTCCCTAAATCACCTGTGACAGGGCCGCATCGCGCGTATTTCACGGGGCCCCGGTCCCTGCCGCACCCATGTGCCCGTCGACCACACTATCCTCACCTGGCTGGCGTTCCCCCGAACAAGCTGGCGAGTCGCCACCAAGCACAGAGGCACCAGACGAAGGAGATGACGTGGAGTTCGACGCCACCATCGAGATCCCCAAGGGTCAGCGCAACAAGTACGAGGTCGACCACGAGACCGGGCGGGTGCGGCTGGACCGCTACCTCTACACCCCGATGGTCTACCCGGCCGACTACGGCTACATCGAGAACAGCCTGGGCTCCGACGGCGACCCGCTGGACGTCCTGGTGCTGCTCCCGGAATCGGTGTTCCCGGGCGTCATCGTGGAGGCCCGCCCGGTGGGCGTGCTGCTGATGAGCGACGAGGCCGGCGGCGACGAGAAGATCATCGCGGTCCCCGCGGGCGACAAGCGCTGGGACCACATCCAGGATGTCGCCGATGTCCCGGAGTTCGAGCGCAAGGCCATCGAGCACTTCTTCGAGCACTACAAGGACCTGGAGCCGGGCAAGTGGGTCAAGGTCGAGGGCTGGGACGGCCGGGCCAAGGCCGAGACCCTGGTCGACGAGGCCTTCGCGCGGCTGAAGGAGCAGGGCGGGCACTGAACGGCGAACGCCCGGTGGGAGATTCGGTTTGCGAGGCGAATCTCCCACCGGGCGTTGCGATCGCGTCCGCACGCCGCGGACGCCACCGCCGACCCCCCGAACGACGATGCCGCACCGCACGGCATGCGGACGCAACGGAATCCGCTCCTCCCGCCGCGAGACCCGAAGCCGCGCGGCCGAATTCCGTGCCTGGAACGCTAACCGGGCGACACCTCGTCGCGCATCCCGCAAGCCACCCCATTTCGCCAGCTCACCGCGATGAGTGAGGCGGAAATGATGAAAAAATGACGCGTCTTGGGACGGGCGAGTCAACTGAACAGCACTCCGGGCGAGAGACACAGAGCTTCAACTGAACAGCACACCGAGCGAGAGACACAGAGTCTCAACTGAACAGCACACCGAGCGAGAGACACAGAGTCTCAACTGAACAGCACACCGAGCGAGAGACACAGAGTCTCAACTGAACAGCATTCCGGCGGAGCTTGCGGAGCCGGAACGCTCGGCGAGCACCGCGTCCAGATGTTCGCGCAGGATCTCCGCCACCGGCGCCTCCAGTTCCGCGTCGACCCGCTCGTGCACCAGGGCGGTTTCCTCCAGCTGTATCACGATCTCGGCCGTGCGGCGCAGCACCCGCCGGGCGTCGTCGATGCGGCCGAGACCCCGCAGCACCAGCCCGTGCATCAACATGGCCCGGCCGCGGTGCAGCGGTCCCGCCGCGCGGGTGACGTTCTCCACGGCCTCGGCCGCGATCGGCTCCGCCTGTTCGAGCCGCCCGGCCAGCATGTAGACATGCGCCAGCCGGGCCAGGGCGAAGCCCACGCGCAGTCGCATCCCGCTGCGGCGCGCCGATTCCACCGCGCGCGTACACAATTCGATCGCCCGGTCGTGCTCGCCCCGGAAGGCGAGCGCGGCGCCGAGTTCGTGCAGCGCCATCCCCTCCAGCGCCGAATTGCCGATCTGCTGCGCCAGATCCCGCCCGCGCTCGGCGCGTTCGACGGCTTCCTCGATGCGTCCGGCGTCCGACAGCGTCTTGGCGGCGTGGATGAGGCAGGCGCATTCGGTCGCCGGGTCGCCGACCCGCCGCGCCAGCCGGATGGCCCGGTCGGCGTGCGCGAGCGACGCGGCCGCCTCCACACCCATCCGGGTGGAGCTGGCCAGCAACTGCGCCGCGAACGCCGTCAGCCGGGCGTTACCCGCCGAATCGCTGCCCAGCGACAGCGCGATGCGCTGATGATCGCGCCCGGTCCGCATGCGTGCCAGCGCGTAGGTGAGCACAGAGCCGAGCGCCACCCGCACCCGACACTCCAGCCCGCGGTCACCGGCCCGCAGCGCCGCCTCCAGCAGGTCTTCCAGGGCCCGGGCCAGTTCCTGGGCGTTCGGCCCGCCGTCGATCAGTTCCGCCATGGCCCAGGCCAGATCCGCGCCGAGCGCCAGGACCAGGCCGTCCAGCCGGGCCGCCTGCCGCAGCAGCGCGACCAGATTGCGCCGCTCGGCATTGAGCCAGGATTGCGCGTCGGCGCCGCCGGCGAACGACATGCCTTGCGCCCGTGTCATTTTCAGGTACTCCGGCAGCCGGGTACCGGGATTGCACACCGACACAACGTTTTTCATGGTGGCAAGGTAGAAGTCGAGCAGCCGCGGCAGCGCGTCGAACTCGTCGACCGGCTCCAATTCGCGCGCGAACAACCGCAGCAGGTCGTGATAGGTGTAGCGGCCGACGGCGGTGGAGTCGAGCAGGCTCAGATCCACCAGTGACTCGCACAGGAACTCGGCCTCGTCACGGTCGAGCCCCAGCACCGCGGCGGCGCCGGCGAGCGGCAGATCCTCCACGTCCGGCGCCGCGAGCATGCGAAAAGCCTTGGCCTGCGCCGGTTCCAGCTGGTCGTAGCCGAGCCGGAAGACCGGGCCGACACCGAGATCGCCGGTGCGCAGCAGCCCCAGCCGCTGGTGGGAGTCCGCCAGCCGCTCGGCGACCGCGGCGATGGTCCAGCGCGGCCGACCGGCCAGCCGCGCCCCGATGATCCGCACCGCCAGTGGCAACCGGCCGCAGGCGCGCACGACCGCGGCGGCGGCCTCGGGCTCCGCATCGACCCGATCGGCCCCGACGATGCGGCCCAGTAGATCCAGCGCCTCCTCCGCGGACATCTCGTCGAGCCGGACACCGGCCGCGGCGGTCAGTTCGGGCAGGCCGGACCGGCTGGTGATCAGTACCGCCGATCCGGAGGTGCCCGGTATCAGCGGGACCACCTGCTCGGCATCGCGGGCATTGTCGAGCACCACCAACACCCGCTTGCCGTCGAGCCGACTGCGGAACTGGGCCGCCCGCTGCTGCGCGGTCGAGGCGATCTCGCCCTCCGGAACCCCCAGCGCGCGCAGGAAATCGCCCAGGGTGTCGGCGGCGGAGGTGCGGCGTTCGAACCCGTGCAGGTCGACATGCAGCTGCCCGTCCGGAAAATGCCCGCGGACCAGGTGCGCGACGTGCACGGCGAGGGTGCTCTTGCCGACCCCGCCCATGCCCGCGATGGCGCAGACCGGCACCCCGCCACCGTCGCTGGTGAGCCGGTCGACCAGGCGGCGCACGCAGTCGGCGCGGCCGGTGAAGTCGGCGATGTCGGCGGGCAGTTGCGCGGCCCGCACCCGTTCGGCCGTCACCGCGGCGGGGCGCGGCGGGACCACCTCGGCCCGCAGGATCCGCTGATGCAGATCGGTCAGGCGGGGACCGGGCTCGAGCCCCAGCAGTTCGACCAGGGTGTGGCGGGTATCGGCGAACACCTCGAGCGCCTCGGCCTGGCGGCCCGCGTGATAGAGCGCGGTCATCAGCAGTTCGCGGGCCTTCTCCCGCAGCGGATGTTCGGCGGCCAGCGACCGCAACTCCGTGATCGCCTCGGCGTGGCGACCCAGCCGCAGATCCACCTCGAGCCGCTGCTCCAGCAGACTCAGGCGACGTTCGCCGAGCTGGGCCCGTAGCCGCTCGGCATGCGGGCCGGGCAGTCCGGCCAGCGGCGTTCCGGCCCACAGCGCCAGCGCGCTCTGCAACCGTTCCCGCGCCAGGTCGGCGGCGCCAGCGCGCTCGGCCTCGGTCGCGTACTGCTCGGCCAGTTCGACGTCGACCGCGGCCGGGGGCAGCCGCAGCGCGTAGCCACCGGCGAACCCGACGAGGACCGTGGGCGCCCCGCCTACGGCCCGATCCGGTTCGAGCGTCTTGCGCAGATGCAGGATGTGATTGCGCAGCGCCCCGACCGCGCTCGCGGTGGCCCGCTCGCCCCACACGTCGGCGACCAGATCACCGACCGTCGCCGAGCGCCCGCGCCGCAGCAGCAGTGCCGCGAGCACGGCGCGGCGCTGCTTGGGCCCGAGATCCAACTGGTTCTCGCCGCGCCAAGCACGCACCTCACCCAGCACGGCAAACTTCAGCATCGGTCCTGTCCGAAACACGCGATCGTTGTGCAGTGACGGTAGACGATCGGTCCGACCAGGAATACGGGAAGTGGGCGCACATCACAAAAGATGACGCGTCACACCGCTACCGGCCCTTGAACTCCGGCGATCGCTTCTCGAACACCGCCTGGATGGCCTCGGTGAGGTCCTCCGACGGCAGGAACGCGGCATTCCACGCCGAGACGTAGCGCAGCCCGTCGGCGACCCGGCCCGCCTTCGGCTGTTCGAGCACGTCCTTGATGCCCTGCACCACCAGCGGCGGATTCGCGGCGATCTCGCGGGCCAGCTCGTGCGCGGCGGCGAGCACCGCGTCCTGATCCGGATGCACGTCGTTGACCAGGCCGATCTTCTCCGCCCGCGCGGCGTCGATGTCCTTGCCGGTGTAGGCGAGTTCGCGCAGGTGGCCCTCGCCGATGACGCCGGGCAGCCGATGCAGCGAGCCCACGTCGGCGACGATCGCCACCTTGGCCTCCCGCAGGCTGAAGGTGGCCTCGGCGCTGGCCAGCCGAATATCCGCGGCGGCGATCAGATCCAGTCCGCCGCCGACGCACCAGCCGGAGATCGCCGCGACGACCGGTTTGCGGCACTCCGCGACGGCGGTCACCGCCGCCTGCAGGCGGCGAATATCGTTCAGGAAGGCGGTGCGCGGCGCCGCCAGGGCCTTGTCTGCCAGCAGCGGACCGAACAGCGGACTCATCGCCTGCAGGTCGAGGCCGTAGGAGAAATGCTTGCCCGCGCCGGTGAGCACGATCGCGCGCACCTCGGGATCGGCATCGAGTTCGCCGAAGACCAGCGGCAGCTCCCGCCAGAAGTCCGGCCCCATGGCGTTGCCCTTGCCCGGGCCGATCAGCGTTACCTGCGCGATATGGTCCTTGCTCTCGACTGTGAAAGCCTTCCAATCGGTCATTCGCCCAGCGTAGCGGCCCTGCCCGCGGCGTGACCACGAGCCCGGCGGCATGTAACACCTGTGCTAAATCTGCTGTGGTGCAGTGATTTACGTATGGGTCGCGGGTCATGATGAATGCATCAGGATCGCCGCCCCCGGCTCTCGGAGGCCACCATGTTGATGCACAAGGGCATCGGCCTGGATCATTTCAATATGCTCTCGCGCAGGCGCGCGGTGCACGCCCTGTACGAATGCTGCTGCAGCGTCACGTGGGCGGAGAAGATCGCCGATCAGCGCCCCTATCCCGACCGGGCCGCGTTGTTCGCGGCCGCGGACGCCGAACTGCTGGCGCTGTCCCGCGACGATCTGGACCGCATCTGCGATTCCGGTGCGCACCAGCAGGTTCCGGATCGATCGACGCCGGAACTGGCGCGGCTCACCCGCGAGCGTATCGATCGCATGCTCGGCCTGGACAGCGGCTATCCCACCTTCTGAGTTCGCGCCCGACCGCATCGCTCCGGCACCCGGACTCAGGAGACCGGCTCGGGCCTCGCCGACCACATCGCCCCCGCCGGGCACCGGCCCGGCACACGCACCTCGCCGACCACGTCCCCCCACCAGGGGCCGGCCCGGCACACGTACCTCAAAGTCCACGTCGCCCCCGCCAGGGACCGGCCCGGCACACGCACCTCGCCAACCACGTCGCCCCCGCCAGGGACCGGCCGGGCTTACCTACCTCGCCGACCACCGTGCCCGGAATACTCCCGGCCCGGGAGACGTAGGTTGGGGGTGTGAGCGAGTTCGGGAAGCGACCATCGGCACAGCGCGCCGCGCCTCCGGCGGGCCCGGACGAGGTGCCCGACGACCTGAGCGGGATCACCGCGACCCAGTACCGCGCCGCCATGCGGCACTACCCGGCCGGTGTCACCATCGTCACACTGGGCGCGGACAAGGGCCCGGTCGGTTTCACCGCGACCTCGTTCGCGTCGCTGTCGGCCGACCCGCCGCTGATCTCGTTCAACATCGCGCACACCTCGTCGAGTATCGAGGCCATGCTGGCCGCCGACTCGCTGGTGGTGCACTTCCTCGGCGAGCACCAGCGGCATCTGGCGCAGCGTTTCTCCCGGGCCGCCGAGGAACGCTTCGCCGACAAGTCGCTGTGGACGCGGCTCGACACCGGCGAGCCGATCCTGCACGGCACCCCGATCTGGGTGCGCGCCACCGTGCACCGGCTCATTCCGATAGGCGATCACACGTTGGTCGTGGGGCTGGTCACCCGGGTCCACGACAACACCGGCGACGAACCCATCGCCGCTCCGCTGCTGTACTACAACGGCGTCTATCACCGGCCGAAGGGCCTCGACTGACGCCCGATCGCCATGCGCCACAACGAAATCGTGCTCGGATTTCCGCCGCTGACGCGCCGAGACTCGCTCAGGTCGCCGACACCGCCGTCCCGATGCCGAGCGCCGCGAGTACGCCCGCGCTGATCTGCTCCAGCCGATCGCGCACCCGAGGCCTCCGCAGTAGCGCTACCGCGCGGGCGGCCGCCGCCGCCAGCAACACCATTTCGATTGCGGCGATGGTGGATTCGATCGCGCCCAGGGTGAGTGCGTTGGCGAAGGTGACCTCCGTCAGGAACTGCGGCAGCACCGCCAGGTAGAACAGTCCCACCTTCGGATTGAACAGGCACGACACGAGACCCGCGACGAAGGCCGAGCGCACCGCGGCCGCGCGCGGCGGAGCCGAACCCGGCTCGACGCCCCCGTTACCGGCCGAACGCTTCCGCCGATGTTCGATCAGTGTCCGAATTCCCAAGTACACCAGGTAAATTCCGCCGATCACCTTCATCGCACGGTAGGCGGTCGCGGACTGTTCGAGCAGTGCGGCCACCCCGGCGGCCACCACCACCGCCCATACGATGCCGCCCAGCGAGGACCCGATGGCGGCGGCGATTCCGGGCCGCCTGCCCGCGATCGAGAAGCGCAGCACGAGAAAGGTGTCGGGGCCGGGTGTGAGGGCAAGCAGGACACAGAGCCCGATGAAACCCAGCAGCAGGGAGACACTCACCCACACCATGACAGCGCAGGTCAGCGCCGAGGACAAGCCATTTTCACGCGGCGGTCGGGAACGCGGCGGGTTGACAAGATCGGCCCGCTTCTGCCAATCTCGGCGGCAGGTCATGAGTGCCAGCGTCAAGCCCCGGCTAGCTGGTCGGCAACCCTCCTCCGCGGTGGGGTGCTCCGGGTGACGACCGGGCCGCTGCCCGACCGGGCACGGCAAGCGCGGACTCCCGTCACCTCTCGCTGCGGAGTCCCGGAGCCGAAGGACGATGTGATGACCGCGATTCTCGACCACACCTGCGCCCCCGTAGCCCGCGTCTCCGGATGCGATCTGCGAGTTCCGTTGGTACAGGGCGGAACTCGCACGTATGCCAATTTCGACTACGCCGCCAGCGCCCCCGCGCTGGCGCAGGTCACCGACCGCGTGACCGAGTTGCTGCCGTACTACGCCAGCGTGCACCGCGGCGCCGGCTACGCCTCCCGGATCTCCACCGACTGCTACGAGGCGGGGCGAGAGTCGGTGTCGCGCCTGGTCAATCGTGCCGACGATCAGGTGGTCGTCTTCACCCGCAACACCACGGACTCGCTGAACCTGCTGGCCTCCTGCGTCCCCGGGGACACCGTGGTGCTCGACATCGAGCATCACGCCAACTTCCTGCCGTGGACCCGGCACGGCCGCCGCGTGGTGCGCGCCGCCGACACCATCGACGAGACGATCCGCCGCTTGGTCGCCGAGCTGTGCACCAAACCCGCTGCGCTGCTTGCGATCACGGGCGCCTCGAACGTGACCGGCGAGGTGCTGCCGCTGCGGCGACTGGCGACCATCGCGCATCAGTGCGGCGCCCGCATCCTGGTCGACGCCGCGCAGCTCGCACCGCACCGCCGCATCGACCTGCAGGCCACCGGCATCGACTACCTCGCCTTCTCCGGGCACAAGCTGTACGCCCCGTTCGGCACCGGCGTACTGGTCGGGCGCCGCGACTGGCTGGACGCCGCCGAGCCGTACCTGGCGGGCGGCGGCGCGGTCAAGGAGGTCACCACAGGCGGCGCGCAGTGGGCATCGGCCCCGCAGCGGCACGAGGCGGGCTCGCCCAACGTGCTCGGTGTGGCCGCCCTGGCCGCCGCCTGCGACGCGCTGAGCGCGCTGGACGAGCGGGCCGTCGCCGAGCACGAGCGCGGCCTGGCCGAGCGGCTCCGCGATGGCCTGAAAACCGTTGCGGGAGTGAATTTCCTGCGCATCTGGTCGGACAGCTCCGATGGCGTCGGTATCGTCGCGTTCACCCTCGCGGGCTTCGAGCCGGGCCGCGTGGCCGCGTACCTGTCGGCCGAGCACGGCATCGGCGTGCGCGACGGCCGGTTCTGCGCCCACCCGCTGCTGTCGCGGCTCGGCGTCGACGGCGCGCTCCGCGCCAGCATCGGCCTCGGCACCACCGCCGCCGATGTCGACCGCCTGATCGAGGCGGTGGCCACGCTCGTCGAACACGGCCCTGGCTGGTCCTACTCCTGCACGGACGGTCAGTGGAATCCGACCCCGGAGACCCGCCCACGCCTCGCTCCGGGAGCCACCCCGGGCGCCGGCCCCTGCACCTTCTGAACCCACCCGCGCACCCCGCCCGTCCCGAAAAACGGCGCACCCCTTGTTGGTTCACGCACGCGGTGCAGCAGCTGAAACCAGTGCGGGAACACGGGCGGGGTGCGGGAATCGGCGGGGTGCGCGGGCGGGTTCAGGGCACGAGGTAGCGCTCGGCGAGCTGTTCGACCAGTGGATCGTCGTCGGCGACCGCCTCCAGCGCCTCCAGATCGTTCTCGACCGAGATCTGGCGGGGGTCGTCCTGCTCCGGGTCCGGGGAGCCGTCCTCGTTCAGCTGCCGCAGCATCTTCTCGCGCACTCTTGCCTTCAGCGAATCACCCATACCGTCAGCATGCCCAGTTTGCGGCGGTTGCCCCAGCGACCACGCCGCGACGGTCAGACGGGCGCCAGCCACGTCCCCCACGGGGTGTTGCGGAGCACCGTGAACGCCGTGAGTGCCGCCAGAATCATCCACAACCGGGTGCGACCGATCGCGAAGGGGAAGAGCCGTCCGTCCTGTCCTCGCCAGCGGCGCAGCGCCCAGCTCCCCCACCACACCGCGAAGCCGACCAGCAGCGGCAACAGCAGCACATTGCTGTGCACGGCGTCGAGGAGGCGGCCGTCTGTGAGGTTGTGCATGCCCCGCAGACCCCCGCAGCCCGGGCACCACCACCCGGTCAGTTCGTAGAACGGGCAGATGCTGTAGGACCCCGGCACGTGCGGGTCCCGGAAATGCAGCAGGGCGACGACCGCCGCGGCCCCGCCCGCCACCAAGGCGGGCTGCCCGAGCGACCGCCAGCCGGCGCGGGTTCCGGACGGCTGCGCCTGCGCGATATCCACAGTCGTCCACGGTAGCCGCCGCGGACTCCGATCCGCCAGGTCAGTTCGGTTGCGCGAACCGCAGCTCGTTGCCGAACGGGTCGGTGACCGAGAACCCGGGTCCGCCGGGGCCCTCTTCCGGCGGACCCGGCCGGGCGTAGCCGTACTCCTTCGCCGCCAGTTCGGCATGCCAGCGGTGGATATCGTCCACAGCGATCCACACCACCGTCCCGGGGGTGCCGTCGCCGTGGTGCTCGCTCACGTGGATCACCGCCGACGACCGGGACAGCTGTGCGTACAGCGGCAGCCCGGGTTCGAAGCGGTGCTCCCAGTCCAGGGTGAAACCGAGGTATTCGCAATAGAATTCGAGCGCCTTGGGCACATCGAAGATCCGCAACACCGGAACGGGTGCGGCGAGCCGCGTCGAGTCGGTCATGACCCGATGCTGCCAGGTGGGTACGACAGGAAACTCGGTCACGATCCTGTGGCGGGCGGTCTGTTGACCACCGGCTCGCCGCGCTCACCGCCCCGTGACTGTGCGTTGCCGACCGGCGCGGTCAGGGCGCCCGCGAGCATATCGACGATCTCGCCCCACGCCGTCGGCTCGTCCGCCGCCACGCGACCGGCCTCCACCGCCCGTTCATGGTCGGCGAGCAGGGCGAACAGCATCGTCGGCAGCGATCGCATGCGGCGGTGCCGCAGCCGCACCGGCAGCTCGGGCAGTCCGCGCTCGAGTCCGCGCATGATCACTCGCACCGAAGTGCGTTGCTCGCTACCGAGATTCGCCGCATCCGTCACCGCCGCGTGCGTGCGGATCTGCTCCAGGAAGCGGGCGTAATGATCGATGCCGTGCCGCGCGCTCAGCTCGAGCATCGGGAACACCAACGCCTCCAGCAGTCCGTGGACGGACTCCTCGGCATCCGAACCCGCTTGTTCCGCAAGCAATTCCAGCCGCCGCACCTCGAGTGTCGCCAAGCGGTGCTCCACCACGGCCGTGATGAGTCCGTCCCGGGAACCGAAGTGGTACTGGATCGCCGAGTTATTGCGCTGCCCGGCCGCCGCCGCGATATCCCGCAGCGGCACGGCCTGGCCACGCTCGGCGATCAGGCGCTCCGCCGCCAGGATGAGCCGCTCTCGCGCGCTTGCCGTCTCCACAGTGGGACTGTAGCGCCTCACCAGCATGTTAAGAAACTGCTCTTGACAGTTAAGCACTAGTTCTTAACACTCCGTGTGACGGCCCTCACGAAGGAGGAGCCGCCGGTAGGCCACCGGACCGCCACCATCTTCCACGCACGCGCCGAATTTCAGGTCCGGAGAAGGAGATCCGATGATCCTGGACAATTTCCGCCTGGACGGCCGGGTCGCCGTCGTCAC
The DNA here is from genome assembly GCF_054782435.1 of Nocardia thraciensis. Lineage (NCBI taxonomy): Bacteria > Bacillati > Actinomycetota > Actinomycetes > Mycobacteriales > Nocardiaceae > Nocardia > Nocardia thraciensis. The sequence continues at coordinate 426,254 of NZ_BAAGSM010000033.1, forward strand.
CGGCGCGGGCCGCGGCATCGGCGCCGCCACCGCGCTCGCCCTGGCCGAGGCGGGCGCCGACGTCGCCATCGCCGCCCGCACCGCCGCCCAGTTGGAGGAGGTGGCAGGCAAGATTCGCGCCCTCGGCCGCCGGGTGGTCACCGTCCCGTGCGACCTGTCCGACCTCTCGGCCGTCACCGCGTTCGCCGAGACGGCGGCCTCCGAACTCGGCCGCATCGACATCGTCGTCAACAACGTGGGCGGCACCATGCCGAACACATTCATGACCACGACGCCCGAATTCCTCGAAGAGGCCTTCCGATTCAACGTATCCACCGCGCACGCGCTGACACAGGCCGCGGTGCCACACATGCTCGCCGGGGACGGCGGCTCGGTCGTGAACATCTCGTCCATGATGGGCCGGTCCGCGGGCCGCGGCTTCCTCGCCTACGGCACCGCGAAGGCGGCGCTCGCCCACTGGACCCGTTTGGCCGCAACGGATCTCGCCCCGCGCATCCGGGTCAATGCCATCGCGGTGGGCTCGGTCCTGACCTCGGCGCTGGAAGTCGTTGCGCAGCAACCGGAAATCAAGGAGCGCATGGAGGCGGATACGCCGCTGCACCGGCTCGGCGAACCATGGGAGATCGCCGCCGCCATCGTCTATCTCAGCTCGCGCGCCGGCGGCTACATCACGGGCAAGATACTCGAGGTCGACGGCGGCATCGAAAGCCCGAATCTCGAACTGGGACTTCCGGATCTGTGAGGAGATCACGATGACCTATCGCGTAGTGCAGTGGAGCACAGGCAATGTCGGACGCTGGGCGCTGCGGTCCATCATCGCCCGCCCCGAATTGGAACTGGTCGGCGTCTGGGTCTCCGGCCCGGACAAGGCGGGCAGGGATGCCGCCGAACTCGCCGGACTGGACGAGCCGACGGGCGTGCTTGCCACCACTGACGCGCAGGCGCTGCTGGCGCTGCGCCCGGACTGCATCGTGCACACCGCCATGGCCGACGATCGGCTGCTGGAGGCGGTCGAGGATCTGAAGACGTTCCTGCGGGCAGGCATCAATGTGGTGTCCAGCAGCCCGGTTTTTCTTCAATTCCCTTACGGCACAGTGCCTTCGGAAATGGTCGACCCAGTGGTAGCGGCAGCCGAGGCGGGCGGCGCCTCGCTGTGGGTCAACGGCATCGACCCCGGCTGGGCCAACGACTGGCTGCCGCTGCTGCTGACCAGCGGCTGCGAGCGCATCGACAAGGTCACCTGCTCGGAGCTGATGGACTACTCCACCTATGACAACCCGAAGGTGCTGTTCGAGATCATGGGCTTCGGCCGCGACCTCGACGACCTGCCGCTGCTGCTGCAGCCGGGCGTGCTGACGCTCGCGTGGGGCAGCGTGGTGCGGCAGCTCGCCGCCGCCTTGGACGTCGAATTGGACGAGGTGACACAGCATTTCGAGCGCTTTCCGGCCCCGCAGCCGCTCGAGGTGGCGGGCCAGACCATCGCCGCCGGTACCGCCGCTGCGCTCCGCTTCAAGGTCAGTGGAATACGCTCCGGCCGTGAGGTTTTCGTGCTGGAGCACATCACCCGCCTGCACCCCTCGCTCGCCCCGCAGTGGCCGCAACCGACCGGAAAGGGTTGCTACCGAGTCGAAATCGAGGGCGAGCCGGACTATCAACTGGACCTCCAGCTCTACAGCGGCGGCGACCACGCCAAGGCGGGCCTTGTCGGCACAGCGGCCCGCCTGGTCAGCACCGTCCCGGCGGTCGTGGCAGCCCGCCCCGGCCTTCTGACGGCCGTCGACCTGCCCCTCACCACAGGCCGTGGCCTGGTCAGCTGACGCGGCGCCCGCGCCTCATCCCGCGGTTCCAGAAACCGTCGTGGACGGCGCGGGCCTCGGGCAGGTCCACCGGCCCGACGACCGAGACGGGACGCTGTCCGGCGGCGAAGACCCGGCGGCACGGCAACGCCATGGTCGGGTTCTCCGGGTCGGCGCCCGTCAGTTCCAGCAGTTGATCCTCGCCCAGGGCGTAGACCACGCGCCCGACGCCACTCCAGTAGATGGCACCCGAGCACATCGCACACGGTTCGGTACTGGTGTACAGGGTGCAGGCGACAGGAACTCCGCGTCGTACGCGGCCGAGGCCGCCCGGACGAGGTTGGTTTCGGCATGACCGGTGGCATCGCGCCCGGTGACCACGCTGTTCTCGGCTTCGAGCAGCACCCCGCCGTCCGGGCCCGCGAGCAGCGCACCGAACGGATGATTGCCGCCGTCCCGGGAACGAACCGCGATACCGACGGTCGCACGCAGGTGCTCGACGTCCCGGTCGGTCAGGCCGTCGGTCGTCACGGGATGCGTGCTCATGCGAAAGTCTCCTCGTCGCGTGGAGTAGTGGTTGCGGGACGCGCCGGTTGCCGCGCCCGCCTTGGCCGCCGTCCACGCGGGCCGACATTGTGGGCGAGCCCAGCGGCCGTGAATCCTATTGCCGCGCTGAGCAATCCGCGCGCCGGGTGCCGATCGGCCGCCGGAACCGATACCGCCTCGTGCCGAACCGAGCGCCCGGTGGCGAACCGGGCCGAGCGTACATGCGATGCGCCGACCGGCGGTCTCGGCGGCCTTCGATCAGTGATCCGTTCTCGCTGCCCGAGGCATGGGTGTTCCGCGCGCCGGTGACGTGGGCGGCGGGTGCCCGACCAGCGGGATCGGCCGCCGCAGGTCGACCATGATTCCCACGGGGAACTCGCGTTCGCGTTCCAGGATCGGCCCGAGTTCGGGCACGCTGATCGAGATCGTCACGGTGCAGTCGCCCGGCCCGAGCGCGACCAGCCTGCCGTCCCGGACGGTCGCCGTGAGCGGCCGGAGCAGCACGGTGCCGTTCAGCTCCAGTTCGAATTCGCCCACCCGATTGTCGTCGACGGTGATATCCAGTCGGGGAGTGTAGGTGTGGGTGATCTCGTGTTCGTACAACTCGACCTGCTCGACGCCGCCCGAACTGGTCCGCACGGCCGCATCGCGGAGCTGCTCATAGCGCCGCCACCCGGCGACCGCGATACCGCCGATGTCGACCGCGAGCAAACCGTCCACCGCCCTGGCGATTTCACGCAGCGCCACCGATCGCATCATCTCGGAGACCGCGGGCACCCGCCGGAATGCCAGCCTCTCGATGTCGTTATCGCGAAGGCGCTCGGTCAATTCGCTCTCCACGACCTCGCGCGCGGCATGCCCGAAAAGCACCGCACGGGCCGTGATCACAGATGGACTCGTCATCGCGGGATCTCCCTCACTCGAATCCGCGGCTCACCGACGCGGACCCGCACTCGAACGGCCGGTCCGGTGGGCCGGGTGAGTTCACGAACTCGGATCGACGGGCTCGTCTCGGCGACGACCCGCACGCGCACCCGCGGCGGGCCTGGATCACGGTGTTCCGCGCGGGTGCCGTCGGGCACCCGCCTGCGCCGCCGCGCGACGAGCGTCGCCACCCCGACGGCCAGCAGAAGCGCGACAACAGCGAGCGCACTGCCGATGAGGTTGTTCCCCCGTGGCCCATCGTCCGACCGCGCCACGATGGACGGTTGCGCATCGGTTGTCTCCGGCGTGCCTGTTTCCGTGATGATCTCGGCGGTCGGCCGGGTGGTCGTGGGCTTCGGCTTGGTGGTCGTAGTGGTCGGTTTCGCCGTCGACACGATCTTGACCGGCCGGGCCGCCGAGTTCTCCCCACAGGAGGCTTGAATCGAGTACGAGCCCGATTCGACCTGGTCGCCGACGGGAACGGAAGCATCGAACGACCCCTGGTCGACATTCAGGCTCTGCACCGCACCCCCGGGCCAGCTGGGCGAAACCCGAACCCGGACGCAGGGCCAGTAGTCGCCGGTCACCGAGACCTGCGTACCGGGTCCGGCGGTGGACGGATTGACGACGAGAGTGGGCTCGGGCCGCTCACAAGACTCCCCCACCGCACTGGGAGTCGTCGAGCACGACCCCACCTGCGCACTCGGCGGAATCGGCGCGGTCGTCGTGGGCGCGGTCGTCGTGGGCGCAGCCACCGCGATCGGCACAGCCACCGCACCAACCACCCAGGCCACCACCGCGACCAAAACGCCTCGCACCCCGCGTCTCATGACTACCTCTCCGAAACGCGAACCGTCGATGAGCGATCCGCGCTACGGAAAGAATGCGCCGCCCCACCCCACCCAACACGAGTACCCCGCTACCTGTTTCAACACCCCGGACTGCGGCGTATCCCGTTGAAGGGTCTGCGGAACACATCGGTGTCCCTCATGCTCGCACTCGGCATCCCGGTGCACATTGTTGCGGCCCGACACGGCCACGACCCGGCAGTCTCGTTGTCCATCTACAGCGACACGCAGCCCGAGGATTCGAAGGCAGCAGGCGCCGCTCTCTTCGGGTGATTTGAGGGGAAGCTCTCCGCCCGGCTGGCACACTGGCCGCGCCATGCGCTGTGACGGAGAGCCGAAACAGCCTCTGACCTGGAGCCGCCTAGGAGAATCGAACTCCTGACCTTTTCATTACGAGTGAAGCGCTCTACCGACTGAGCTAAGGCGGCGTGCCTTTCGGCCCCGCGAGTCTATCGAATTGGGGGCGGATCGCGAAAACTGCAGGTCAACGCAGCGGGCCGGTAGGCCGGGCAACCGCGCCCGACCAACGCTTGATCGGACACACGCCCCGGAATCGAGCCTTGGGACGAGTCGAACCACGAGCTTTCACGACGGATAAAGCGCTCTACCAACTGAGCTAAGGTGGCGCACCTGTCGAGGCGGCTAGAGGGCGAAAAAGGTGCTCACCAGCAGAATCGCCCTCTGGTCGGCGCGCCGACCAGAGCCCCGCTCCACGGTCCACAACGACGCCAGATCGGCCTCCTCAGAGCATCAAGCTCTCGGCGCCTATGAAAACCCCAGGTCAGCCCATCTTGAGACAGCATTGAGGGACAGCTTCGGCAAAATTCGGTAAACCAAGGAGTTAGCGGACTGTTCGCCGTGGCAACTACAAGGTCGCTCCGGAGGGCCGGAGCGGGTACCCCAGCGGTAGGGCGTTCGATCACATCCCGGTCGCGGCCTCCACAACCACCTACAGCAACAGCAACCACCCGAGATGTACGAATCCCCCACGGACACAGTGGGAGTCGTTGAGGTAGAGGCCGACGCCCAACAGTTCGTCGGCAGCTCGGATCCGCATCCTGATCTAGCAGCGCTTCTCCACGCTGGACCCGCGGTGGTCGACGCCCGAAATGAAGGCGACTCCGACCAGCCGGAATCGTGCACATTCCGGACGGTTCACGAGCATGTCCTGTCGATCAACGGCGCGATTTGTCAATGGGCATGTGGTGTTCGGCATCGGCCAGCAATGCAGAAGGAGTCATGGCCAGCGCCTCGGCCAAGTCCCATAGTCGATCGACCTGAACGCCGCTGTTCCCCAGCTCGATGCGAGCAATGACCGGTCTCGATACCCCTGAGGCTTCGGCCAAGTCATCCTGCGTCATGCCGGCCGCCTCGCGTGCACGCCGAATTGCGGCGCCGACTGCATCTCGCCTCATTTTGCGCACCCTCCTCTGCTGCGGAGACAGCGAGGCTTCCGGTACCGGCATGGCCGCATCATTGCACGCGCGCACAGCTTCACCCTGCGGCACCGCGTGAAGCGACCGTGCACCGACACTCAATCCCGATATCGCATGCGATACAACTTGCACGTAGATCCTATGTACTTGACACACGGGACGAAATACAGAAACCGCAGCATCGGAAGTGTCACGCTGTGTCGCACGTCGTGAACCGCGGGAGTCGCAAGGCCTTCAGACCAGACGAACGCTTCGGGCCGCGGCCAACGTCCCATGCTGCCCCTGCATGCTCAGACCCGAACGGTCAGCAACGTCTAACCAGAAGTCATCACATCCGTGCCCCGTGGGCCGGCGCCCACAGCACAAGAGATCTAACGACCAGAAAGGGGAGAAATGCCCACGGTTGCTGCAGCCCCGGCGTTCGAGTTGTCGACCGGGTACACAAGATTCACCCTCACTCCTCGCCTAACCCGGGTAAGCGTGGCTCCCAATCACCAATGCCACCGCGACGCACTCGCTACGGCCGCGCTGATCATCCGCACTGCCCGGGAGAAACGTGGTGCAATCGAACGCCGACTGACCGGGAACCCGACGATCGCCAGCGACGGCACGATCCGCGTCATCCTCACCGACCGCACGGCCAGGCACCGCCACACGATCAACATCACTGCCAAGCAAATCGCGAATCAACTACGTGAGTGGACGACCGCGTAATGGCGTCCGTGAGCAACCCTCCTGATGCACGATCTGACGGCCAAATCTCGCCAATGGAGAAGACAATGCCCGACGACATCGATGGCCTGCCCGTTCTGTACTCTCCTGAGGCCGTCGCGCAGGCGCTGGGTCTGCCTTCGCCACACTGGCTGGAGAACGAAGTTCGGCACAAACGCATTCCACACACGCGATTCGGACGCCGCCTCCGATTCACTCGCGAACAGGTCGACCAAGTCATCCAGATCTACACAGTCCGGCACGGCGATCCAACGCCGCCGACGTCGACTCGAACCAGCCGGAAGGCCGGCGCACCGCGGGACCAACCCAGGCGGCTGCAAGCCCGTGGCCCCACCGCCCGCATGCGCAACCTGTCGCAACCGTAGGTCGAGTACCCCGCTGCGGGCGTCGTGGCAGGCTGGTCGACCCGAAACAGCCGGGGTTTTCTGATCGCCGACAGCACCTTCAGAGAAGTTCCTGATGACGAGGGCAAACAACAAACAGGCGAGATTCACTCTCGCCCTTAGCGATACGATCGCCAGCTGAACGCCACCGCCGGAGGGAACAGATTGGCAACCAACAATCACCGAGAGAAGGCGCAGGATGCCACTTTCGGCCACCGACGCTGGCGTAGGTACGCCGATGCGTTCGATCGCGTCCAGGAGTGCATGCGACTCGGGTATCACCTCGAAGCCATCACACCGCTGGACTCGCTGATCACCGATCGGCTGACAAGCCGAATCGGACATCTCCAACAGAGACCGGCGCAGGCTTAGACCGTGTCTTACGTGGTTGTGATCCGGTTCGGATGCGTCGGATCCGGTTGTGCTGCATG